>NZ_JBVJGZ010000037.1:0-54673 GCF_055587025.1 Streptomyces sp. NPDC048600 | reverse complement strand
CCCCCCCCCCCCCCCCCCCCCCCCCCCCCCCCCCCCCCCCCCCCCCCCCCCCCCCCCCCCCCCCCCCCCCCCCCCCCCCCCCCCCCCCCGCCCCAGCCCCGCACCACCCACAAACCGCAGGCGTGACGCCGGCAGGCCGTCACACCAGCAGATCGTCCACCTGCGCCTCACCGTCCCGGTACCGCCGCGCGATCTCCGCGCTGCACGCGTCGGTCGTGCCCTGGAGCCCCGCCCGCCGCCGCGAGACCTCCCGCTCGTACCGCACGAGCCGGCCCATCGCCGCGTTCAGCTCGAGGTCCGTACGGGCCGCGAGATCCGACAGCTCGACCTCGGCGAGCATCTCCTCGGCCAGCCGCCGGTACTCCTCGCCGTGCGGGGTGCCCAGCGTGACGTGCCGGGCCGACGACCGCTGCCGGGCGGGCCCGTCGGTGAGGATCTCCGACAGCCGCGCCACCACGGACACCTCCCCCGGCCGGGCCAGTTCGGCGCGCAGGATGTCGATCCGCCCCTGGAGCAGCCGCCGGACATAGCTGAGATCGGCCTCGTCCCGCTGTGCGTCCCGCCGCAGCGCCCGCAGTTCGGGCAGGCTCAGCAGCGCAAGATCCGGCGGACCGGGTTCGCCGGGCAGCGCGCCCGGCACCGGACTCTCCGTGCGCTGCGTGGGCGTTCGCCGGGTGGTCGTGCCCGGCGGCCGCCCGGTGCTCGTGCTCGGTGTGCTCATACGCCTCAACCGTCCCCTCGACCGGCGTGTGGGAGCATCGTGCCACCCCAACTGGCCGCTATGTGACCGAGTGCCCCCGAACGGCCCCAGATGGGCGCTTAAGGAACGAAAAGAAGCCCAGGTACGACGCCCTTCGACCCGCACGGCATGATGGTCGGCATGCGTGCAGTGGTACAGCGGGTGGACGGCGCGAGTGTCGTCGTGGACGGCGAGACCGTGGGCGAGATCAGCGGCGAGGGTCTGTGCGTCCTCGTGGGGGTGACGCACGAGGACACCAAGGAGAAGGCGGCCCAACTGGCCCGCAAACTCTGGTCGCTGCGGATGCTGCACGACGAGAGGTCGTGCAGCGACATCGACGCGCCGCTGCTGGTCATCAGCCAGTTCACGCTCTACGGCGACGCCCGCAAGGGCCGCCGCCCCACCTGGAACGCGGCCGCCCCGGGCGAGGTGGCGGAGCCGCTGGTCGACGAGGTGGTCGCCCAACTCCGCGCCCTGGGCGCCACGGTGGCCACCGGCCGCTTCGGCGCCCGGATGCGGGTGTCCCTGACGAACGACGGCCCGTTCACGGTCCTGCTGGAGATGTGAAGCCGCCACACAACAGGCGGGAATCCGCCGGGCGAGCGGGAATCCGCCAGGCACAGCCCTACGGCTCGACGACGACTTCCTGAGCCGCGGCCGTCTCCCCGGCCAACAGCCGCGCGTCCACCGGCACGTTCCGCTTGACCAGCGCCAACGCCACCGGACCCAGCTCGTGATGGCGGACCGATGTCGTCACGAACCCGATCTTCCGGCCGTCGGGCCCCTCGTCCGCGACCCGGAGCTCCGTGCCGGGCGGCGGCAGATGCACCTCGCTGCCGTCCAGGTGCAGGAAGACCAGCCGGCGGGGCGGCTTGCCCAGGTTCTGCACCCGGGCGACGGTCTCCTGCCCCCGGTAGCACCCCTTCTGGAGGTGCACCGCGCCGCCGATCCAGCCCAGCTCGTGCGGGATGGTGCGGTGGTCGGTCTCGAAGCCGAGCCGGGGCCGCTGCTGCTCCACGCGCAGCGCCTCGTGGGCGAGGATCCCGGCCGGGGAGCCGACCTGCCCGGCGTAGGCCTCCAGGCCGTCGCGCGGGAGGAAGAGATCGCGCCCGAACGGCGTCTCGCGGACGACCGCCCCGTCCGGCACCGGGGCGATGGACCCGGCGGGCAGATGGACGACGGCGATGTCGCCGGTCCGGTCGGCGACCTCCACGCGGTAGAAGAACTTCATCGACTCCAGATAGGCGATCAGCGCCTCCTGGGTGCCGGGCTCGACATGGGCCCAGACGGTGGTGCCGTCGTCGACGAGATACAGCGCGTGTTCGATGTGTCCGTGCGCGGAGAGGATCAGCGCCTCGGTGGCCTGCCCGGCCGGGAGGTCGCTGACGTGCTGGGTGAGCAGCAGATGCAGCCAGGCGAGCCGGTCGTCGCCGGACACCGTGACCACTCCGCGGTGGGAGAGGTCCACGAATCCGGCGCCGTCGGCGAGGGCGCGCTGCTCACGGAACAGGTCGCCGTAGTGGGCGGCGACGCCTTCGTCCACGCCCTCGGCGGGGACCGCGCCGGGAAGGGACAGCAGGGGGCTCTTCATGCGCTCAAGCCTACGACTCGGTACTTGAACTCTTCAGAGAGCATTCCTTGCAGCGGCCGAAGATCGCGAAATGCTTCATGTCGGTGTCGAAGCCGAACTCCTCCCGCAGCTTGGCGGTGAAGTCGGCGGCGACGGACAGATCGGCCTCGATGACGTTGGTGCAGTCCCGGCACACCAGGTGGATGTGGTGGTGCCGGTCGGCGAGGTGGTACGTGGGCGCACCGTGCCCCAGATGGGCGTGCGAGACGAGGCCCAGCTCCTCCAGGAGCTCCAGCGTCCGGTAGACGGTGGAAATGTTGACCCCCGACGCCGTTCTCCTCACTTCCGCGAGGATGTCGTCGGGGGTCGCGTGCTCCAGGGTGTCCACGGCTTCGAGGACAAGCTGCCGCTGCGGCGTCAGCCGGTAGCCGCGCTGCCTGAGGTCGCTCTTCCAGTCGGTGCTCACCACACCGACGAGTCTAGAACCACCCGGGCGGCGGGCCACTGCGGAACCGGCCTACTTGAAGAAGGCCACCCCGTCGTCCGGCAGGTCGTCGGGCAGGGCCTTGGCCCAGCGCTCGACCTCCTCGGGGGTGACGACCTTCTTCAGCTGGGCGGACATGTAGGGGCGCAGCTCGACCTCGGGGGTCTGCTTCTCGCCGACCCACATGAGGTCGCTCTTGACGTAGCCGTACAGGCGCTTGCCGCCGGAGTAGGGCCGCGAGGCCACCGTCCGCGCGACCGCGTCCGTGACCAGGTCGATCTGCGGCTTCTTGTCGGCCATCTCGCCGTACCAGATCTCCACGACGCCGTCGTCACGGGTCATCGTGACCTCGACCTTGCGGGCCGCGTCGATACGCCAGTAGCCGGTCTCGGACTCCAGGGGACGCAGTTTGTTGCCGTCGTTGTCGAGCACCCAGGTGCGGGAGTGGTACTCGAGGAAGTCGCGTCCGTCGTGCGTGAAGGACACCTCCTGCCCGAAGTTGCACTTCTCGGAGCCGGGGAAGTCGTGCACGCCGGCGCCGGCCCACCTGCCCAGCAGGAACGCGAGGGGCACGAGGTCCTTGTGGAGGTCGGACGGGATCTCGATCATGATCAGCTCAGCAGTCTCGTACGGCTGGACGGGGAAAGGTCAGCGCTGGCCCTGGTACAGCTTCTTCACGGCCAGTCCGGCGAAGGCCAGCACGCCGACACAGACGAGGACCAGCAGGATCTCGAAGAAGGCAATCACGGGGTGCTCCTTGGTGAGCGGAGGGTTCGGGTGCGCATGACCGGGCCCCAGCTTACGCGGCCGGGGCCCGCCATTCCTTGCGAGGTACGCCTCAGCGGCGTCGGCGGAGGAGTCGCGCCTCCACGGCGTCAGCCGAGCAGCTGGCTCTGGAGCACCACGGTCTGCTGGAACGGCACGGCCGGGACCTCGCCGCCCTTGCGCGACTGGATGACCACCGCGTAGACATCGCCCGCGGAGAGGTAGCCCAGCCGGACGTGCTCGGGGCCGTGGGGGGCTGGCTCGGTGTAGGCGACGCGCTTGATGCCGGAGACGGCGGCCGCCTGGGGGAACTCCTCGTCGTGTACGGCGTCGTGCACGCCGCGCACCAGGTAGGCGGGGGTGCTGTAGGAGACGGTGTCGCTCGCGATCTGTGCGTCCACCATCTCCGCCGTGGCGAAGTGGAGCAGGTAGATCCGGGTGCTGACGCCGTCCGGCGTGGTCCAGCCGCGGGCGGCGATGTGCCGCAGACCGGTGTCGAGGAGCTTCTGCCGCACCTCCTCCCGGTGATCGTCGTCGGGGTACTCCGCCAGGTAGTCCTTCGTCTCCCCCCAGCCGTCCTCGCCGCGCAGCGCCTTGTCCTCCTTCGCCCCGGCGGGGGCGGGCAGGACGAGGGCTCGCAGGTCGGCGTAGTGGGCGTTCTCCTCGTTGCCCTCGGCGAAGGGCCTCGGGCTCCCGGCGGGCAGCGGCGGGAGCGTCAGCTCGGGATAGTCCCATCGGCCGTCGGACTCGGTGGCCAGGCCGGGGAGGTCCCCGCGCTCCATGGAGGCGATGCCGTACGCCGTGCCCGTGCCGACGGCCGCGAAGACGGCGACGGCGGCGACCCAGCGGGTCACGGCGCGCAGGACGCGCCGGTCGCGGGGTGCGGATGCCTCCGGCGACGGCTCCGGGGCCGGGGCCGCCGGTGGTGCTGCGGCCCCGTCCGCAGCGGAGTGGGGCGGAGTCGCGGCGGTCTCGGTCGCCGTGGTCGCGGTGACGGTCTCAGCCGCGTCCGTCGGCTCAGCCGCGTCCGTCGGCTCAGCCGCGTCGGCGGCCGGCTCGGTCGCCGACGCCGCCTCAGCCCTCTCGGCCACACCGGACGCCTGGGGCGCGTCGGCCGTGTCGGTGGCGCCGGGCGTCTCGCTCGTCTGCTCGGTCATATCGTCTTCCCGGGTGCGTCGATCCGGTCGAGCTGCGTGCGCACGAACCGGGTGACCTCGTCGTCGTCGAGTGCGTTCACGCCGTGCGCGGTGACGGCGACGACGATGTCGCCGACGGTGGCGGCACAGAGCACCATCTCCAGTTGCTCGTCCTCGTCGAGCGGCCCGCGCAGGCATTCGGCGTCCTTGTAGCCCTTGATCTCGGGCCCCTTGTCGACCTCCTCCAGCCCGGCGAGCGCACGCACGCCTTCGAGGTAGCCGCGCACCGCGCCCCGGTTGCCGAGCCGGGTGAGTTCGACGGTGGCCGTGAAGAAGCCGTCACGCATGAAGCGGGACGTGTCCTCGCTGACGTAGCTGCGCATCACCTTGGCCCGGATGTCGCGCTTCTCGATCATCTCCTCCATCCCCTTGCGGGCGGACCGGGGAAGACCTTCGAGGAAGAAGCTGAGCCGGGCCTCGGCCTGGTTGCCGGTGAGCTCGGCCTCGGAGGTGAACTCGTCGATGTCGGGGCCCTGGACGTAGCCGTCGGCGTCGTACGGCATGAGCAGGGCGGTGAGCTCCGCCGCGGCCCGCGCCTGCTCGCCGACCGGCTTCTCGTCCCGGGGTTTGCCCTCCGGGGTGTCCTCGCCGTACTCGGGCTTCGGGAACTTCCAGGCCGGGGAGGCGGCGGACCGGTCGGCGTCCCGTACGGTCACGACGGTCGCGCCGACCCCGGCGAGGACCGCCGCCGCCGTCAGCACACAGCCCGCCACGACAGCCGCCCGCTTTCGGCGCGCGGGCCTGTGCCCGGCGGCGTCGGCCTGCTCCTGGGAGAGTTCCTCCGGGGCTTCGGTCTCGCTCACAGCCGCTCCATCTGGCGCTCGGCCACATCCATGATCGTCTTCTTGGGGACGGGCCGGTCCCCGTAGACCCAGATCTCCATCGCGATGTCCCCGCGCCAGGCGTGGGCCTGCGCGTTGTACTGCGGCTCGACTCCCGGTTGGCCCTGGGGCCGGTTGTGGAGGTAGACCCAGCCGTTGCCGGTGCCGGGAATGGGCCAGCTGTCGGTGTCCCGCAGCCCGTCCAGGTAGCCCTGGGTCTCGAGGACGGTGTCGGCGGCCGCGACGGACTCCCGCTGGCGGTACTGGATGAGCCGGATCTCCACGAAATGGGAGCCGTTGTCCCAGCCGACGACGGCGGCCCGGCGGAACTCGTCCCCGATGAGCCATGCGAAGCCCCGGCTCGGGGATTCGTAGTGGCTCGCGTAGGTCGCAGCATCCATCCACGTGCCCTCGGCGGGCAGCCAGTCGACCTCCTTCGCCGTGGGCGGCTTGCTCAGCAGCAGACCGGTCAGGTCACCGTCAGCGAGCAGCTTGTGGTCGCTGAGAACCGACAGCGCCTCCGGGCCCTTCCCCTTCGCCTGCGCGAGCACCGGCTGCGACAACGGCGGCAGCTTCGTCGGCTCGCGGTCGGCCTGTACGAGGTACCCCGCGCAGGTCCCGGCCACCACGCCCAGCACCGCCGCCGAGGCGACGAGCGCCACGGTGCGGCCCCGCCGCCGGCGCGGCCTCTCCGGATCTTCCAAGACGACCCCTGTTGTTGTGGAACGCGAAGCGCGGATTCCGCATCCGCGCGCACAAGAGACTCATGGTCCATGCACGGGGTTGCGGAGTTTTTGATCACGATTCGCATACGGCTCCGGAGAGGGCCGCGGTGGGAGGGAACGCCCTCGGCCAGGCGGGGAAGCCCTCGGCGACCTGACCGGCCGAGGGCGTCGGCGACCTCGGTGCCGGAGCCGCCCCTGCGCCACGCGTCCGGCGGCCCGGCGCAGGGGTGGCTCGCCGGGTTCGCGGTCGGCCTGCCGTTCGGCGCGACGGACACGCTGCTCGCGCGCGCCCGCCCGCCGTTCTGGGCGTCAGCCCGCCAGGGTGCCCTTCCGCACGCCGCCCACGAAGGCCGACCACGCCTCGACGGCGAACACGAGGGGGGTGCGGGCGGTGTCCTTGCTGTCCCGGACGGGGACGAGCGGGGGGAGGCTGTCGGAGACTTCTACGCACTGGCCGCCGTCAGGGTTGCTGTAGCTGCTCTTGCGCCAGGCGGCGGTGCGGAGGAGGTCGTCGGAGACTTCGACGCAGTTGCCGCCGTCCGAGTTGCTGTAGCTGCTCTTGCGCCACGTCACGCCGCTCAGGTCGATGGCTCGCACGGCATTCCCTCCAACATCCGCAGGATGAACTCGCGCGACTCGGCCGGGTTCAGCGCGACGTCGCGCATCACATCGTAGGCACGGTGGAGTCGCTCAACAGACGCGTTTTCCTCGACTAGTTCACCCCGGAATGCGTTCTCCGCGTATGCCACCGTGCGCCCGCCCAACAACCGCAGAAACATCACGTCGGTGCTCACCAGCCCATGCAAACCAGCGCTCAAGGGCAACACCTGAATCGTGACGTTCTGCCGCTGCGACACCTCAAGCAGATGCTCCAACTGCCCCCGCCACTCACCCGCGTCCCTGAGGGGCGTGCGGAGCACCGCTTCTGCCATGAGGGCACGGAACTGCGGCGCGTCCGCCCCCTCCAGCAACTTGCGTCGCCTGGTGCGAGCCTCGACCTGCTGATCCAGCCCCTCACCCTTGGCCCCGCCCAGCGACAGCACCTCACGGGCGTACCCGTCGGTCTGGAGCAGGCCGGGCAGGACGCTGACACCGTAGTGCCAGAGGCTCAGCGCCTCCTCCGCCTCCAAGGCCATGTACCGCCGATACTGCTCCTTGAACTGCGTAGGGTCCCCCACCGCCAGCTCCCACAGCGCCAGCAGCATTCCCGGCGTCGCGTAGTGCTGGTCCAGCGCCTCCACGATCTCCGGGCTGCCCAGGCTGTGCCCGTTCTCCATCTTGCCGAGGGTCGACGAGTCCCAGCCCAACCGGTCCCCGAGGTCCCGCAGACTCTCGCCCTTCGCCGCCCTCAGCAGGCGCAGTTCCTCCGCGAACCGCACCCTCGGCTCATAGCTCCGGCCAGTGATCGCGCGCCGCTGCGGCATCGAACCCTCCTGCCCTGCCGTGGAATTTGTGGAATTTGGAGCGCCGGGTGTGGAACCAACGCCGTTCAACGCCACATCAGCTCCCGCCCTGGGCCATCCTCGTAACACCCAGGAATGCACTCAGAGTAGTTCAACTGTCGCATTCCGTAAGGAAGTTCCACAAAAAGGAGTCCCATGGAACCCGGAACGCTCCTCTACGACCCCGCCACCGACAAGGTCGGCGAGTACCGGGACCGCCAGGGCCCGCACGCCCTGCTGCGTCCCGTCGGCGGCGGCCGCGAATGGGAGGCCGACCCGGCGTCCCTGCGGCCCGCAACGGACAGGGAGCGGCTCAGCGCGGGCGTACGGGCGGCCAACAGGTCGACGACCGCCCCGCCGAACCCGGACGATGTCGCCACGCCACCCCGCCCCGAGCCCGACTGCCCGGCCTGCGAGGAACTGGCGGGGCTGCGGCACGCCGCGAGGGCGGCGCACGACCACAGCGCGGAGACGGACGCGAACGTCCTGCTGCGCCAGCACCAGCGCCGGGACCACCGGTGAGCGGCCAGGACGGCAGGGCCAGGCCCCGGCGGCACATCATCCCGGAGCCGGTCCCCCGGTACGCGCTGCCGCCCGCGCAGCTCCCAGCGCTCCCGCCGCCCTCCGAGGCGGGCCCTCCCCCACGGCCACGCCGAAGGCGTGGACGGCACAGGCCCCGGCGCGACGACGTCCTGTGGAGCGGCCTGCTCACGGCGGCGAGCGTCGCGTGCCTGCTGGTGGCGTCGGGCCTGCGGCTGCTGGAGTAGTCGGACGCATTACGCTGCCCGCATGGCGAAGAAGCTCGTGATCAAGGTGACGGCGGGCGCGGACGCGCCCGAGCGGTGCTCGCAGGCGTTCACGGTCGCGGCGGTGGCCGTGGCGAGCGGCGTGGACGTCTCGCTGTGGCTGACCGGGGAGTCGGCGTGGTTCGCGCTGCCGGGCCGGGCCGCGGAGTTCGAACTGCCGCACGCGGCGCCGCTGCCGGATCTGATCGAGTCGATCCTGGCGGGCGGCCGCCTCACACTGTGCACGCAGTGCGCGGCACGCCGGGACATCACGGAGAAGGACGTCATCGAGGGCGTCCGGATCGCGGGGGCGCAGGTGTTCGTCCAGGAGTCGCTGGCCGACGACACCCAGGCGCTCGTCTACTGATCCGGGGCGGGAGGCTGCACCCACAGGCAGAACGGGTGCCCCGACGGGTCGAACAGGACGCGTACGTCGTCCTGCGGCTGGTACTCCGCGAGCGTGGCCCCCGCCGCCAGCGCCCGCGCGGTCTCGGCCGCCAGGTCGTCCACCTCGACGTCCAGGTGCAGCATCATCTGCTGGTCACCAGGGGCACGGGCGGGCCAGACGGGGCGTACGTACTCCCGTTCGGTCTCGAAGGCGAGCGCGAGGCCCTCGGTGCCGGGCGGGGGGCCGATGAGCACCCAGTCGGGTTCCTCGGCGCGCACCTCGTAGCCGAGCAGCCGCCGGTAGAAACCGGCCAGTTCATGAGCGTCGTGCGCGTCCAGCACCACCGTGGACAGCCGGGCAGTAGCCATACCCGTCTTCCTATCGCGGCCGCTTCCTGCCGTCCAGTTCGTCCCACCACTCGTCGGACTGCGGGTCCCCGGACGGATCGTCCCACCAGCGGTCCTCGGGCCCCCGCCGGTTCGCCACCATCGCGGCGACGGGCGGGATCACCATGGCCACCACGCACATCCCCACGGCCACCGGCACGGACCACAGCCGCACGACGGCCCAGGCCAGGACGAAGAGTCCCAGGCAGACCCCCATCATGGCGAAGTACACGTGCCGTCGCCGTGCGTACATAGGTCCAGGGTAGATCCGCGGCCCCCGACACCGGAGATCATCAGCCGAGCATCAGCGCCACACCCCGACCCCGGCCCGGAGCAGGCGGCCGGAGGCCGACACAGCGGCCCCGAAGCCCGCGAAGCGGTGCGAGGGACGCGTCAGAACGGGGCCACGTGCCGTCGCCGTGCGTACACAACTGCAGGGTAGATCCGGCACGCCGGCGTGAGAGGGCCGGAAACGGCCGGGTTCCCGGGCATGCCGAAGGGCCGCGGCTCAGGCGTCCAACCCGGGAACCGCGGCCCTACGGTGTTCCGTGCCGTCAGACGGCGATCGCGACCTCGGCGAGGCCGCCCTGCTGGGCGACGACCGTACGGTCCGCGGTGGCGCCGGGGATCAGCGCGCGGACGGTCCAGGTGCCCTCGGCCGCGTAGAAGCGGAACTGGCCCGTGGCGGAGGTGGGGACCTCCGCGGTGAACTCGCCGGTCGAGTCGAGCAGGCGCACATAGCCCTGCACCGGCTCGCCGCCGCGGGTCACCTGGCCCTGGATGGTGGTCTCACCGGGCTTGATCGTCGAGGCGTCGGGGCCGCCGGCCTTCGCTCCGCACATGTTGAACTCCTTGAGGGGTAAAGGTCGGTGGTCTTACTTGTTGGCGCCGAGCTCGATCGGCACGCCGACGAGGGAGCCGTACTCGGTCCAGGAACCGTCGTAGTTCTTGACGTTCTCCACACCGAGCAGCTCGTGCAGCACGAACCAGGTCAGCGCGGAGCGCTCGCCGATGCGGCAGTAGGCGATGGTGTCCTTCGCCAGGTCGACCTGCTCCTCCTCGTAGAGGGCCTTGAGGTCGTCGTCCGACTTGAAGGTGCCGTCGTCGTTGGCGTTCTTCGACCACGGGATGTTGCGGGCGCTCGGGACGTGGCCCGGACGCTGCGACTGCTCCTGCGGCAGGTGCGCGGGGGCGAGCAGCTTGCCGGAGAACTCGTCGGGCGAACGCACGTCGACCAGGTTCTGGCTGCCGATCGCGGCCACGACGTCGTCGCGGAACGCGCGGATGGAGGTGTTCTGCGCCTTGGCCTGGTACTCGGTCGCCGGGCGGGCGGGCACCTCGGTGCCGTCGACCAGCTCGCGGGCGTCCAGCTCCCACTTCTTGCGGCCGCCGTCGAGGAGCTTGACGTTGTCGTGGCCGTAGAGCTTGAAGTACCAGTAGGCGTACGAGGCGAACCAGTTGTTGTTGCCGCCGTAGAGGACCACGGTGTGGTCGTTGGCGATGCCCTTCTCCGACAGGAGCTTCTCGAAGCCCTCCTGGTCGACGAAGTCACGGCGGACCGGGTCCTGGAGGTCCTTGGTCCAGTCGATCCGGATGGCGTTCTTGATGTGGTTCTTCTCGTAGGCGGAGGTGTCCTCGTCGACCTCGACGATGGCGATCGTCGGGTTGTCCAGGTTCTCCTGAAGCCAGTCGGCGTCGACCAGGACGTCGTTGCGGCTCATGCTCGTTCTCCTCCGGGGCAGTTGCGGCGGGGGTGTGCGTGAAGAGTGGGTGCGCGGCCGGGCATGCGGCAGCGCGCACAAGTGCCCTGGGGCAGGGCGGCTGGAGAATGCGGCCGGCGGCGGTGCCGGTGTCGCTCAGAAGGTGCGACAGAGCATGGCGGCGACGCGGCACAGGTCTACTGCCCGCCGCTTCGTGAGATCCGCCTGTCGCTTCATGGCTCGATCGTAGGGACGGACAGCGGGACATGTCACCGGCGTGTCGCATGTTGAGACGCGATCGTCCGAATGTCGGGATGGGATGACTGTCGAGTCAGTCCCCGCAAGGGTTCCCGGTCCGGAATGCGCCATCGGCGGCTGAGGTGCGGACGAGGCCGTCTCGCCTTTCGGAACGCCGTTCGGACAGCCGTCCGACGCACCGGACCCCTGTCCGGCGCCCGGCTACCTACCCGGCGAGGCTGACGTTCGAACCCTGGACGATGATCCGTACGCCGTCCTCCGCCGCCTCCACCTTGTCCAGCTCGATCCCGCCCGGCAGCTGGGCGATGGCCTGGTCGAAGTCGGTGATCTCACGGACCCGGTCCTCGGCGATGCTGACCCCGCCGAACTCGGGCAGCGCGTCGGCCTTCACCTTGACGGTGTCGCCGTCGACCATGACCGTGCTCAGCACGGTGACGGGCTGGGGCAGCTTGTTGCCCAGGACCGACACCTCGACGGAGGACTTGATCTTGCCGTTGCCGCCGTCGGAGAGACCGACGACCCGTGCGGTGACCCCGGGGCCGACCTGGGTGGTCTTGCCCGTCGCGGTCTTGAGCAGCTCGTCGTAGGAGATGATCGCGGTGCCGGTGGCGGAGGCCGCGGTGGCGGAGCTGTAGTCGCCGGAGAAACGGACGCCCTTCATGTTCGCCTGGAGGTCGGCGATCCGGATCTTCTCCGAGCCCTTGCCGGTGAGCGCCTCGTAGTCCTCTATGCCGACCTCGACGTCGTCCAGCTCGCCGCCGGCCATCTGGGTCAGGAACGGGAAGCCCTTGATGGACACGTCCGGCGTCTGCGCGAGGCCCTCGCTGGCGCGCAGCTGGTCGGCGGCCTCGCCCTCGGCGAAGTGCACGGCGAGGCGGTCGGCGACGACGAAGAGCCCGCCCAGCACCACGGCGACGATCAGCACTATGCGCAGCGCTCGCATGTTCCCCCACCTCTGCGTTCGATCCGGTCGCCAGCCACGGTAACCCCGCCGGAGGTGGGAGCCGCGAGATTGTCGATCACCTGTGACAGGCGCGGCTCCCGCCGGACTCGCCGCCCCGACCTGGGCCGGGGCCCTTGCGGCGACGCCGCGGAGATCCGCCGGAAGGGCTCTAGAGCCCCCGGCCCAGCACCCAGAGCACGGGTGCGGCGGCCGCGAGCGGCAGGGCGACGCCCGCCGTGAAGTGCACGAACCGCGAGGGGTAGTCGTAGCTCGCGACCCGGTGTCCGATCAGCGCGCACACGGCCGCGGCCGCGCCGACGAGGGCGCCCTGCGCGCCCACCCCGGTCACGCCGCCGACCGCGATGCCCGCACCGGCCGCCGCGAGCAGCGACACCACCACGGAGGCGGGCGTCGGCAGTGGCAGCGCCCTCGCGAGCACGGCCACCGCGACCGCGGCCGCGCCGATCGTCGTCGCGTCCGGCTCCGCCGCGAGGTGACCGGCCGCGAGGATCGCCAGCGCCGCCGAGACGACGGTGGCCATCAGGCCGTACATCCGCTCGTCGGGCTCGGCGTGCGAGCGCAGCTGGAGCACCAGCGTGAGCAGCACCCACACCCCGAGCGTGCCGAGGATCGCAGCGGGCGCGTCGTCCCGCCCGACCACGAGCAGCGCCGCGTCCGCGGCGAGGGCTCCGGCGAAGGCGAGCGCGATGCCCTGGCGGGCGGGCCACATGCCGTTCAGCCGGAACCAGCCGGCGGCGGTCAGGCCCTGGAGCGCGACGAGCGGCACCAGCAGGGCGTACGAGCCGACGGCGGCGGCGCCCGAGAGCAGCAGTCCGAGCAGCGCGGTGAGCGCGGCCGGCTGCATCCCGGGCTCGATGATCGGCGAGCGGCCCTCCAGCCGGGCCCGCTGGGCGTCGGTGATCCGGGAGTTGCCGGCCAGGGTGGCCGGACCGTAGGCGGGGTCGCCGGGTGCGGCCGGGCCGACGGGCGCGCCACCGGCGGCGGGTGCGGCTGCGGCCGCGGGGGCGGACGGGCCCGAGGCTGCCGGTGCCCCGGCCGTGCCCTGCGCGGGCCCCGCCCCGGTCCCGGCGTCCTGGCCGTAGGAGGAGTGGGGGGAGTAGGGAGCGGCATGGCGGCCGGGCTCGGCACCCGCCGGGGCGGCATAGCCGGGTTCCGCGCCCGCCGGGGCGGCCTGCCCGTAGCCGGACGCGGCGGCGCGGCCCGTCGGGTCGTGGGCGGGGACGCCCTGCCCGGGGTGGCCGGCGGCCGCGGCGGCCGGTCCGGCCCACGGCTCCTGCTGCGGCGGCAGATAAGCGGTCTCGGTGGTGCTCGGCACGGGGGCGACCGGGGCCTGCATCTGGGTCTCCCAGGTCTGCCCCTGCCACTGCTGGGTGTACTGCGCCTCTTCTGAACCCTGCGGATACGGCTGCTGCTGTCCGGGCCACTGCTGCCCTGACTGCTGCGCATAGGGGTCGTGGGAGCCGTCGTACGGCCCCTGGTACGGCTGGTTGGTCATGCTCCGGTCACCCTCCTGCGAACGGCGGGAGCACCTCGACCGTGCCGCCCTCGGCCAGCTGAACCGTCTCATGCGCGCGGGTCCCGACGGGATCACCGTCGACGATGAACGAACAGCGCAGCAGGACCCGGGTGAGCTCGCCCGGGTGGAGCGAGCGCACCGCTTCGAGCGCCTCGGCGAGCGTCGCGGCCTCGAACGGCTCCTCGGCGACCCCGGCCGCGGACTTGGCGGCGGCCCAGTAGCGGACCGTGACCTTTGCCATCTCGTCCCTCAAGTCGGTTCGGCAGTGAACAGGCCCAGGCTAGCCCGCCCGGGACAGCCCCCAGTCCCCGATCCTGGCCAGCAGGGAGTCGTCGGCGGCGTTCTCGGCGTGCCCCATGCCGGGCTCCAGCCACAGCTCACCGTGTTCCCCGGCGGCCTCGGCCAGCATCCGGGGGTGGTCGAGGGGGAAGTAGCCGTCGCGGTCGCCGTGGACGATCAGCAGCGGGGTCGGCGCGATCCGCGGCACCGCCTCGACGGGCGACAGCGGGACGGGATCCCACTCCTCATGATGAATGCGGGTCCGGAAGCCGTAGCGGCCCACCAGACGGCCCTCGGGCCGGGTGATCAGCCAGTGCACGCGCCGCATCGGGGCGGTGCCCCGGTAGTACCAGCGGGCGGGCGCGCTGACGGACACCACGGCGTCGGTCGTGCCGGGCCGCAGGGCCGCGTGCCGCAGGACGACGGAGCCGCCCATGGAGAAGCCGACGGTGACCACCCGGGTGTGCCCGTGGCCGCGGGCGCAGTCGACCGCGGCGGCCAGATCGAGGACCTCCCGGTCGCCGACCGTGGAACGGCCACCCGAACGGCCGTGCCCGCGGAAGGAGAAGGTGAGAACGGCCCCGTACGGCCGTAGCGCGGCGGCCACCCGCCGGACATGGGGCTTGTCCACATCGCCCGTGAAACCGTGCGCGACGACGAACGCGAGGTCGACGACAGGTGACACGGCGGGGTCGTATACAGCGGACCCTCGATCGTATACGGAATCGAGGGCGATTCCGTCTACCGTGCGCAGATACGTCCGCAATGGTGTGCTTCCACTCGTCTCGGAATGCGGACGAACGGTGGATCGTGCCACATGACCTGCCGGACCGTCGCTCATGTCGGCTATTCTGCTGGGCAGAGGACTCGGGCAGCGTAGCCCCCGGGTCCTTTTGTGCTTTCGGAAGCGTTGTATACGAAGCGGGAAACCTCAGGTGACCGCCGGTGTACGGGGCCCCCGGGATCGCAGAGCAGTTCTGTACCGCACACGTCCTCGCAGGGACCGAGGAGGAACCAGACGTATGAGTTCTCTGCTGCTCCTGACCAACGCCCTCCAGCCGTCGACGGAGGTGCTGCCCGCGCTCGGCCTGCTTCTGCACAACGTGCGGGTCGCCCCGGCCGAGGGGCCCGCGCTCGTCGACACCCCCGGCGCCGATGTGATCCTCGTCGACGGCCGCCGCGACCTGCCCCAGGTCCGCAGCCTCTGCCAGCTGCTGCGCTCCACGGGCCCCGGCTGCCCGCTCGTCCTCGTCGTCACGGAGGGCGGCCTGGCCGCCGTCACCGCCGACTGGGGCATCGACGACGTCCTGCTGGACACGGCAGGGCCCGCCGAGGTCGAGGCCCGGCTGCGGCTGGCGATGGGCCGGCAGCAGATCGTCAACGACGACTCCCCGATGGAGATCCGCAACGGCGACCTCTCGGTCGACGAGGCGACGTACTCCGCCAAGCTCAAGGGCCGGGTCCTGGACCTGACCTTCAAGGAGTTCGAGCTCCTGAAGTACCTCGCGCAGCACCCGGGCCGCGTCTTCACCCGCGCCCAGCTGCTCCAGGAGGTCTGGGGCTACGACTACTTCGGCGGCACCCGGACCGTGGACGTGCACGTACGGCGGCTTCGAGCCAAGCTCGGCCCCGAGCACGAGTCGCTGATCGGGACCGTCCGGAACGTCGGTTATCGATTCGTTACTCCCGAAAAGGGCGACCGTCACTCCGACGAGGCGAAGGCCAAGGCGGGGCGGGCAAAGGCGGAAGATGCGGACAACGAGGCCGTCCTCGAGGCCTCCGAGGTCACGGCCGACGCGTGAGGGACGCACGGGCGGGGCATCACGACCGCACTCCAGGACCTCTGCCGGGCTCCTTCACGCCCTGCCCAGAGGCGTTCCATCCGCGTAGACTCCGCGCGTGGCCAAGGTGACTCGGGATGACGTGGCACGACTGGCGGGGACCTCCACCGCGGTCGTCAGCTACGTCATCAACAACGGACCCCGGCCGGTCGCCCCGGCCACGCGCGAGCGTGTCCTCGCCGCCATCAAGGAGCTGGGCTACCGGCCCGACCGGGTGGCCCAGGCGATGGCCTCGCGGCGCACCGACCTCATAGGCCTGATCATCCCGGACGCCCGTCAGCCCTTCTTCGGGGAGATGGCGCACGCGGTCGAGCAGGCCGCCTCCGAGCGCGGAAAGATGGTCCTGGTCGGCAACACCGACTATGTGGCCGAGCGCGAGGTCCACTATCTGCGCGCCTTCCTCGGCATGCGGGTATCGGGCCTCATCCTCGTCTCCCACGCGCTGAACGACCTGGCCGCCGCCGAGATCGAGGCCTGGGACGCCCGGGTGGTGCTGCTGCACGAGCGGCCCGAGTCCATCGACGACGTCGCCGTCGTCACGGACGACCTCGGCGGCGCCGAGCTCGCCGTCCGCCATCTGCTGGAGCACGGCTACGAGTACGTCGCCTGTATGGGCGGCACCGCCGACACCCCGGCCGTCGGCGACCCGGTCTCCGACCACGTCGAGGGCTGGAAGCGCGCGATGGACGAGGCGGGCCTGTCCACCGAGGGCCGGCTGTTCGAGGCGCCGTACAACCGCTACGACGCCTACCGGATCGCCCTGGACGTGCTGTCCGGGCCGGACCGTCCGCCCGCGTTCTTCTGCTCCACCGACGACCAGGCGATAGGCCTGCTGCGCGCGGCGCGCGAACTGCGGATCGACGTTCCCGGTGAGCTGGCCGTGGCCGGCTTCGACGACATCAAGGAAGCGGCGCTGGCCGACCCGCCGCTCACCACGGTCGCCTCGGACCGCTCGGCGATGGCCCGTGCGGCGGTCGACCTCGTGCTCGACGACGGACTGCGCGTCGCGGGCTCCCGCCGCGAGCGGCTGAAGGTGTTCCCCTCACGGCTGACGCCGCGGCGGTCCTGCGGCTGCAAGTAGTCCCGCCCCCGCGGGCCGGGTCTTTATATCGGGCATACGAGGTTCTGCCGGGCTTCTCAGGCAGCACTCAGGGAGCTCTCATGGACGGGCGCCAAGCTCATGACCATGACCGAGAGCAACCGCCGAGACGGCGAGTACGAGACCACGTACCAGGGCGGCGCGCACCCCTACGCGGGTGGCGGGCACCCGCATCCGGGCGGCACCGACGGCGGGCAGTACCCCGCCGCGCCTCCCGCCGCTCCTTCAGGTGGCTTCGCGGGCCCGGCGCACCCGGCCGAGCCGGTCACCGCCGTGCACCCCGCGGCCCCGGTCAACCCCGAGTGGCCGCCCCCGCCGCCGTACGCGCCGGAGACGGCCGCCGTCGTCCCCGAGCCGAGGCCGCGCAGGCGCAACCGCGGCCCGCTCGCGCTGCTGGCCGCGGTCGCGATCGTCGCGGCCGCCATCGGCGGCGGCACGGCCTACGGCATCCAGGAGCTGACCGGCGGCTCCGAAGCGGTCTCCTCCAGCGCGACCAGCACCAACGTGGTCCCCTCCAGCCAGAAGGGCACGGTCTCCGGGGTCGCCAGGGCGGTCAGCCCGAGCATCGTGGAGATCAGTGCGACGGGGAACGGCGGGGCCTCCACCGGCTCCGGCGTGATCATCACCGATGACGGCGAGATCGTCACCAACAACCATGTCGTCGCCGGCGCCTCCGAGATCAAGGCCAGGACCAGCGACGGCAAGGAGTACACCGCCGAGCTGGTCGGCACCGACAGCGGCAAGGACCTCGCGCTGATCAAGCTGACCGGCGCCTCCGGCCTCAAGGCGGCCACCCTCGGCGACTCCGACGGCGTCCAGGTCGGCGACCAGGTCGTCGCGATCGGCTCGCCGGAGGGCCTGACCGGCACGGTGACCAGCGGAATCGTCTCCGCCCTCGACCGCGACGTCACCGTCTCCACCGGGGAGGGCGAGCAGCCGCAGCAGCAGGGCGGCGGCTGGCCCTTCGAGTTCGGCGGCCGCGAGTTCAACGGCGACACCGGCTCGTCCACGACGACGTACAAGGCGCTCCAGACGGACGCGTCCCTCAACCCGGGCAACTCCGGCGGCGCGCTGATCGACATGAACGGCAACATCATCGGGATCAACTCGGCGATGTACTCGTCCGGTTCGGGCTCGGGTTCGGGCTCGTCCGACGCGGGGAGCGTCGGCCTCGGCTTCGCGATCCCCGTCAACACCGTCAAGGCCGACCTCGACACGCTGCGGTCGGGCTCCACCGACTGACCCCGGCGGCCGGTCGCGGCGCCGGGCCGCCTCCGTACGGCACGGAACGTGCGAGGCTGAGAATCGAGAACGGTCCCCGGTGCGAGGCTGAGAATCGAGAGCGGTCCCCACGGGCGGCTCCGCCGAAGCACCCGCCACGAGTCGCCGGGCCCGCCGCGAGACGCCCCCGCGGGCAGCACTCCCCGTCCCCGTCCGAGGAACCAGAGGAACCCGACACCCATGAGCCCCGTCGAAGGCGACCGTGACCCCCAGCGCATCCTCATCGTCGACGACGAGCCGGCGGTGCGCGAAGCCCTCCAGCGCAGCCTCGCCTTCGAGGGGTACGACACCCAGGTCGCCGTCGACGGCATCGACGCGCTGGAGAAGGCCACCGCGTACCGTCCGGACCTGGTCGTCCTCGACATCCAGATGCCCCGCATGGACGGCCTGACCGCCGCCCGCCGCATCCGGGGCGCGGGCGACACCACCCCGATCCTGATGCTCACCGCCCGCGACACCGTCGGCGACCGGGTCACCGGCCTGGACGCCGGCGCGGACGACTACCTCGTCAAGCCCTTCGAGCTGGACGAACTGTTCGCCCGGATCCGCGCGCTGCTGCGCCGCAGCTCGTACGCGGCGGCGGTGGCGGGCGCGGACGCCCCGCAGGACGAGGCGCTGACCTTCGCCGACCTGCGCATGGACCTGGCGACCCGGGAGGTCACCCGGCGCGGGCGCACCGTGGAGCTGACCCGCACGGAGTTCACGCTGCTGGAGATGTTCATGGCGCACCCGCGCCAGGTACTGACCCGTGAGCAGATCCTGAAGGCGGTCTGGGGCTTCGACTTCGAGCCCTCGTCGAACTCCCTCGACGTCTACGTCATGTATCTGCGCCGCAAGACGGAGGCGGGCGGCGAACCGCGCCTGGTCCACACCGTGCGCGGGGTGGGGTACGTGCTGCGGCAGGGCGGCGCGGAGTGAACAAGGCGGTACGGCGGCTGCGCTCCCTGCCCCTGCGCTCCCGGCTGGCGCTGCTGGTGGCGGCGGCGGTGGCGTTCGCGGTGGCGGCGGTGTCGGTGACGTGCTGGTTCCTGGTGAAGGGACAGCTGTACAACCAGCTCGACGACGAGCTGCGCAGCGAGGAGGTCTCCGGCCTGCTGCTCAGCACCATGCTGGCCAACTGCCGGCAGCCCGAGCCCCGGCAGCTCGGCCTGCCGCCGGGCTCCCCCACCGTCACGATTCTCTACTCCGACGGCTCCACCTGCGCCATCCCCGACGCGCCGGAGGTCAAGGTCCAGTCCGTCGACCTGGCGGTGGCCGACGGTGAGAAGGAGGCGGCGCTGCACTCGGGCCGCACCACCGACGGCACCGCCGTACGCGTCCTCACCCGGCCGGTCTTCGACCGTGAGACCCGCGCGGTGCAGCGCGGTGTCGCCGTGTCGGTGGCCAAGCCGCTCTCGGAGGTCACCGAGCCGCTGAGCTCCCTGGCCTGGATCCTGCTGGCCGTCTCCGGCATCGGCGTGGTCGGGGCGGGGGCGGCGGGCCTGGCCGTCGCGCGGTCGGGCCTGCGGCCGGTGGACCGGCTGGCCGAGGTCGTGGAACACGTGGCCCGCACCGAGGACCTGACGGTCCGCATCCCCGTCGAGGACGACGACGAGGACGAGATCGCCCGCCTCAGCCGCTCCTTCAACTCGATGACCACGGCCCTGGCCAGTTCGCGGGACCTCCAGCAGCAGCTGATCGCCGACGCCGGCCACGAACTGCGCACCCCGCTCACCTCCCTGCGCACCAACATCGAGCTGCTCACCCGCAGCGAGGAGACCGGCCGCCCGCTGCCGGAGACGGACCGCAAGGCGCTGCTGGCCTCGGTCAAGGCGCAGATGACGGAGCTGGCCGCGCTGATCGGCGATCTTCAGGAGCTGTCCCGGGCGGAGGGCCAGCGGGGCGAGCGGGTCCAGGTCGTGTCCCTGGAGGACACCGTCGAGACCGCGCTGCGCCGGGCCCGGCTGCGCGGGCCGGAGCTGACGATCACGGCCGACCTGGCGCCCTGGTACGTCCGCGCGGAGCCCTCGGCGCTGGAGCGGGCCCTGGTCAACATCCTCGACAACGCGGTGAAGTTCAGCCCCGAGGCGGGCACGGTCGAGGTGGCCCTGCACCAGGGCGTCCTGACGGTCCGGGACCACGGCCCCGGCATCCCCGCGGACGAACTCCCCCATGTCTTCGACCGCTTCTGGCGCTCTCCCTCGGCCCGCTCCCTGCCCGGCTCGGGCCTGGGCCTGTCCATCGTCGCCCGCACGGTCCACCGCTCCGGCGGCGAGGTGACCCTGTCCCCGGCCCCGGGCGGCGGCACGGTGGCGACGGTACGGCTCCCGGGGGCGCCGACGCCGCCTCCGTCGGAGGCTGTCTAGCCCCTTGCGGCGCGACGCCACGCAGGTTCGTCAGGGCCGCCCTGGCCGCCGACCGGGGTCAGTCCCGCCCCACCACGCCCCGCAGCTCCTCGGGCAGGGTCGCGCCGGACTCCGACGCCACCAGCACCACGTCCGGCGCGACGGGGTCCAGCACGATGGCCAGGTCCGGGTCCACCCCCTCGATCGCATAGGCGGTCACCCGCTCGTCCGGCGTGCCGGGATCGTCGGGATCACCTCCCGTGTCGTCACAGCCCGCCCGGACGGCGCCGCCGAGCCGCTCCCCCACCTCGAAGTCCCCCGGCGCACTGCCCACGTACCGACGGCCCTCGAACGTCACGAGGTACACGCAGGACCCCTCACCCGAGACCTCCTCACCCCCCACCACACACCCGGCGAGCGCCAACGCCAGCAGACTCCACGCACCCAGCACAGTTCGCTTCACATGAACGGGACGGGGGTGTGCGCGGTTTCGTTCGGACGGGTGCCGGGCCGGGGGCGCCGGCCGGGAGCCGGAAACGAAGCGGGGGACGAGCCGTGGCCCGTCCCCCGCCTGCGTCACCGCGACCGTCGGGTCACTTCACGATCGTGATCCGGTTCGCTGCCGGCGGGGCCAGCGGCGTGGTGGGGGTGGAGTTGGCCAGGAGGTACTTCTCCAGGGCCGTGAGGTCGTCGGCGCCGAGGAGGTCGTTGGTGCCGAGCGCGATGGTCGGGAAGCCGTCGCCGCCGCCGGAGAGGAAGTTGTTGGTGGCGACGCGGTAGGTGGCGGTCAGGTCGACCGGGGCACCGTTGAGCTTGACGGAGTCGGTGACGACGCGGTCGGCGCCGGTCTTCGTCAGGTCCAGGGTGTAGGTGAGGCCCGAGGAGATCTGGAGGATCTTCGGGGAGGCCGCGTTGGTGCCGCTGACCTGCTCCTTGAGGACCTGGATCAGCTGGGCGCCGGTGAGGTCCTGGAGGTTGACCAGGTTGGCGAACGGCTGGACGGTGAAGCCCTCGGCGTAGGTGACGACGCCGTCGCCCTCGGAGCCCTTGGCCGCGTAGGTCAGGGGCGCGCGGATGCCGCCGGGGTTCATCAGGGCCAGGTCGGTCTCCGGGTCCAGCTCCTTGCCGTAGGCGAGCTGGGCGTCGGCGATGAGGTCGCCGAGCGGGGACTCGGTGCCGCTGTTGCTGATGTCGGCGGAGATGTAGCCGATGGCACGGTTGCCGATGGGCGCGGCGAGCACGTTCCACTTGTCGATCAGCGTGGTCAGGTCGGCCGCCTTGGCGACGTCCCGGGTGACCACGTGGTTCGCCGACTTCACCGACGTACGGGCGATGTCACCCGTCCAGCGGTCGTAGGTCAGGGTGGTGTCGGTGTAGAGGCGGCCGAAGGACGCGGCCGAGGTGACCATGCGCGGGTTGCCCGCCGGGTCGTTGACCGTGCACACGTAGGCTGCGTGGGTGTGGCCGGTGACCAGCGCGTCGACCTTCGGCGAGATGTTCTTCGCGATGTCGACGATCGGGCCGGAGATGCCGTCGCCGGCGCCCGGGGAGTCACAGTTGTAGTTGTACGAGCCGGAGGCCGGCGCGCCGCCCTCGTGGATCAGCGCGACGATCGACTTCACACCCTGCTTCTGCAGGATGTTGGCGTACTTGTTGATCGTCTCGACCTCGTCCTTGAACTTGAGGCCCTTCACGCCCTCGGCGGTGACGACACCCGGGGTGCCCTCCAGGGTCACGCCGATGAAGCCGATCCGCACGCCGTTCTTCCGCCAGACGGAGTACGGCTTGAGGATCGGGCGGCCGGTCTTCTCGTTCAGGACGTTCGCGGCGAGGTAGGGGAAGTCGGCCCCCTGGAACTCCTCGTCCCCGTAGCAGCCGTCGGTGGCGTGGCAGCCGCCGTACTGCAGGCGCTTGAGCTCGGCCGGACCCTCGTCGAACTCGTGGTTGCCGACCGAGGTGACGTCGAGGTCGAGCTTGTTCAGCGCCTCGATGGTGGGCTCGTCGTGGAACAGGCCGGAGAGCAGCGGGGAGGCGCCGACCATGTCACCGCCGGCCGCGGTCACGGAGTACTGGTGGCCCTCGCGCGCCTTGCGCAGGTGCGTGGCGAGGTACTCGACGCCGCCGACGTCGTTGATGGTCTTCACGGTGCCGTCCGGCTGGACCTCGGTGACCCGGCCGGAGGAGCCGGCCGGCGGCTCCAGGTTGCCGTGCAGGTCGTTGAAGGACAGCAGCTGCACGTCCTGGTAACGGCCCGGGTGCTTGCCGGTCCGCTGGGCCTCGTCGGCGTTCGCGGTACCGGGCAGCGCGGCGGCGAGGGCGCCGACGGTCGCGACTGCGGCGGCCGCGGCGAGGAGCCGGTGCGTACGGCGTCTGCGGTGGTGCGGCTGAGGTGTGGCAGGCATGCGCCCCCCTGTGGTGCATGTGAAGGTATGTCTCGGTCCGGGCGCAGCCTAGAGTCAACGCGCGTAGCGCGACAGGGGGTTCATGGTTACATCTGGGTTTCCCTTTGCCGACGTTTCACGAGTGCGGGCCTTTACCCTCGTAGGCATGACCAGCGACGACTTCGCACGGCCCGGCCGCTCCCGCTCCATCGAGACCTTCGCCGCGCTCGACGCGGAGCAGATCGACGCCGTCCTCGCACTGCTCGCGGAGGCCGCCCGCAACGACGGCCAGCAGGCGGTCTCCGAACAGGGCAGGCTCCAGCTCCGCGGCGGCGAGCGTGACGGCGTGGCCCATCTGCTGCTCACCGCGGGCGCCGAACTCGTCGGCTACGCCCAGCTGGAGGACACCGACCCGGTGGAGGCGCCGGCCGCCGAGCTGGTCGTCCACCCCGCGCACCGCGGGCACGGGCACGGCCGCGCGCTCGGCTCCGCACTGCTCGCCGCGTCCGGCAAGCGGCTGCGGGTGTGGGCGCACGGGGGCCACCCGGCCGCCCGCCATCTCGCGCAGGTGCTGGGGCTGACCCTGTTCCGCGAACTGCGGCAGATGCGCCGACCGTTGACCGGCCTGGAGCTGCCGGAGCCGGTGCTGCCCGAGGGCGTGACGGTCCGTACGTTCGTGCCGGGCGAGGACGACGCCGCCTGGCTCGCGGTGAACGCGGCCGCCTTCGCGCACCACCCCGAGCAGGGCTCACTGACCCAGCGCGACCTGGACGACCGCAAGGCCGAGCCGTGGTTCGACCCGGCCGGGTTCTTCCTCGCGGTCCGCGGCGGGGAGCTGATCGGCTTCCACTGGACCAAGGTGCACGCCGAGGAGCAGATCGGCGAGGTGTACGTCGTCGGTGTCTCGCCCGACGCGCAGGGCGGCGGCCTGGGCAGGTCCCTCACCACGATCGGCCTGAACCACCTGGCGGCCCAGACCCTGCCGACCGCGATGCTCTACGTCGACGCCGACAACAAGGCTGCCGTGGCGGTGTACGAGGGGCTGGGGTTCGCGACCCACGAGGCGGATCTGATGTACCGGACGGAGACGTGAGGCGACGGGGCGGAGGTGTGCGGCGCCTTGGCGCAGGCGTGAGAAGCCGGGCGCAGGCGTAATGCGCCTGGGCGCAGGCAGGAGACGCCTGCGCGGAGACCCGAGACGGCTGGGCGCAGGCCCGAGACGCCTGTACGCAGGCCGGTGGCGCTCGCGTCGGGGCGTCAACGCCTGAGGCCCGCTTCACCCCCAGGGGGCGGTGACCTTGACACCGCCCCCTCTCTTCCATCACCCTTTCACTAATCAAGTAGTGAAAGGGTGATTCGAGACGTGGCCGGACGACCAGGGACCGGACAGTGATCGAGTACCGCATCGACCGGCGCAGCGGCGTCGCCACCTACGTCCAGATCGTCCAGCAGACCAAACAGGCCCTGCGCCTCGGCCTGCTGGAACCCGGCGACAAGCTCCCCACGGCCCGCGAGGTCGTGGAAGCCACCGCCATCAACCCGAACACCGTGCTCAAGGCCTACCGCGAACTGGAACGCGAGGGACTGGTCGAGGCCCGGCGCGGGCTCGGCACCTTCGTGCGGCGCTCCCTGGGCGCCGCCCCCGCCGACTCCCCGCTGCGCACCGAGCTGGAGGACTGGGCACGGCGGGCCCGCGCGGCCGGGCTGGAGCGCGACGACGTGGCCGCACTCTTCACATCCGTACTGGAGCAGCGCTTCGAGGGGGAGAAGGAATGAACGCCATCGGGGGACCGCCGGCGCTTCGGGCACCGCGCGCGGGGCGAGGGGGCAGGCGATGACCGGCACCGCCATCGAGGCGGCCGGGCTGGGCAGGCGGTTCGGACGCCGCGCCCGGCCCGCGCTCCAGGACTGCGCCTTCCGCCTCCCGGCGGGCCGCATCTGCGCCCTCGTCGGCCCGAACGGCGCAGGCAAGTCCACCCTGCTCGCCCTGGCGGCCGGGCTGCTCGGCCCGACCCAGGGCACGCTCACCGTCCTCGACGGCACCCCTGCCGCCACGCGCGAGCGCCTGGCGTACGTCGCCCAGGACAAGCCCCTGCACCCGCAGCTCACCGTGGCCGAGACCCTGCGTCTGGGCCGCGAGCTCAACCCGCGCCGCTGGGACGGGGCCGTCGCCGAGGCGGTCGTCGGCCAGGGCGACCTCGACCCCGGCGCCAGGATCCGCACCCTGTCCGGCGGCCAGCGCACCCGCGTGGCACTGGCCCTGGCCCTCGGCAAGCGGCCCGAGCTGCTGCTGCTCGACGAGCCGATGGCCGACCTCGACCCGCTCGCCCGGCACCAGCTGATGGGCACACTGATGGCCGATGTCGCCGACCACGGCACCACCGTCGTGATGTCCTCGCACGTCGTCGCAGAGCTGGAAGGCTCCTGCGACCACCTGCTGCTGCTCGGCGGCGGCCGCGTCCGGCTGGCCGGACCATTGGAGGACCTGCTCGCCGCACATCGTGTGGTCACGGGCCGCATCGGCGACCTCGCCCCGCACACCGTCGTCGAGTCCCGCACCGGCGGCCGCCTGCTCACCGCGCTGGTGCGGCCGAGCGGGCCCCTCGACACCGGCTGGGAGACCGCCGAGCCGTCCCTGGAGGAGCTGGTCCTCGCCCATCTGCGGGCCCCCGAGGCGCCCGCCCTGCTGCTCGACGAGACGCGGGAGGCCGCCGCATGACCACCACCGCAACCACCCAGGCGCCCTCACCCACCCAGGCGCCCTCACCCGCCGAGGCCGGGCCCCGGCGCCGCGGCCCGCGCGGCATGGTGTGGGCCGTGCTCCGGCTGCACCGCGTGGCCCTGCGCTTCTGGATCCTGCTGTTCGCCCTGGCCGCCGCCGCGCTGCTGTGGGCGTACGGCCCGGGCGGCGACGCCGCCTGGCGCCAGTACACCGGGATGGCCTGCGGCACCCGCTGGGACCTGGGCTGCGACTACGCCGGCGGCCCCGAGTACGTGCGCTACGAACTGGCCGTGTCCCTGTCGGCGGCCCTGCTCGGCGTCCTGCCGGCCGTCGTCGCGGGCTGGACGGGCGGCGTGCTGATCGGCCGCGAGCTGGAGAGCGGCACCGCGCGGCTGGCCTGGGTGCAGTCCGTCTCCCCCATCCGCTGGCTGGTGACCAGGCTGACCGTGCCCGCCGCCCTGCTGATCCCGGGCACCCTGCTGCTCACCCTGCTGCACCGCGCCGTCTGGGAGTCGGACGCGCCGCTGCTGTCCGACCTCGGCTGGTACGCCTGGCACGACCCGGTCACCTTCCAGGCCAACGGCCCTCTCGCCACCGTCTACCCGCTCCTCGGCCTGGCCGTCGGCGCCCTCGCCGGACTGGTCGCCGGACGCGCGGTGCCGGCCGTCGGCGGCGCGGTCCTCGCCCAGTTCGGCCTGACGCTCGCCCTGGGCACGCTCCGCCCTTATCTGTGGCCGTCGGTGACGATCACGACGCCGGTCGACGAGTACCCCTCCTACGACGGCATGAGGGTCGACGAGGGCGCCTTCGGAGCCGACGGCTCGCGGGTGCACGGGTCCTGCGTCGAGGAGCCCGGCTGCATCGCCCGGCACGACATCGTGGGCCAGTACGCCGACCACCACCCGTCCTCGCACTTCTGGCCGCTCCAGCTCGTGGAGACCGGCATCGTCCTGGCCCTGACCGCCGCGACGGCCGCGGCCGCCTTCTGGCTGATACGCCGCCGCACGAGCTGACCTCGGCCGGACCACACGCGAGGGCCCGTCGCCGTAACCCCGCCCGTCCGGCGTCGCCCGTCCGGCGTCCCCGGACCCACGGCAGCCGCCCGCGGCACCCGGCGGGCGGAAACCGGTCAAACGGGTCCTCGCCCGGACGGCGTACGCGCTTCGCGGGGGCGAAGAGGGGCCGCACGTACCTCCACCCGGCGTCCTGTACGCCGGGCGGCGGTACGCAGACGCCCGCGATCCGTTCCCCGCTATCCCGTACGCCATGTCGCCGTAACCATTGGTTCAGACGCTCTTGCGACGCTCGGCCAATGAACCCAGCCGCCGAGCCCGAGCACTCGCCGCACCCGTTCAGGGCCGCCGCCGCGCTCCCGCCCGCGTCGTCCGACGCGCCCGTATCGCTCATGGCGCGGAAGAATGGGTCCATGAGTCAGCAGAACGCCCAGGCAGAGGTCCAGCACGCACAGCCCCCCGTGGGCTCCATAGCCGCGCACCGCCCGCACACCGTGGCGGCCACGGTCTCCGATCTGGAACCCGACCTCGACGCGGATCTCGACGCGTACGAGGAGTCGCAGGACGACGGGGTCCAGCTGCCGCAGGGCCGGTTCCTGGACCGGGAGCGCAGCTGGCTCGCGTTCAACGAGCGGGTTCTGGAGCTCGCCGAGGACCCGAACACGCCCCTGCTGGAGCGTGCGAACTTCCTCGCGATCTTCGCCAGCAACCTCGACGAGTTCTTCATGGTCCGGGTGGCCGGTCTGAAGCGCCGTATCGCCACCGGCGTCGCCACCCGCTCCGCCTCCGGCCTGCAGCCCGGCCAGGTGCTGGAGATGATCTGGGCGCGCTCGCGCGAGCTCATGGCACGGCACGCCGCCTGCTTCCACGAGGACGTCGCCCCCGGACTGGCGGAGGAGGGCATCCACCTGGTCCGCTGGAGCGAGCTGACGGAGAAGGAGCAGGCCCGTCTGTTCACCCTGTTCCGGCACCAGATCTTCCCCGTGCTCACCCCGCTGGCCGTCGACCCGGCGCACCCCTTCCCGTACATCTCGGGCCTGTCGCTGAACCTGGCCGTCGTGGTGCGCAACCCGGTCAGCGGCCACAAGCACTTCGCCCGTGTGAAGGTGCCGCCGCTGCTCTCCCGCTTCCTGGAGTCCAGCCCCGGCCGCTACGTCCCCATCGAGGACGTCATCGGGGCGCATCTGGAAGAGCTGTTCCCCGGCATGGAGGTGCTGGAGCACCACGCCTTCCGCATCACCCGCAACGAGGACCTGGAGGTCGAGGAGGACGACGCCGAGAACCTCCTCCAGGCCCTGGAGAAGGAGCTCATGCGGCGCCGCTTCGGGCCGCCGGTGCGCCTGGAGGTCGAGGAGTCCATCGACCGCGAGGTCCTGGACCTGCTGGTGCGCGAGCTGAAGATCAGCGAGGCCGAGGTCTACCCGCTGCCCGGCCCGCTCGACCTGACCGGCCTGTTCCGCATCCACGGCCTGGACCGGCCGGAGCTGAAGTACCCCAAGTTCGTCGCCGGCACCCACCGCGACCTCGCCGAGGTGGAGTCGGCCTCCCCGCCGGACATCTTCGCCGCGCTGCGCAGCCGGGACGTGCTGCTGCACCACCCCTACGACTCGTTCTCCACGTCGGTGCAGGCCTTCCTGGAGCAGGCGGCCGAGGACCCCGACGTCCTCGCGATCAAGCAGACGCTGTACCGCACCTCCGGCGACTCCCCGATAGTCAACGCGCTCATCGACGCCGCCGAGGCAGGCAAGCAGGTCCTGGTCCTGGTCGAGATCAAGGCCCGCTTCGACGAGCACGCCAACATCAAGTGGGCGCGCAAGCTGGAGGAGGCCGGCTGCCACGTGGTCTACGGCCTGGTCGGCCTGAAGACGCACTGCAAGCTGTCGCTGGTGGTCCGCCAGGAGGGCGACACCCTGCGCCGCTACTGCCACGTCGGCACCGGCAACTACCACCCCAAGACTGCCCGCCTCTACGAGGACCTGGGCCTGCTGACGGCGGACCCGCAGGTCGGCGCGGACCTGTCGGACCTGTTCAACCGGCTCTCGGGCTACTCCCGCCGCGAGACCTACCGCAGGCTGCTCGTCGCGCCCAAGTCGCTGCGCGACGGCCTGATCTCGCGGATCAACAAGGAGGTCCAGCACCACCGTGCCGGACGTCCCGCGTACGTCCGCATCAAGGTCAACTCGATGGTCGACGAGGCCACCGTCGACGCGCTGTACCGGGCGTCCCAGGCGGGGGTGCCGGTCGACGTGTGGGTGCGTGGCATCTGCGCGCTGCGCCCCGGGGTCGCCGGACTGTCGGAGAACATCCGCGTCCGTTCGGTGCTCGGCCGTTTCCTGGAGCACTCGCGGGTCTTCGCCTTCGGCAACGGCGGCGAGCCCGAGGTGTGGATCGGCAGCGCCGACATGATGCACCGCAACCTCGACCGCCGTATCGAGGCCCTGGTCAGGGTCGTCGACCCGGCCCACCGCGCCGCGCTCAACCGGCTGCTGGAGACCGGCATGTCCGACACCACCGTCTCCTGGCACCTGGGCTCGGACGGCGAGTGGACCCGGCACGCGACGGACGCCGAGGGCCAGCCGCTGAGGAACGTCCAGGAGATGCTCATAGACGCCCGGAGGCGCCGGCGTGGCACAGCAACACCTTGAACCGACGGACCCCCTGGCCCGGCCGGTGACCGGAGAGGCCCTCGCGGACCATCTCCGGTCCCAGGCCACGGAGTTCCTGCGCGCCCTGCGCCAGCACCGGGAGACCGGCGTCGGCGGGGGCGCCCCCGCGCGGGCCCGGCCGAGCGTGGGGGACAGCGGCCCGCAGGAGTCCGTCGGAGCGGCGCGCTCGCTGCGCCGCTCCGCCCGCCGCATCAGCGCCAGCCTGCACACGTACCGTCCGCTGCTGGACGCCGACTGGTCGGAGGGCATGCGGCCCGAACTCGCCTGGCTGTCGGGCACTCTGGCGGCCGAGCACGCCTGCGCGGCCCGGCTGGAGCGGCTGCTGACCGCGCTGCACCGGCTGTCCGGCTCGGCGACGCTGCCCGCCCAGACGGCGGGCACCCCGGGCGGGGCGCCGCCGCCGCCGGAGCGCGGCAACCTGACCGTGGGCGCGGCGAAGGCGGGCGCGCTGCTCGACCGCCAGCTGACGCTGGCCCGCACCCGGGCGCACTCCACCGCGCTCCAGGCGCTCGGCAGCAGCCGTTTCCACGCGGTCGCCGACAAGGTCGCCGTACTGGCCAGCGAGGTGCCGCTGACCCCGGCGGCCCGGGACGCCGATCTGCGCACGCACGCGGCGGCCGCCGAGGAGCGGCTCTCCGACGCGATCGCCGGGCTGCCGCTGGTCACCGCGGGCAGCCCCTACAACGCCGAGGCGCTGATCCACGGCCTGTCCCCGGACCCGGCCCCGCATCCGCAGGACGGCCCCTGGCACCAGGTCCGCCTGCTGCTGCGCCTGCACCGGTACGCCCTGGAGGTGCTGCACGGACACGGCCGGGACGCCCCGGTGGACGTACGGCTGCTCACGGCCGGGCAGGCGCTGAACCGGCACCGGGACGCCTCGGAGGCGGCCGCCGCCGCGGCCCACGCGGCGCGCACCCCGCGCATCGCCCCGGCGACGGCGTACGCCCTCGGAGTGCTGCACGCCGACCAGCGCCATGAGGTGGAGGCGGCGCGTTTCGCGTTCCAGCAGTCCTGGCAGAAGCAGACGGTGAGCACGTCCTGAGCGCTGACGAGGGCGGTGAATCACGGGTGACACCCCAGACGACGAGCGCCACTCCGATCCAGGCGGCCGGCTGTGTGCTCTGGCGCCTCTCCCCGTTCGGCGGGGAGCTGGAGATCTGCCTGGTGCACCGGCCCAAGTACGACGACTGGTCCCATCCCAAGGGCAAGCTGAAGCGCGACGAGGACGCACTCACGGGAGCTCTGCGCGAGGTCGTGGAGGAGACGGGCTACACCGCCCGTCCGGGCGCCGAGCTCTCCACCCTCCACTACTTCGCCAACGGACGCCCCAAGCAGGTGCGTTACTGGGCGGCCGAGGCCACCGGCGGCGGCTTCGTGCCGAACCTCGAGGTGGACCGCATCCTCTGGCTCCCCCCGGCAACGGCCCGCGCCCGCCTGACCCAGCCACGCGACGGCGACCTCGTGGAGCAGCTGCTCCGCTCCTTCGAACGCCGGTAGCGGAAGGGTGAACGCCTGGGGAACGACCACGCTCCTGTGGCTCAAGTGACCGCCGAGCATGTTGATATGTGTGTGCACCACTGGCACGACCATCCAAGTCGACTGACTCACACAGGAGTTGCCAGAAATGTGCACTTCAAGAAGAGCGCTGCCGTAGTCCTGGCCGCCGCCGGAATCGCCACCGCGATCGGTGTCGCCCCCGCTGTCGCGCAGAACGACGGCCGCTGCACCACCAGTGTCAGCTCGAACCTGTTCGGCGAGCTGTGTCTGTACTACAACTCGGGGCTGGCCGGTTCGCACGCCGACTTCAACGTCCCGACCCGCGACCACGCCGGCTATGTCTTCACCTCCAGCGGCGCCGGTCAGGGCCAGGCCGTGAAGAACAACGCGGCCTCCGCGACCAACCTCGACACCGACTGCACCGCGAGCGTCTACTACAACAGCGGCTGGTCGGGCCCGGCCGACTACATCCCGGCCCGCTCCTCGGTGTCGCGCTTCGTCAACGTCTACAACGACAACGCCTCCAACCACTGGGAATGCCCGTGAGCCTGCGGCCGCGGGGGCGAGCAGTCGTCCCCGCGGCCGCGGCCGTGCTGACCCTGCTGACCGCCTGTAGCGGCCCCGGCGACGAGACCCCGCACACGCGGGCGGCCCGCCACACCGCCCCCGTCACCCGGGTCGAGCTGGCCGAGCCGCTGCTCGGCCGCCCCGTGGACCGGGCCCGGCTGCTGCCCTCGGAGCTGGCCGCGGTCGGCCGCGCGGAACTGATCACCCGCGCCGCCTGCATGCGCCGCTACGGCTTCGACTACCGCGTGGAGTTCACCCGCAGCCTGCACGCCACCGTCCCGGACCGGTCGTACGGCGTGATGAGCGACGAGCAGGCGCGCCGCTACGGCTACCACATGGCCCCGGACGTGGACCCGCGCGTGCCGGCCAACTCCCGCAAGGGCACCGACCTCGTCACCACCGACCGGCCGAGGACGGCCGAGGACCGGAGGATCCACAACCTGCTGCTGTACGGCGTCGGTTCGGACCAGGTCACCGAGGACGACGTCCGGCGCGGCGAGGGCGCGCAGCCGCTGCGCGAGGCCGAGGTGATCGGCGAGTTCCGCGACCGGCCCGTCCTGGAGGGCGGCTGCTACGAGGAGGCCCGATCCACCGTCGTCGGCGACGGCGGCAGCGAGCGCAACCCGGTCGCCATGGACATCTACCTCTCCGCCTTCCGCGCGGCCGAACGGGACCCCGCGGTGCGCGCGGTGGTCCGCGAGTGGTCGGCGTGCATGGCCCGCGAGGGGCACGCGTACGACTCCCCGCTCGACGCGGGCACCGATCTGCCCACGGCCCGGGCACCCGCCCCCGACGCCCGGGAGAAGAAGGTCGCGCGGGCGGACATGGCCTGCAAGCACGAGACCGGTCTGATCCGCGTCTGGTCGGCCGCGGAGGCGCGGTACGAGAGGGCGGCGATGGCCCGACGCCAGGACGACATCGCGGCGGAGACCGCCCGCAAGAAGCGGATGGTCGCCAACGCCCTGCGGATCATCGGCTCGAGCGAGGGCGCCGGCCGCTGACTCACAGAGCGGCCGCGTGGCCCTCCGCGTCCGTGCGGGCCAGGCTGCGGGCGCGGCGGGCGGGGCCGCGCCAGCCGCAGGTGCAACGGGCCACGCAGAACGGCCCCTGTTCGACGGTGGTCGTGCGGTGCTCGGCGTGGTCCTGAGTGGGCGCGAAGCGCTCCTGCTGCGTCACACGGACAACGGTACCCAGACCGGATGAACAGTGGGTTATGGCCTTCCCCGGCTCACCCCGCCGACCGCGTGACGGCACCCCCTACCCGTCGTTAACCGTCACGACAGGGGCCCGTGACGGACCTACGGCTGGGGGTCGGCAGACGATGGCGGAGAGGCAGCACGGCAGGGCGGGCGGAACGGTCGTGGCGGCGGGTCTGATGGCCTGCGTCTGCCTGTCCACCTCCGGCTGCGGAGACAGCGGCGAGGCCGCCGAGGACCCGGTGCACACGCTGCACGAGGCAGCCGACGCCCTGGTGGACGCCAAGAGCTCCCGGGCGCGTACGTCGATGGAGATGGCGACCGGCGGCACCCGGGTCACGATCCGCGGTGAGGGCGTGTACGACTACACCCGCCGGCTGGGCCGGCTGAAGGTGCTGCTGCCGCAGGACCCGGCGGGCCGCGTCGAGCACCGCCCCATCACCGAGCTGCTGGCGCCCGGGGCACTGTTCATGAAGAACCGGGGCGCGGGCGTCCCGGCCGACAAATGGGTGCGCGTGGAGACCGCGACCCTGTCCGACGGCAATCTGGTCACCGGCGGGGCGACCGACCCCTTCGCCGCGGCGGAGGTGCTGCGCGGGACGCGTACGGCGAGGTTCGTCGGCGTCACGGATCTCGCGGGCACCGAGGTCCGGCACTACACGGGCACGGCGGATCTGGAGGTGGCGGCGCGATCGGCGTCCGAGGGCGGCCGGGAGGCCCTCGCCGCGGCGGCGAAGGGGTTCGCCACGGCGGTCGTCCCCTTCGACGTGTTCCTCGACGAGGAGGGCCGGATCCGCAAGGTCAGACACCGTTTCAGCTTCGTCAACGGCCACCGGGAGAACACCGTCGCGGTCGCCTCGACGACCCTGCTGTACGACTTCGGAACCCCGGCCGACGTACGCCTGCCGGCCGACGAGGACATCTACGCGGGACGGATCGCGGAGGAGTAGAGAGCCGCCGGACCGGTATGAGAACTAGCCCGTCCGTGCCATGCGCGGGCCGTGGACGGCTCCCTACTCTAGAGAGTCGGTGACGGCGGAGGAGAGGTGATGCGTGTGGCTCCGGTCGGCGGTACGGCGGTGCAGGACCACGTGGCCCTCGCCGAGATCGAACTGTGCGGCGAGCTGATCATCGCCGCGTCGGCGGCCGACGAGGACCGGCTCAGCCTGGAGAGCATCGACGAGGTGCTGCGGGTGGCCGAACTGAGAGAGGGCACGGGCGGCTGAGAACAGCCGCCCGCCCCCGCGGACTCACGGCCCGGCGCGTCAGGTGCGCAGCATCCGCGCGATGGCCTTGGTGGCCTCCTCCACCTTCGCGTCGATCTCGTCGCCGCCCTTGAGGGCCGCGTCGGCGACGCAGTGCCGCAGGTGCTCGTCGAGCAGCTGGAGGGCGAAGGACTGGAGCGCCTTGGTGGAGGCGGACACCTGCGTGAGTATGTCGATGCAGTAGACGTCCTCGTCGACCATGCGCTGCAGGCCGCGGATCTGGCCCTCGATCCGGCGCAGCCGCTTGAGGTGCTCGTCCTTCTGCTTGTGGTAGCCGTGCACTCCGTGGTCGTGGTCGTCGGCCACGGCCTCGGCGGCCGCCTCTGCTCCGGCCTCGGTGGTCGTCATCACGGCCTCCCAATCAAGACGAGCTCCTCAGGTATATACCCCCGGCGGGTATATGATACCGAATTTCGTGGGTATGACGCCCTGTGGCCGACACCACCCCGAACAAGGCTTGCCCCGCCCACCTGCCGATAACTCTGCCTGATGGGCGACACTGGGGGACGGCCCGTTAGCCGTGGCCGAATGATGCGCCTAGCATCAGCCTGACCGAAACCGAAGCACCCCGAGGACCACACGTGCGCTTTCGTCTGACCCCCAGGGAGACGAGCTTCTACGACATGTTCGCCGCGTCCGCGGACAACATCGTCACGGGCTCGAAACTCCTGATGGAACTGCTCGGGGCGGACACCTCCGCCCGGGCTGAGATCGCGGAGCGTATGCGGGCAGCGGAACACGCCGGTGACGACGCCACACACGCGATCTTCCATCAGCTGAACTCCTCGTTCATCACGCCCTTCGACCGCGAGGACATCTACGCCCTCGCTTCGTCCCTCGACGACATCATGGACTTCATGGAGGAGGCCGTCGACCTGGTCGTCCTCTACAACGTCGAGGAACTGCCCAAGGGCGTCGAGCAGCAGATCGAGGTCCTGGCCCGCGCGGCCGAGCTGACGGCCGAGGCGATGCCCAACCTGCGCACGATGAACAACCTCACCGAGTACTGGATCGAGGTCAACCGGCTGGAGAACCAGGCCGACCAGATCCACCGCAAGCTGCTGGCCCACCTCTTCAACGGCAAGTACGACGCCATCGAGGTGCTCAAGCTCAAGCAGATCGTGGACGTCCTCGAAGAGGCGGCGGACGCATTCGAACACGTGGCGAACACGGTGGAGACCATCGCGGTCAAGGAGTCCTGAGACACGTCCATGGACACCTTCGCTCTGGTCGTGACCATCGGGGTCGCGCTCTTCTTCACGTACACCAACGGCTTCCACGACTCGGCGAACGCGATCGCGACGTCCGTCTCGACCCGGGCCCTGACCCCCCGCGCGGCGCTCGCCATGGCCGCCGTGATGAACCTCGCGGGTGCCTTCCTCGGCTCCGGCGTGGCCAAGACGGTCTCCGAGGGCCTGATCCAGACGCCCGAGGGCTCCAAGGGCATGGGCATCCTCTTCGCCGCCCTCACCGGCGCGATCACCTGGAACCTCATCACCTGGTACTTCGGTCTTCCCTCGTCCTCCTCGCACGCGCTGTTCGGCGGCATGGTCGGCGCGGCCCTGGCGGGCGGCACGACCGTCTACTGGAGCGGCGTCTTCGAGAAGGTCATCATCCCGATGTTCGTCTCCCCGCTGGTCGGCCTGCTGGCCGGTTACCTGGTGATGACGGCCATCATGTGGATCTTCCGCCGGGCCAACCCCCACAAGACCAAGCGCGGCTTCCGTATCGCCCAGACCGTCTCCGCGGCCGGTATGGCCCTCGGCCACGGCCTCCAGGACGCGCAGAAGACCATGGGCATCGTGGTGATGGCCCTCGTCATCGCCGACGTCGAGGACTACGGCGACCCGATCCCGGTCTGGGTCAAGATCGTCTGCGCCGTCATGCTCTCCCTGGGCACGTACGCCGGTGGCTGGCGCATCATGCGTACGCTCGGCCGCAAGATCATCGAGCTCGACCCCCCGCAGGGGTTCGCCGCGGAGACGACCGGCGCGTCGATCATGTTCACCACGGCCTTCCTCTTCAAGGCGCCCATCTCCACGACCCATGTCATCACCTCGGCGATCATGGGTGTCGGGGCGACGAAGCGGGTGAACGCGGTGCGCTGGGGTGTCGCCAAGAACATCGTCCTCGGCTGGTTCATCACCATGCCGGCAGCGGCCCTGGTCGCCGCGGCCGCCTTCGGCGTGGTCAACCTGGCCTTCCTCTGACCCCGCCCCACCCCCCACAGAGGGAACGTTTCTCCCCTACGCCCCCGGCCCACCAACCACCGCCGGGGGCGCCCCCATACCCCCGGCAGGGGGCCGCACGCAGCTGCGCCAGGAGGTACCCCCGGTGGGGGCTGAGGCAGGGGCGGTGCGCAACTCGGCGCTACGAGTTGCCTCCCCCAGAGGGGGGACCCCCAGCCCACCCGTGCCGCCCCTAGCGGCACGCATGCCCGCGGCCAGGGCGGCGCGCAGCCTGCGGCGGCAGACGCGGGCTGCGGGGAGCGGCCACGGCCCGGGGCGTCAGGCGCATACGGCGGGGAGGGGACGGGGCGGGGGGTGTCCGCCCGCAGCGACCGCCGTCAAACACCAGAACCCCCGTAGGAAACCGGATCGGCGGACCGAGGACGGACCCCCCCGACCCGGCCCCGCACACCCCACAAACCGCAGGCGCGACGCCAACCGTCACAGGCACGACCACAGCAACAAGAAACGGGCCCGCCCCCCGGGAGCCGGGGGGCGGGCCCTCTTCTACCTCACGGTGGCACCGCCATGCAGCACCGCGAGGGGTCTGTCAGCCGAACCGCCCGGAGATGTAGTCCTCGGTCGCCTGAACCGACGGGTTGGAGAAGATCCGCTCCGTGTCGTCGATCTCGATCAGCCGCCCGGGCTGCCCGACCGCCGCGAGGTTGAAGAACGCCGTACGGTCCGACACCCGCGCCGCCTGCTGCATGTTGTGCGTCACGATGACGATCGTGAAGCGCTCCTTCAGCTCACCGATCAGGTCCTCGATCGCCAGCGTCGAGATCGGGTCGAGCGCCGAGCACGGCTCGTCCATCAGCAGAACGTTCGGCTCCACCGCGATCGCCCGAGCGATGCACAGCCGCTGCTGCTGACCACCGGACAGCCCCGACCCCGGCTTCTGGAGCCGGTCCTTGACCTCGTTCCAGAGGTTCGCGCCCTTGAGCGACTTCTCGACGATGTCGCTCAGCTCGCTCTTCTTGTAGCTGCCGTTCAGCCGCAGCCCCGCCGCCACGTTGTCGTAGATCGACATCGTCGGGAACGGGTTCGGCCGCTGGAACACCATGCCGACCTCACGCCGCACGGACACCGGGTCGATACCCGTCCCGTAGAGGTCCTCGTCGTCGAGCAGCACCTTGCCCTCGACGCGGCCACCGGAGGTGACCTCGTGCATCCGGTTCAACGTGCGCAGGAACGTCGACTTGCCGCACCCGGACGGGCCGATGAAGGCCGTCACCGAGCGGGGCTCGACGGTCATCGAGATGTCCTCGATCGCCTTGTGGGAGCCGTAGTAGGCGGTCAGTCCGCTTACGTCGATTCGCTTGGCCATGTCTACTTCACTTCCAGAAATTCAGGCTCGGTCGCTGAGGGGGCCCCGCCCGGCGGAGCCGGAGATTGTCGCCTTAGCGACCGGTCTTCGGGGCCTTCCAGCGGGCAATGCCGCGGGCCACGAGATTCAGGATCATCACGAACGCGATCAGCGTCAGGGACGCCGCCCAGGCACGGTCGTACGCCGCCTCGGACTGGCTCTGCTGGTACTGCTGGTAGATGTACAGAGGCAGCGAGGCCTGTGCGCCCTCGAACGGGTTGTTGTTGATGAACGGGTTACCGAACACCAGCAGCAGCACCGGGGCGGTCTCACCGGCGATACGCGCGACGGACAGCATGATGCCGGTCGTGATGCCGCCGATCGCGGTCGGCAGGACGACCTTCAGGATGGTCCGCCACTTGGGCACTCCCAGCGCGAGGGACGCTTCCCGCAGCTCGTTCGGGACGAGCTTCAGCATCTCCTCGGTGGAGCGCACCACCACCGGCATCATCAGGATGGCCAGGGCGAGCGAGCCGGCGAAGCCGAAGGGCTGCATGTCCCACATCAGCATGAGGCTGAGGATGAACAGACCGGCGACGATCGACGGGATGCCCGTCATGACGTCGACGAAGAAGGTGACGGCACGGGCAAGCGCGCCCCGGCCGTACTCGACGAGGTAGATCGCGGTGAGGACACCGATCGGGGCGCCGATGGCGGTGGCGAGGGCGACCTGCTCCAGGCTGCCGATGATGGCGTGGTAGATACCGCCACCGGGCTCGCTGTCCGCGACGATGCCCATCGAGTGCGTCAGGAAGTAGACGTCGAGCACCTTGGTGCCGCGCTCGATGGTCGCCCAGATCAGCGACGCGAGGGGCACGATGGCGACGACGAAGGAGACCCACACCAGCGAGGTGGCGACACGGTCCTTCGCCTGGCGCTTGCCCTCGACCCGCGCGGCGATGCCGAACGTACCGAGGATGTAGAACAGCGCGGCGATCAGGCCCCACTGGATACGGCTCTCCAGGCCGGCGGCGAGGCCGATGCCCACGCCGAGGGCGACGGAACCGCCGATGATCGCCCAGGGGGTCCACTTCGGCAGGCTGGCACCGCGCAGGGTGCTGGTGCGCTTGGGTGCGACGGCTGCGTGGCTCATGCGTTGGCCCCCGAGTACTCCTTGCGGCGGGCGATGATCGCGCGGGCCGCGCCGTTGACCAGCAGGGTGATGACGAACAGCACCAGACCGGAGGCGATGAGCGCGTCACGGCCGAAGGGCGTCGCCTCGTTGAACTTGCTGGCGATGTTCTGGGCGAAGGTGCCGCCGCCCGGGTTGAGCAGGCTGGCCTCGATGGTGAAGCTCGGGGAGAGCACGGTCGCGACGGCCATGGTCTCGCCGAGGGCACGGCCGAGGCCGAGCATCGAGGCGGAGATCACGCCGGAGCGGCCGAAGGGCAGGACGGCCATCCGGATGACCTCCCAGCGCGTGGCGCCGAGGGCCAGGGCGGCCTCTTCGTGGATCTGCGGGACCTGCTTGAAGACCTCGCGGCTCACGTTGGTGATGATCGGAAGGATCATGATCGCGAGCAGGATGCCGACGGTGAGCATGGAGCGGGGAGCGCCGCCCTGCCACTCGAAGATGCCGGTCCAGCCGAAGTAGTCGTCCAGCCAGCCGTAGAGGCCGTCCATGTGCGGGACGAGGATCAGCGCACCCCACAGGCCGTACACGATCGACGGCACGGCGGCGAGCAGGTCGATCACGTAGGCGATGGGACCGCTCAGCTTGCGCGGGGCGTAGTGCGTGAGGAAGAGGGCGATGGCGACCGCGATCGGGACCGCGATGACCATGGCGATGATCGAGGACACCACCGTGCCGAACGCCAGTACGGCGATACCGAAGACCGGCGGGTTGAGGTTGGTGTTCCACTCGAACGTGGTCAGGAAGTCGCCCTCGTTGTCGCTGAGGGCGAGCGAGGCGCGATACGTCAGGAAGATCGCGATCGCGGCCATGATCGCAAGCAGCAGGATGCCGGACCCGCGGGAGAGCCCGAGGAAGATCCGGTCTCCGGGACGGGTGGCGCCACGTGCGTTGCGCTTCTGCTGCCTGGCGCCCGGCTGCGGGGCAGGGGGCGGCGCTTGAGTGCTCTTGGTGGTTATGTCCATCAGGTTCTCCGGTCTGCGGAGCCGTCCTCACGAGGGCGGCTCGGTGGAGCCGTACTCGTCGTGCGGCCCCTGGCGGCGGTGCACCGGACGGTGCGGTCCGGGCCCCGGACGGGGACCGGACCGCACCGGGGGATCAGCTCAGGCCGTCGATGGTCGTACGGACCTTGGCGATGATGTCGGCCGGGATCGGCGCGTAGTCGATGCCGGACAGGACGCCCTGGCCGTCCTCGCTGGCGATGTAGCGGAGGAAGGCCTTGGTGGCGGGCAGGGTGTCGGCCTTGTTGCCCTTGTCGCAGACGATCTCGTACGTGACCAGGGTGATCGGGTAGGCGCCGTCGGCCTTGGTGTTGTAGTTGATCTTCAGGGCGAGGTCCTGGCCCGTGCCGACGACCTCGGCGTCCGCGATGGCCTTGGTGGCGCTGTCCGAGGACGGGGCGACCGGCTCGGCGGCACCCGTGTCGATGGCGACGGTGGACATGTCCTTGGCGTAGGAGAGCTCCATGTAGCCGATGGCGCCGGAGTTCTGCTTCACCTGCTGGGCGACGCCCGCGGAGCCGGAGGCCGCCTGGCCGCCCTTGGCCTGCCAGGCCTTGCCGCCCTCGTACTTCCAGTTCTCCGGGGTGGCGGCGATGAAGTACTTGGTGAGGTTGTCCGTGGTGCCGGAGTCCTCGGAGCGGTGGAACGCCTGGATCTTCAGGTCGGGCAGCTTCGCGTCGGGGTTGAGCGCCGCGATGGCCTTGTCGTTCCAGTTGGTGATCTTGCTGTCGAAGATCTTCGCGAGGGTCGGCGCGTCCAGGACGAGGTTGTCGACACCCGGGACGTTGTAACCGACGGCGATCGGACCGCCGACCATCGGCAGGTCGATGCCCTGGCCGCCCTGGCAGATCTCCTTGGAGGCCGTGACCTCTTCCGGCTTCAGCGCGGAGTCGGAGCCGGCGAAGGCGACCTGGCCCTGGGTGAACGCGGTGACACCGGCGCCGGAGCCGCCGCCCTTGTAGTTGATCTGGACACCGGGGCAGGCCTGCGTGAAGGCCTTGACCCACGCGTCGATGGCGTTCTTCTGCGCGGACGAGCCGTCGGCCAGGAGCTGGCCCTTGGCGTCGTCGCACTTGACGTCACCGGCGGCGGCAGCGCTGGTGGCGGCGCCGGACTCGTTGGTCTTCTCACCCGTGTCGTCGGAACCGCACGCCGTGAGGGCCAGGGCGCTGGAGACGGCGAGAGCACCGAGGGTGAGGGCCCGCCGGTTCATGCGCTGAAGCTTCACTTTCGGAATTTCCTTCCAGGAGCCGCCGTCCTGATTCGGCGGCGTGCGAGGTCTGGCCGGCGGGAGTGCGATCGAGGCGCGCTCGTCACCGGGTAGGGCCGAAATTAGGCAGAAGAGGTGAAGCCGCCTATGGCCGGAAGTTAACGGGGGGTGAACCCCTGTGGTCGGTGCGGTTAGGTCACGGAATGCTTACGGGGAGAGCACGCAGAGGTCCCGGCGCGATCCGGCATCCCGGGGTCGCCAGATTCCCGGATCAGGGCAAAACGGACACTGGATGCCGACGCTACACCACGCTCCAAGACCAGGGGGAGGGGCTGTGCCTGAACCTCAGTCAGCGGGGGAACCCGGTGGCCCGCGAAGCCGTCTCGTTCCACAGAAGCGGCGTTAAGGGGAGACGGACATGGAGCGACGGACGTTGATCGGCGGCGTCGCCGCCGCACTCGCCACGGCCGCCACCGCCGGGTGCACCGGGGCCAAACCCTCCGGGCGCACGTCCGCGTCCCCCAGGTTTTCCCCTGCGTCCTCGTCGCCTTCATCGTCCACCACCACGACGACGATGACGGCCGCGGCGGGCCTCGGCGCGCTCGCCCTCGACCTCGACGGCCCGCTGGTCCGACCGGGCGACCGGGCCTGGGCGGCGGCCCGGCAGCTCTACAACACCCGCTTCGACTCCCTCAAACCTTCGGCGGTGGCCTACGTCGCCCACGCGGCCGACATCCGCACGGTCCTGGCCTACGCGAAGGCCCACTCCGTGAAGGTGGCCATCCGCAACGGCGGGCACTCCTACGCGGGCTGGTCCTCGGGCAACGGCCGGCTGATCATCGACGTCTCCAAGCTGAACCGGGTCCGCTCGAGCGGCGGCGAGGCCGTGATCGGCGCGGGCGCCAAGCTGATCGACGTCTACCGGGCGCTGGCCGCGAAGGGCGTGACCATCCCGGCGGGCTCCTGCCCCACGGTCGGCGTCTCCGGCCTCGTCCTCGGCGGCGGCCACGGCGTGGTGTCCCGCGCCTACGGCCTGACCTGCGACAGCCTCACCCAGGCCACCCTGATCACCGCCGACGGCCGGCAGCTCGTCGCGAACGCGCGGCAGAACAAGGACCTCTTCTGGGCGCTGCGCGGCGCGGGCAACGGCAACTTCGGCGTCGTCACCGAGCTGCGCTTCCGCACCCACGCCGCCCCGCAGGCCGTGTCCGCCTATATGACCTGGCCTTGGTCGAAGGCGGCCGCGGTGATACGGGCCTGGCAGGAGTGGGGGCCGGGCCAGCCCGACGAGATCTGGTCCTCGCTGCATCTGGCGAACGCGGCCGGGGGCACCCCGACCGTCTCCGTCGCCGCGTTCTCCCTCGGCACCTACCGCGAGCTCCAGAACGCGGTGGACCGCCTGGCCGACCGCATCGGCGCCTCGGCGACGAACGTCTCGCTGCGCCGGCGCTCCTACGAGGAGGCCATGGAGGTGTACGCGGGCTGCTCGTCCTTCGCCACCGACGCCCAGTGCCATCTGCCGGGCAGCACGCCGGGCCGCTCCCCGCAGGGCGCGCTCGGCCGCGAGACGTACGCGGCACGCTCCGACTTCTTCGACCGCTCCCTGTCCTCGAACGGCATCCGCACCCTGATGGCTCAGATCGCGGCCGTGCGCGGCGGCTCCGGCAGCATCGCACTGACCGCCCTGGGCGGGGCGGTCAACCGGGTCTCCCCCACGGCGACCGCGTTCGTGCACCGCCGCTCGCGGATGCTGGCCCAGTACATCGGCGCCTGGCGCGCGGGCACCTCCGGCACCACGGCCCAGTCCTGGCTCACCGCCGCCCATGACGCGATGCGCCCCTACGCGTCCGGCGCCGCCTACCAGAACTACACCGACCCGACCCTGACGAACTGGCGCAGGGCCTACTACGGCGACGCGGCTCCGAAACTCACGCGGCTGAAGAAGCAGTACGACCCGGAGCGGATGTTCACCTTCCCCCAGGCGCTGTAGGCGTTCGCGGCAGACCTCAGGCCGCGAGGTCCCTCTCCGTGCCGGCGGTGGACTCGGCGCGGGCACCGGGGACCACCGGGTCACCGCCGACGGAAGGGGACGTACGCCGCCGGATCAGCCGACCCGCGCGCGGCGAGTTCCCGATCGCGCGGGTCAGCGGGGTGAGCAGCGCCATGGCGAGCGGGGAGAGCAGCAGGGCCACGGCCGTGCCGAGCGCGAAGCCGCCGATGACGTCGGTCGGGTAGTGCACGCCCATGTAGACACGGCAGAAGCCCTCCAGGAGAGCGAGCCCTATCCCGACGAGGCCGAAGCGGCGGTTGGCCACGAACAGACCGACGGCCATGGCCATGGTGATGGTGGCGTGGTCGCTGACGAAGGAGTAGTCGGTCTTGCCGGACACCAGGACTTCCAGCCCCTGGTGGTCGAGGAACGGCCGGGGCCGCTCCACGAAGCCTCTTATCGGCACGTTCACCAGAACCGCGATGCCGGCCGCGAGCGGCGCCCAGACCAGCGCGGCCACGGAGACGGGGGCCTCGTCGGCGGTGGCGCGCCGCCGCACGGTCCACCAGCACCACAGCACGAGCAGCACCATGGCGAGCAGCAGTCCGTACTCGCCGACGTACTCGACGACCCGGTCGAACCAGTGCGGGGCGTCCTTGGCCAGGCCGTTGATGTCGTAGAGCAGCTCGACGTCGGGGTTCGACCCGGATTGCGCGAGTCCAGCCATGGTGCCGCGGCCCCTTCGTCGTCCTTCCGCTCGCGCACACGCGCGTGCCGAGCTCTGCCACCCCCGTGGTGTGTACGGACCTGTCGAGCGTTTCCGTCAAACGGATCCGTGAACAGGAACGCACGGCCCCTTCAGGTTCGTTCCACACTCCACTGAATGATCACTCAGACGTTATCGAAGAGAGACCCATCGCCGCAGCTCAGGCGGAGGGTTCACACTCCGTTCAGTCCGCTTCAGACGCCTGTGGGCAGCGCTTTTGCGCCATCCTCGGTGACCCGGGTTGCTCCGAAGTAGTCAGGGGTGTCGACCGGGTCGAACCGGATCACGGCGCCGGGGCGCGGCGCGTCGATCATGTACCCGCCGCCGACATAGATGCCCACATGCCGGATGGCCCGCGAGTTCGAGAGATCGTCCGAGAAGAACACCAGGTCACCGGGCAGCAGTTCGTCCCGGCGCGGATGCGGCCCCGCGTTGTACTGGTCGTTCGCCACGCGCGGCAGCGTGATCCCGACGCTCTCGTAGGCCGCCTTCGTCAGCCCGGAGCAGTCGAACCGGCCGCCCTGCTCGGCCGTTCCGTTCCCGCCCCACAGATAGAGGGTGCCGAGTTTCTTCTGCGCGTAGTGGATGGCCCCGGCGGCCTGCTCGGAGGGATCGACCCGGCTGGCGGGGGCGGCGAAACTCGCCTGGAGCGTGGTGATGCTCTTCACATAGTTCTGCGTCTCCTCGTACGGCGGCACGCCGCCGTACTTGATGACCGCGTAGGCCCCCGCGTTGTACGCGGCGAGCATGTTGCGGGTGGCGTCGCCGGGCACGTCCTTGACGTACTTGGCGAGCGAGCAGTCGTACGAGGCCGCCGAGGGGATCGCGTCCTGGGGGTCCCAGACGTCCCGGTCGCCGTCGCCGTCGCCGTCGAGGCCGTGGGTGGCCCAGGTGCCGGGGATGAACTGGGCGATGCCCTGCGCGGCGGCGGGGCTGCGGGCGTCGGGGTCGAAGCCGCTCTCCTGGTAGAGCTGGGCGGCGAGCAGCGAGGGGCTGATGGCGGGGCAGAGGTTGCCCCAGCGCTGCACCAGCCCCTGGTACGCGGCCGGCACCGACCCCTTGGCCAGGGCACGGCCGCCGCCCCCGACGCCGTTCAGCACGTTCCCGGCGACGATGTACACCCCGATCACGAGCAGCATCACGAAGCTCAGGCCCATGCCGAGCGCGACGCCGCCGATCACCCACACTTTGCGCACGGCTCAACCCTCCCCCATCTCGGGCCTGTTCATGACGACTTCGGCGGCGTGGCCACCGAGTCGGCCATTATTTCGGCCTATTGGGGAGGGGGCCAGGAGGGATACGTCACGCGCGCGTGCGGCGCCGGTCCCCGGCGGGTCCGGGGTCCGGCGGTCAGGAGGCGCCGACGCCCATCGGGAAGCGGACGCCCGTCAGTTCCTCGGAGGCCGACCACAGCCGACGGGCCGCGTCCGGGTCGCTCGCCGCGCGGGAGCGGCTGACCAGGGTGGGCGCGCCCCGCCACTCGCCGGAGCCGTCGGGGCCGACATAGCCGGCGCCGGGCAGGTCCCGCGTGGCGGCGTAGAGCGTGGGCAGGGCGCCGACGGTGTCGGACTGCGCGAGCAGCACGTTGCCGAGCTGCATGACGACCCGGGCCACGGGGTTGCCCGCGTGGCTCTGGAGGTTGGTGGCGGACCAGCCGGGGTGCGCGGCGAGCGCGCGGACCGGGGAGCCGGCCTCGGCCAGCCGCCGCTGGAGCTCCAGCGTGAACAGCAGGTTGGCCAGCTTGGACTGCGCGTAGGCGGCCTGCGGGTTGTAGCCGGAGGCCCAGTTGAGATCCTCGAAGCGGATGCGGGCGCCGCCCCACCGGTGGGCGAGGGAGGCGACGGTCACCACGCGGTCGGTGACGTACGGCAGCAGCAGGTTCGTCAGCGCGAAGTGGCCGAGATGGTTCGTGCCGAACTGCATCTCGAAGCCGTCCGCGGTCCGCTGCTCCGGCAGCATCATCACGCCCGCGTTGTTGATCAGCAGATCCAGCGGGCGGTCCCGCCAGTCCTCGGCGAAGGCGCGCACGGAGTCCAGCGCGGCGAGGTCGAGGCGGCGGACCTCGGTGCTGCCGCCGATCTCCGCGGCCGCCTTTCGACCGCGCTCGGGGTCGCGCACGGCGAGCACGACATGCGCGCCCGCGCGCGCCAGCGCCTGTGCGGCGGTGCGGCCGATGCCGCTGTTCGCGCCCGTGACGACGGCCGTACGGCCGGACAGGTCCGGGAGCTGGGAGGCGTTCCACTTGGCCGGCCGGGACGCCGGCGTACGCGATGAGGACATGGCGCAAATGTAGGCAGCGACAACAATGCTGTCAATGACAACACCGGATCGGACGGCACCGATGCTGCCACTGACTACATAGAGCTACGATGCTGACCATGTCCGAGAGCCGGCCCTACCACCACGGAGACCTCCGCGCCGCCCTGCTCGCGAGCGCCGAGGACACCCTGCGGGAGAAGGGAGCCGGCGCGCTCTCGCTGCGCGAGCTCGCCCGCGCCACCGGCGTCAGCCACGCCGCCCCGGGCCGCCACTTCAAGGACAAGCAGGCCCTGCTCGACGCCCTCGCCCTCACCGGCTTCGAGCGCATGGCGGCCGCCATCGACCGCGCCGACGACCCGGCCCTGCCGCTGGAGACCCGCCTCGTCGCCCTGGCCCGCGCCTACCTGCGGTTCGCCGTCGACAACGCGGCCCTGCTGGAGCTGATGTACGCCCGCAAGCACGACCCGGACATCTCCGAGCAGCTGGCGGCGGCCGTGGCGAGCGCGATGACACCGCTGTTCCAGGTGTTCGCCGACGCCCAGGAGCGCGGCGAGATCGTCGCGGGCGACCCCGAGCACATCACCCTCCTGGCGGGCGCCGCCCTGCACGGCGTGGCCGCCTTCACCACGACCGGGCACCTGCCGGCCGAGGACGCCCTCGGCTCCCTCGACGAGCTCGTCCACCACCTGCTGCACGGCCTCGCCCCCCGCCGGGGATAGCCTTCACTCCGACGGACCGTCACGAGCGGTGCGCCACACAGGACACGGCGATCGGCCGGCGACAACGGTAAAAGGGGACAACGACGGAACCGCCGACAGGTTCCGCTCAGGCCTCATTGCCCGGCGTGACCTGCCGTGATACACAGAGTGACCAAGCTTTCGCACGAAAACCGCCAACCAATGACGCCAAGTCGACATACGACAGCGCATTTGTCGGCGAGAATGGGCCTGACCTCTGCGCACCGCAGGGGATAGCGGAACTACCCACCAGGGGCGGTGACTTACATGCTCTTTGCGGCCGACAAGGGAGACATCAACACCATCATCGGCGGGATCGCTCCGGACTGGGGCCCCTTCGGCAGCCTGGGCAACGAGGCGAAGATCATGATCGAGGTGGTGATGGCGGTGGCCATCCTGCTCTGCCTCGGCATCGCCATCTGGGGCGCGGCGAAGCAACGTATCGGCGCCACCGCCCTGCGCGACACGTTCAGCGCGGAACAGGGCAAGGGCCTGATCATCGCCGGCCTCACGGGCGTCTTCATCATCGGTTCGCTCGGCACGCTGTTCACGATCGTCTACGGCATGGCGGTCTAGCACCTCGTCCCCGGGCACACCCGGCCCGCACTCCCCACCCACCCGTCCGTCGTGCCCACCGACTGAGGTTGCTCTCCCTGATGTCGAGTCACCACACCACGCCCACGCGGGAACCAGCGCGGCTACCGTCGTACTCCTACGTGTTCCGGTACGAGGTGCACCCGCACGACGTCGAGGGGGCGTACGCCGCATGAGCCTGGGAGACGAACACGACACCGGCGGCTACCCGGGCACGCGCACCCGCCTGCCCGAGGACACCTCCTACTCCGGCGGCCCCCGCCGCCGCGCCACCTCCTCCCGCAGCCTCGTCACCGTCGTCGCCGTCGTCGTCCTCCTCATCGCCGCGATCGCCTTCGCGAACAGGGGAGGAGACGATTCGTCATCCGACGGGGGGAGCGGGGGCGGGAAGGGCCCGGAGGCGTCGGAGACGGCGGCGACGGGGACGAAGCCGGTGGGGTCGGGCAGCGGGGGGATCCCTTCGGGGTTCGCGCAGAACGAGCAGGGAGCGCAGTCGGCCGCGGCCAACTTCTCGGTGGCCCTCGGATCCACGGGCATGTTCAACAAGGACCAGCGTCACGCCCTCGTCGACCGCCTCTACACCTCCGAGGCGTCCGCCAGGCTGAAGGGCCCCATGGACGAGGCGTATTCGGCCGACTTTCTGAGCAAGCTCGGGCTCGACGCGGACGGCAACTCCCCCAAAGGCCGGACGTTCGTCTCACGTGTCGTCCCGGTGGGCACTTCGGTGAAGGCATTCCGCGGCGGCACCGCCAAGATCGCGGTCTGGTACATGGGACTCATCGGAATGTCCGGGGAGAGCTCGACGGATCCCGTCACCTCCACGTGGAAGACCTGGACTTTCGACCTGCAATGGTCAGGCGACGACTGGAAGATCGCCTCGGACGCCCAGACGGACGGCCCGGCGCCGGTCCCCGGCGACGACAGAGCCGCCACCTCCGACGAGATCAGCAAGACCATCGAGGAGTACGGAGGGTTCACGTATGCCCGGTAGCCCGCATCGTGCGCTCAAGCTCGTCGGAGTGGTTGCGGCCGTCCAGACCTCGGCCGTCCTGCTGTCCGGTCGGGCTTTCGCCGCACCCACCCCCACGCCCGCCCCCTCGACGAGCAACGACCCCTGCGATCTCATCGTCGGCGAGGCCAAGAAGTACTGCGAGAACAACAAGGGCGGCAGCGACAACTCCCCCTCCGTTGACCCCACCTCCACCCTCGACCCCCTCTCGTCCCTCGCCCGTGGCTGTGCCGACGCCGCGTCCTGGACGATCGACAAGCTCAGCGGGGCCGTGAACGACACGGCGACCGTGGACTTCACGAACGCGAAGTTCCTCCAGCAGTACGCCGTCGTGTTCGCGGCGTCGACGATCCTCACCCTGCTGCTGTGGCTGCTGGCCGTGGCGAAGAGGGCCGTCCGGGGCGTGCCGCTCACCACGGCGATCTCGGAGGCGATCGGGTTCCTCTGGCTCACCGTGCTCGCCTCCGCGTTCACCCCGCTGATCCTCTACACCGTCGTCTCCGCCACGGACGGCGTCAGCGAGGTCCTCGCCAACACCACCGGCGACCAGACGAACGTGTTCTTCGGCAACTTCTCCGGCGCCCTGAAGAAGGGCGAGGACATCGGCGGCGGCCCGATCATGCTGATCGTGGTCTCGCTGGTCAGCATCCTCGCCGCGGGCGTGCTCTGGCTGGAGCTCGTCATCAGGGCCGCCCTGCTCTACGTCGGCGCCCTGCTAGGCACCGTCGTCTACGCCGGCCTCGTCGACAAGAACCTGTGGGGCCACGTCCGCCGCTGGGCGGGCATCATGATCGCGGTCATCCTGGTCAAGCCGGTGATCGTCATCGTCCTCGGCCTCGCCGGAGCCCTGTCCGCCGAGGACGGCCCCGACGCCTTCTCCGCGGTCGTCTCCGGCCTCGCGATCATCCTGCTCGCCATCTTCGCGTCCGCGATGATCTACCGTTTCGTCCCCGGCTTCGGCGACGAGATCGCGAGCTCCCGCAACAACCGCATCATGCAGGGCGCCGAGGGCAAGGCCGCGGCCGTCATCAGCTCGCCGGCGACCCTCGTCGCCCAGGGCATCAAGACCCACAGCACCCGCGCCGACAGCAACGGCGGCCAGGGCGGGTCCTCCCACACGCCCCGCCCGGCCAACACGGCCGCCGGCGGTGTCGCCGCGCACAGCTCGCGCACCTCGAACGGTGGCGGCGGATCTGTCCCCTCCGCCGCACCCGCACCCCGCTCGGGCAGCCCGGTGAACACGCCCCATGCCAGCAACACCCGCAACAGCAGTACCAACCGCACGGGAGGTGAAGGGCGTTGACGACCGAGTCCCATCTGTCCCATCCGGTCACGCCCCGCCGTACATATCTGATCGGCCGCGCCCGGCCGAACGCGATCGTCGGCCGGAACCGGGAGTCCGGCGAGATCGCGCTCATCATCGGCGGCGCGTTCCTCGGCATGATGTGCGGACTTCTCGTCCCGGTGCTGTCCCTGCGGATCGTGCTGCTCATGGGCTTCCCGCTGCTCGCCCTGGCCGCGGTCTACGTGCCGTACAAACAGCGCACGTTCTACCGGTGGTTCGAGATCAACCGCAGCTACAAGCGCACCCTGCGCAAGGGCACCGTCTACCGCTCGTCCGTGATGGAGGCCGGCACCCGGCTGGACGGGCGCGAGATCGAGATCGGGCCGCCGCCCGGCATCGGCCGGATCACCTGGCTGGCCGCCCCGTTCGGCCCCGACGAGATCGCCGTCCTGCTGCACGCCGACCGGCGTACGGTGACCGCGGCCATCGAGATCGAGGGCCCCGGCGTCGGCCTGCGCGACAGCGAGGACCAGGAGGCCCTGGTCGACCGCTTCGGCACGCTGCTCAAGCACGTGGCCAACGGCGACGGCTTCGTCACCCGCCTCCAGATGCTCGCCCGCACCCTCCCGGCCGACCCCGACGCGCACGCCAAGGACGTCGCCGTACGCGGCGACGACAGGGCCCTGCCCTGGCTGCAGCAGTCGTACGACCAGCTCCAGTCGATGGTGTCCACCAGCAGCGAGCAGCACCGCGCCTATCTCGTCGCCTGCATGCACTTCACGCGCGAGCTGGCTGCCGAGGCCAACGCCATGGCCCGCGCCGCCCGCCCGCACGGCGGCGGCAAGGTGGACCGGGACGCGGGCCTCGCGGTCGTCATGGCCCGGGAGCTCACCGACATCTGCTCCCGCCTCCAGGAGGCGGACATCCGGGTACGCCAGCCGCTCGGCCAGGGCCGGCTCGCCTCGCTGATCCACTCCATGTACGACCCGGACCACCCGATCGACCACATCCAGGCGATGACCAAGCGCAACGCCTGGCCGGCCGAGCTGGACGCGGTGGAGCCGACGTACCTCCAGGCCAAGACTCGCGAGTCCAGCACCCGCGCCCCCTGGTGCCACGCCACGGCCTGGGTCAAGGAGTGGCCGATGACGCCCGTCGGCGTCAACTTCCTCGCCCCGCTGCTCGTCCACACCCCGGACGTGATCCGCACGGTCGCCGTCACGATGGACCTCGAGCCCACCGAGATCGCCATCGAGCGCATGCTCACCGAGAAGACCAACGACGAGGCCGAGGCGTCCCGCGCCGCCAAGATGAACCGCACCGTCGACCCGCGCGACGTGGCCGCCCACTCCCGCCTCGACCAGCGCGGCGAGGACCTCGCCAGCGGCGCCGCCGGAGTGAACCTGGTCGGCTACATCACCGTCTCCTCGCGCAGTCCCGAGGCCCTGGCGCGCGACAAGCGCACGATAAGGGCGTCGGCCGGAAAGTCGTACCTGAAGCTGGAGTGGTGCGACCGCGAGCACCACCGCGCCTTCGTGAACACTCTTCCTTTCGCCACCGGCATCCGGAGGTAGGACCTGATGCGGGATCCGCTGTCCGTCCTCACCGACGCCTTCACCTCCTTCCTGTTCGGGAAGGTCGAGTCGACCCGGCAGCCCGTGCGGACCTCGACCGGGCAGGCCCAGGCGGTCTACCTGCCGACGGCCGCGCCCGGCCTGGGCGACTCGGGCGTGATCATCGGGCGGGAGGTCTACTCCGGCAAGGGCTACATCTACGACCCCTTCCAGCTGTACGGCCAGCAGCTCCCGGCCCCGCACTGGCTGGTCCTCGGCGAGTCCGGCAACGGCAAGTCCGCGCTGGAGAAGACGTACGTCCTGCGCCAGCTGCGCTTCCGCGACCGGCAGGTCGTCGTCCTGGACGCCCAGGGCGAGGACGGTGTCGGCGAGTGGAACCTCATCGCGCAGGAGCTGGGGATAACTCCCATCCGGCTGGACCCGACGGCGGCGCTCGACCACGGCATCCGGCTCAACCCCCTGGACCCGGCGATCACCACGACCGGCCAGCTCGCCCTGCTCAGGACCATCATCGAAGTGGCGATGGGCCACGGCCTGGACGAACGCTCCGGCTTCGCCCTCAAGGTCGCGCACGCCTACGTCAACGAGTCGATCGTGGAGCGCCAGCCCGTCCTGACCGACATCGTCGAGCAGCTACGGCACCCCGAGCCGGAGTCGGCCGAGGCGATGAACGTCGACATAGACGATGTCCGGGCGTGGGGCCTGGACGTGGCCCTGGTGCTGGACCGGCTGGTCGACGGCGACCTGCGCGGCATGTTCGACGGCCCGACCACGGTCGGCATCGACCTGGACGCGCCGCTGATCGTGTTCGACCTCTCCCACATCGACCGCAACTCCATCGCCATGCCCATCCTGATGGCGATCGTCGGCGTGTGGCTGGAGCACACCTGGATCCGCCCCGACCGCAAGAAGCGCATCTTCCTGGTGGAAGAGGCCTGGCACATCATCAACAGCCCGTTCGTGGCCCAGCTGTTCCAGCGGCTGCTGAAGTTCGGCCGACGGCTCGGCCTGTCCTTCGTCGCGGTCGTCCACCACCTCTCCGACGTCGTGGACGGCGCGGCGGCCAAGGAGGCCGCGGCGATCCTGAAGATGGCGTCGACCCGGACGATCTACGCCCAGAAGGCCGACGAGGCGAGAGCCACGGGCCGGGTCCTGGGCCTGCCGCGCTGGGCGGTGGAGATCATCCCGACCCTCACCCCCGGTATCGCCGTCTGGGACGTCAACGGCAACGTCCAGGTCGTCAAACACCTGGTCACGGAGACGGAACGCCCGCTGGTCTTCACCGACCGGGCGATGACCGAGTCCTCCCGGGACCTGGACGACGCCCTGCACGCGGCCGAGCTGGAGGCGGAGGAGCGGGCGGCGGCCTTCATGGAACAGCACCTCGGCGACTCCGAGTCGACGGTGGCGTAGGGAGCGGCGGCGTGAGACCGGAGACCCAGCGCCGGGACGCCCAGGGCGGCATCCCCGACGGCCTGCTGATCGGCATACTCGCGTTCCTCGTCGGCATGACCGTGCTGGTCTGGACGGCCACCGGCCTCGCCGCCTGGTTCACCCACGGCACCTGGCCCGGCACGGTCACCTTCACCCGTACGCCCCTGGCCATGCGCCATCTCGCCACCAGCCCCCACGACGTCGCCGGCGCCTGGCCCGAAACCCCGGCGGCCGCCCTCTCCGGCTACGGCCTCTTCTGGGGCCTGCTCATCGGCCAGGTGATGATCCTGGTGGTCCTCACGGTGTTCGTCCTGGGCACCTTCGCCCGCTGGCGGGCGGTCCGCGCGAGACGCAGAGCCGAGCGGGCGCAACCCCCCGGGAAACGGCCGCCGTACGACGTCCCGCAGCCGAGAGCGGAACACCGGCCGGACACCCGCAGACCGGTGGAGGCGAGCCCGCTTCCCCAACTCACCGAGGAACAGCCTCCGCCGGCACCCGCGTCCCCGCACAAGGAGCCCGCTGCGGAGGTCCTGTCGACCCCCGCAGCCCTGTTCGGCCAGGACCCGGCGGGCAGTTGGGAACGCATCCTCGTGGCCCCCCGCGAAGGCCGCCACCAGACGGCCGCCCAGGCGGTACGGGACGCGGACGGCCCCACCCTGGTCGTCACCTCGAACCCCTCACTCTGGCAGGACACCAAGGACGCACGGGCCAAGCTGGGACCCACCCTCCTCTACGACCCCACCCACCGCTGCGACACCCCGGCCAGGCTTCACTGGTCGCCCACGGCGGGCTGCGAGACCAGGTCGACGGCCGCGGAGAGAGCGACGGCGTTGCTCACGCCGGTCCGCCCGACCTCCCGGCTGGACCAGGCCGTCAGCGACACGGCCGAAACCCTCCTGCGCAGCTATCTGCACGCCGCGGCCCTCGACAAGGGCACCATCCGCCACGTCCACCGCTGGTCGCAGGGCACCCAGATCCAGGAAGCCGTACGTACCCTGCGTACGCATGTGAAGGCCGCGCCCGGCTCGGCGGGCGAGCTGGAGGCGGCCCTCACGGCCCATCCCGAACGCCGAGACATGGCCCAGGAGTTGATCGGCAGGGCGCTGGCGGCACTGTCCACGGTGAACATCCGCGAGGCCTGCACACCCAATCGACCCGACGCCCTGGCGCTGGATTCCTTCATCGCCGAAGGGGGAAGCCTCTATGTGGTCGGCGAGTCCATCGAGGACCCCCGGACCAACCCCGGCGCGATGCCCCTGCTGACGGCCCTCGTCGCAAGCGTGGTCGAGCGCGGCCGGCGCATGGCCGAACGGTCATCCTCCGGTCGCCTCGACCCACCACTGACCCTGGTCCTGGACGACATCGCCGCCGTGGCCCCGCTCCCCCAACTCCCGGACCTGCTCACGACCGGAGCCGACCGCGGCCTGCGCACCCTGGCCCTGCTCCGCTCCCGGGAACAGGCCCGCTCCCGCTGGCCGCACGACGAGCTGCCGGTCTGACGGTCCGACCCGTCAGTCGGTGCCGGGTTCGATGACGAACTCCAGCTCCTTCTCGGCGGGGGCCGCGCTCAGCGGCACGATCACCCCGCTGGGCACGAATCCGGTCTTCCGGTAGAAGGCCTGTGCGCGGGTGTTCTCCTCGTGCACGATGAGCCGCACACGCTCCGCGCCCTGCGCCCAGGCCCAGTCCAGGCCGGCGGAGAAGAGGACTTCGGTGAGCCCGATGCCCCGGCAGGCGGCCTCCACGAAGACGCCGACGACATGCCCCTGCTTCCGCTCCACCGGGAAACCGGCCCAGTCCGTCGAACCGGCCTCCTCGATCAGCACGGTCAGCATGCCGACCCATTCGCCGTCCGGCCCCTCGGCGATGATCTGCTGGGCCCCGGTCGCGCCCTCGGCCGCACCGGCGGCCCGCTCCTGCCAGAAGGCGTCCGGCCTGGCCTCGGCCTGCTCGTAGGTCTCCAGAAAGGCAAGATGCGCCACGGGATCCTGCAACGACGTGAGCCGAAGCCTCCTGGCCGCCGGCCATTCGTCGGCACGTATGGAACGAACCTGGTAGCTCATGTCGGCCACAGTAGCCGAAACGCAGAAAACCCCCGTACCGATTTACGGTACGGGGGTTTGCTATAAGAATTGTTCGGCGGCGTCCTACTCTCCCACAGGGTCCCCCCTGCAGTACCATCGGCGCTGTAAGGCTTAGCTTCCGGGTTCGGAATGTA
>NZ_JBVJGZ010000036.1:0-57412 GCF_055587025.1 Streptomyces sp. NPDC048600 | reverse complement strand
CTCTACGCTCACGGCGGCACCTGCCACCCCCTCCACTCCCCCCCCCCCCCCCCCCCCCCCCCCCCTCCCCCCCCCTCCCCCCCCCCCCCCCCCCCCCCCCCCCCCCCCCCCCCCCCCCCCCCCCCCCCCCCCCCCCCCCCCCCCCCCCCCCCCCCCCCCCCCCCCCCCCCCCCCCCCCCCCCCCCCCCCCCCCCGCCGCGTTGGCCAGCAGGAACAGCGCGGTTCCGGCGAGCAGCGTGCGCCGCCTGCCGACGCGGTCGCTGAGCAGTCCCAGGAAGGGCGCGGCGACGGCGTAGACGAGGACGTACGCGGTGACGCTGTGGGCGGCGGCGGACTCGGACACGTCGATGTCGTCGGCGATGGTGGGCAGCAGCGGGGAGACCAGGAAGGTCTCGGTGCCGAACAGGAACAGCAGCAGGAGGACACCGGCGTACCGCCATCGGTCGAACGCTGCCTGCCGTGCGCTCGGACTCACGAGGGATCACTGCCTTTCACGAGGCTGGGGGCGAGGGCCTGGCTCACAGGCCCCGGAGGCTCAGGGCCCCGGCGCGCTCGGGCAGCCCTGCCCGGCCATCGTTTCGGTGGTCCTCCCGCGCAGCCAGACAGGCGTTCGTCCTGTTACCCCGGCTCACAGCCTGGGGCGCCGCACCGGCTCCCACGGCGTCCGGCTCCCACGGTGTCCGGTCCTCCGGGAACGGCCGAGAGGCCGTACCGGATATCTCCGATACGGCCTCTCGGCTGTCGCTTCACACGTCGGGACGACAGGATTTGAACCTGCGACCCCTTGACCCCCAGTCAAGTGCGCTACCAAGCTGCGCCACGTCCCGGTGTTCCGATCAGCGGGACGGACCCGGTGATCGTGCAGGTAAACCCTACCGCATGGGTGACGGGGGCCCCGGCGGCTACCCCTGCTCGGCGCCGGTGTAGGCGGCGGCGTTGCGGTCGGCGGCGGCGCGGGCGACGGCCGGGTCCTCACCGCCGTCGACGTTCGCGGTGTACCAGGACTCACCGGACGCGGTGATGAAGGAGAGGCCCTCGGTGGAGCCGAACCAGGCCATCGCCTGCTCGCCGTCGACGGACTCGCCGGTGGCCAGGTGCAGGGTGAGGCCGACCAGGGCCATGTCCCAGCCGACCCCGACCGCGCCGGGGCCGTACTCGGCCCACTTCTCGTCGACGGTGTCGAAGAGGTGCTCCAGCTCGAAGTAGGTGCGCCCCTCGCCCTCCGGTGACAGGCGCAGCTCGATCCAGCTGATGTCGCCCTCGTACTCCCAGGTGGCGAGGAGGCGCTCGGGCGGGTCGCAACGGTCGATGGTGCCTCCGGCGTGGCCCTCCAGCTGGTACTGGCCGCCGACGCGCAGGTCACCCGTCAGGGGCAGGAACCACTGCGGAAGGCGCTCGGGGCTGGTGCAGGCGTTCCACAGGTCGTCGAGCGGGACGTCGAAGACGCGCCCGATGGTGACGTAGCGGGCCTCTGCCGCCTTGAACGGGCGGCGGCCCGCCCTGCGCCGCACGGAGGTGATCTGGTCCGTGACGTCGATCATTCATCGCTCCTCAGGAGGTCGCTCGCCGAGCCGGCGCGACTCCGTCATGGTCACCGCCGCCCCTGTCCTGCCCTGCCGTGTCCTGCACAACACTGCACGCACTGTCCTCCACGATCGCCCGGACCGCCCGGCCCCGCCACCTCGGTCACCCGATCCGACGCGACGGACTGTCCTGTCGGCGGGGGTGACACCCCACACTCTGTCGGCGCCGGACGACCCCCTCCGGTGGCTAGGGTCGCCGCATGACGCACAGCGACAGCTTCGCCATCCACATCCCCGACGCCGAGCTCGAACCGGAGCCGCTCGACCCGGCGCAGATCGTCTCCGGCACGCCCGAGGTGACCGGGAAGGTGGTCTGGGAGTCGGCGGACGGCAGGCAGGTCCGGGGCGTCTGGCAGATCACCCCCGGCGTGGTGACCGACACCGAGGCGGACGAGCTGTTCGTGGTGATCAGCGGCTCGGCGACGATCGAGGTCGAGGGCGGGCCCACGCTGCGGGTGGGGCCCGGCGACCTGGCCGTGCTGCGCGAGGGCGACCGTACGACGTGGACGGTCCACGAGACGCTGCGCAAGGCGTACGCGATCAACCTCTGAGGCGGGGTGCCCGGGCGGCCGGGCGGCACGGATTGACACCTGTGAACACGGGCGCCCACGGTGGTCGGGGGCGGTTCGCCCCGGTCCGAAGAGGCGTCCGAGGACACAGAGGAGAGCTGGGCATGATGGTGCGCGCGCTCGGTGTCGCCGTCGTCGGGTTCGGCTGGATGGGCAGGGTGCACACCCGGGCGTACGCCCGGCTGCCACACCACTATCCGCTGCTCGGGCTGCGGCCCGAGCTGGTGACGGTCGCCGAGGAGGTGCCGGGGCGGGCCGAGCGGGCGGCCGGGCAGTTCGGGTTCGCGTCGGCGACACGGGACTGGCGCGAGGTGGCGGCCGACCCCCGCGTCGAGGCCGTCAGCGTCACCGCGCCGAACTTCCTGCACCGCGCGATCGGCACGGCGATGGCCGAGGCGGGCAAGCACCTCTGGATCGAGAAGCCGGTCGGCCTGACCGCCGCGGACGCCCGTGCCGTGGCCGACGCGGTCGCCGGTGCGGGTGTGCAGGGCGCGGTCGGCTTCAACTACCGCAACGCGCCCGCCGTCGAGACGGCACGCGCGCTGATCGCCGACGGGGAGATCGGCCGGGTCACCCATGCCCGCGTCCGGCTGTTCAGCGACTACGCCGCCCATCCCGACGCCGCGCTGACCTGGCGCTACGAGCGGGAGCGCGGGGGCAGCGGAGTGCTGGGCGATCTGGCCTCGCACGGCGTGGACCTGGCCCGGTATCTGCTGGGCGAGCCGGCCGAACTGACCGCCGACACGGCCGTGTTCGTGCCCGAGCGGCCCCGCCCGACGGCCGCCACGGCCGGTCACACCCGCGCGGCCGGCGGCGCGCCCGGGCCCGTCGGGAACGCGGACTACGTCAGCTGTCTGGTGCGCTTCGCCTCCGGCGCGCGGGGTGTCCTGGAGGCCTGCCGGGTGTCGGTCGGCGAGCAGAACGCGTACGGCTTCGAGGTGCACGGGACCCGGGGTGCGCTGTTCTGGGACTTCCGCCGGATGAACGAGCTCGGGGTCGGCCGTGGCTCCGCCTGTCAGGACCAGCCCGTGAGCACGGTGTACGTGGGTCCCGGTGACGGTGAGTTCGGGGCCTTCCAGCCGGGGGCGGCCAATGCCATGGGCTACGACGATCTGAAGGTCGTCGAGGCGTACCGGTTCCTGCGCTCGATCGAGGAGGGGCGGCCGTACGGGGCGACCCTCACGGACGCCGTGCGCAGTGCCGTGGTGCTGGAGGCCATGGAGCGGTCGGCGCGCGACGGGGGCTGGGTGCCGGTGCCCGTGTCGTAGCCGTGCGTGGTGAAGGGAGGCCGGGGGCGATACCCGAGCGTGAGGACTGCGTCGCCGCCGGCCCCCTCCTGCCTCAAATGTGGCACGCCCCGGGTCGTGTCACCCGCCCGGTGCGTCCGTCCGTGCCGGAGGTGTGCCGCAGGCCGATCGTGGCCGTTCGCGCAGTTCCCCGCGCCCCTTCGGGCGGGTGTCGGCCGGGGTGGGCAGGATCCTCGGGCTGTTTTGTCACGCAGGTGCGTAGACGCGCACCGGTCGCGGCTCCTACGGTCCGGGCAGTCGAACCTGTGGGAGTGCCGGATGCGCCGAAGTGCCTCACCGCTGTCCCTGACCCTGCTGGGCATCGGTGTCTTCCTGCTGGTCCTCGCCCCGATGCTGGCGTGGTACGTGAAGCCGCGCGCGGCGGTGAACCCGATCGACATCGACGCCGTCTCCGTGTCCGAGGGCATGGGCAGCTATTTCGATGTCGGGGAGGCCGAGACCCTCGACGACCGCCGGATCACCGCCACCCAGCGGGTGCGCGGGGACGTGGCGGCGAGCAAGGAGAGCGGGAAGGCCGTCTGGGACGTGGTGACCACGGTCGACACGGACAAGTCGCTGCCCGCCGCCGACCCGCACGACGCCCTGAAGTTCGACCAGGCCCGGTGGGTCACCGACCGGCGCACCAACCGGCCCGCGCACTGCTGCGAGGAGGAGCCCTACCACGAGGGCGAGGCGTACCTGAAGTTCCCGTTCGGCGTGGAGAAGCGGACCTACCAGTGGTGGGACGCCACGCTCGGCTCCACGGTCGCGCTGTCCTACGCGGGGCGGGAGAAGGTCCAGGGCTACGAGGGGTACGCCTTCACCGGCGCGGTCCCTCCGACCAAGGTCGGCACCCGGCAGGTGCCGGGAGTGCTGGTCGGGCTGCGCACGGCGCCTCAGGTGCTCGCCGAGGAGTGGTACTCCAACCGGGGGATCAGGCTGGTCGTCGACCAGGTCACCGGCCGTGTGCTGAAGGCCCGGATCGGCCCGCGCCAGGCGCTGCGCGCGCCGGACTCCACCAAGGACGCGGTGGTCCTGCTGGACGTGCCCGCGCTGACCCACACGACCGCCACGCAGAAGACGGCGGTGGAGAAGGCGAAGGCGGACGGTGCCAAGCTGCGGGCGCTCGGCACGACCGTGCCCGTCGGGGCCGGGGCCGTGGGCTTCCTGCTCGCGGCGGTGGGCGCGGCCCTGGTGGCACGGGGCCGGCGCCCTGAGGCCCCGGAGCCGGCGACCGAGACGCCCGTGCCTCAGATGGTCGGCTAGGTCCTGTCGTCAAACTCCCGTCGTCGCCCGGAGGGCGGCCCTGCGGCGTCAGGTGCGTGCTCTGGGGGTCCCCCCTCTGGGGGAGTGCCGGGTGCAAGCCCTCGTACTGGACGTACTTGGGCTGGTGCCCGGTGCGGCGAGTGGGGGCACCTCCCACGAAGTGGGGGAGCGTGCAGGGCGTCGCGGGGCAGGCGGGAGTTTGACGACAGGGCCTAGGGGCTGTCCGACGAAGCCCCCTCCTCCGCCCGGCAGTCGGGGATTCCTCGGACGGGCCTCAGGGGCTGTCGGGCGACGGCGGGGCCGTGACCTCCTCGGCCTCGGGCAGTTCGGCCACGTCGACGCCGCTGACCTGCGCCAGTTCGTGCTTGAGCGCGGCGAGTTCGGCGCCGCCCGCCATGTGGTTGGTCAGTTCCTCCAGGGTGATCCGGGAGCGGTCGGCGCTGAGTTCGAGGGTGCCCAGGCGCAGCACGCTGAAGTGGTCGCCGACCATGTAGGCGTGGTGGGGGTTGTGGGTGATGAAGATGACGCCGAGTCCGCGGTCGCGGGCGGCGGCGATGTACTTCAGGACCACACCGGACTGTTTGACGCCGAGGGCGGCGGTGGGCTCGTCGAGGATGAGGACGCGGGCGCCGAAGTGGACGGCGCGGGCGATGGCGACGCACTGCCGCTGACCGCCGGAGAGCGTGCCGACGGGCTGCTCCAGGTCGTCCAGGACGATGCCCATGGCGCGCAGTTCGGCGTCCGCGGTCCGCTTCATGCGGCCGATGTCGAGCCGGCGCAACGGCCAATGGCCGCGGGTGAGTTCGGAGCCGAGGAAGAAGTTGCGCCACACCGGCATCAGCGGCACGGTGGCCAGGTCCTGGTAGACCGTGGCGATGCCCCGGTCGAGGGCCTCGCGCGGGGTGCCGAAGCGCACGGGCGCGCCGTCGACGAGGAACTCGCCCTCGGTGTGCCGGTGCAGCCCCGAGACGATCTTGATGAGGGTGGACTTGCCGGCGCCGTTGTCGCCGAGCACGCAGGTCACCCGGCCGGGGTGGACCGCGAGGTCGACACCCTGCAGGGCCCGGATGTTGCCGTACGACTTTCCGGCCCTGCGCAGTTCGACGAGGGGCGTGGCGGGCGTGTGGGTGGTCGTCATGGGGCGGGTCACCTCCGGGTCACCTCCGGGTCGCCGTGCGGCTGACCCACAGATTGATCAGGACGGCGCCGAGCAGCATCACGCCGAGGAAGGCCTTGAACCAGTCGGGGTTCCAGCCGGCGTAGACGATGCCCTGCTGGACCATGCCGAACATGAAGGCGCCGAAGACCGGGCCGACGGCGGAGCCGTGTCCGCCGGTGAGCAGGCAGCCGCCGATCACGGCCGCGGCGATGTAGATCAGTTCCTGGCCGACGCCCTCGCCGGACTGCACGGTGTTGAAGGTGAACAGCTGGTGCATGCCGACGAACCAGGCGCCGAGGCCGACCAGCATGAACAGGGAGATCTTGGTGAAGGTCACCGGGACGCCGACCGCGCGGGCCGACTCCTTGTCGCCGCCGACGGCGAAGACCCAGTTGCCGTACCTGGTGCGCAGCAGCAGCCAGGTGGCCAGGGCGGCGAGGACCAGCCACCACACGACGGTGATCTTCACCTGGACGCCGCCGACGCCGAAGTCGGAGGCGAAGACCGCCCTGGCCTGGCCGAAGCCGTCCATGTCGCTGATGTCGTCGGTGGCGACGTTCCCGGTGACCCAGGTGGTGACGGCGAGGTTGACGCCCTGGAGGATCAGGAAGGTGCCGAGGGTGACGAGGAAGCTCGGCAGGCCGGTGCACACCAGCAGCCAGCCGTTGAGCAGGCCGACGGCGAGCGAGACGACGAGGGCGAGGAGCACCCCGGCCCAGACGTTCATGGTCAGTTGGTAGCTGACCATGCTCGCGGTGAGCGCGGAGGTGATGACGGCGACGCCGCAGGAGAGGTCGAACTCGCCGCCGATCATCAGCAGGGCCACCGGCAGCGCCATGATCCCGATGGTGGACGACTGGTAGAGGATGTTCGCCATCGAGTCGCCGTCGCGCACGGCGGGCGCGGCGACGAGGAAGAACACGAACACCGCGGCCGCGCCGAGCAGGACGCCGACCTCGGGGCGGGCCAGGAGTCTGCGGGCGAGGGGCCGTCGGGCGGCGCGCCCGTCGGCGGTGCTGCCGCGCCCGGGGGACGGCGGCGCGGCGGCCGCCGGTCCGGCGTGCGGGGCGGTGCTCATCACCGCGTGCCCTTCGCGGCGAACGCGTCGACGGCGGCGACGTTGGACTTGTCGACGAAGGCCGGGCCGGTGAGCACGGGCTGCTCGCCGCCGCCCAGGTAGTTGCCGTTGCTCCTGTAGAGCCACAGGGAGTCGATCGCCAGATAGCCCTGGAGGTAGGGCTGCTGGTCGACGGCGAACTCGACGCTGCCGTCGGCGATGGCCTTGGTGAGCTGCTTGTTGAGGTCGAAGGTGGCGACCTTCGCCTCGCTGCCCGCCTCGGAGACGGACTGGGTGGCGGTGAGGGCGATGGGGGCGCCGAGGGTGACGACGTGGTCGATGTCGCCGTCCTTCTTGAGCTTGGCGGTGACGGTCGACTTCACCGAGGGCATGTCGGTGCCGTTGACGTAGAGGTTCTCCAGGGTGCCGGAGTACGTCTTCTTCACGCCGTCGCAGCGCTGGGTGAGGCCGATGTTGCCCTGTTCCTGGACGACGCAGACGGCGCGCCGGGAGCCGAGCGTGTTCAGGCGCTTGCCGAGGGCCTCGCCGGCGACCGTCTCGTCCTGGCCGAAGAACTCCATGAGGCCGAGCCGCTGCCATTCGCTCACACCGGAGTTGAGGCCGACCACGGGGATGCCGGCCGCCTTCGCCCTGGCCACCACGTCCTTGAGGGCGTCCGGTTTGGCGAGGGTGACGGCGATGCCGTCGACCTTCTGGTCGATGGCGTTCTGGACGAGGTTCGCCTGGTTTCCGGCGTTCGGGTCGGCGGAGTAGACGAGTTTGACGTTGTCCTTGGCGGCGGCGGCCTCGGCGCCCTTGCGGACGATGTCCCAGAAGGTGTCGCCCGGCGACTGATGGGTGACCAGGGCGATCGTCATGCGCGGGGTGTCCGCCCTGCCCGCGGAGCCGCCCCCGCCCTGCGACTCCTCGGCCTTCTTGCCGCCCGAGTCGCTGGTGCAGCCGGCGAGGGCCAGTGCCGCCGCTGCGGCCACGGCCAGGGCGGGAACGATTCTGCGGGAGCGGGACCGGGAAAGGGGCCGGGAAGAGCGATCCATCTGTTCTGCACCTCACTGTGCGAGCAGGGGACGGGCGTGGGCGTTCCCTACCCCCGGCCGCGGCGGCCAACCGCGGCGCCCGCGCCGGCCCCGGGAGGGCCGGCGGGCGACCGGTCCCGGCGGGTCAGCGCGTGAACGGCCCTTCCAGCGCGGCCCATTGGAGCAGCATGATGGTCTTGGCGTCGGCGATCTCCCCGGAGCGGATCATCTCCAGGGCCCTGCGGAAGGGCAGTTCGAGGATCTCGATGTCCTCGCCCTCCTCGTCCAGGCCGCCGCCCTCGTGGGTGTGCGTGGAGGGGCCGTACTCGGCGGCGTAGAAGCTCACGCGTTCGGTGACCGAGCCGGGGCTCATATAGACGTCGAAGACGTGCCGGACCTCGCCGATGGTGTGACCGGTCTCCTCCACCACCTCGCGCCGCACGGCGAGTTCGGGCTGCTCGTCCTCGTCGTCGAGCAGTCCGCCGGGGGTCTCGATCAGCATCCCGTCCGGGTGGCCGTTGACGTACACCGGGTATCTGAACTGCCGGGTGAGCAGGACGGTCTCGCGCTCGGGGTCGTAGAGCAGCATGGTCGCGCCGTTGCCCCGGTCGTGCGTCTCGCGCTGCTGGGTGCTCCAGGTGCCGTCGCCGCGCTGGAGGTCATAGGTGGTGGCGCGCTCGACGTACCAGTGGCTGGACAGCAGCCGCACCTCCCGCACCTTCACCCGCGGGTTGCCGGTCAGGTCGAGTCCGGTGCGGTCGAGCCCCGTGCGGCCCCGGTGGTCCGGGGTGTCGGCTCCGGCGGTCATCGGCTGTACGGATGGGTCGAAGTGGTCATACGCCGCTTCTACCACACCTGTGCGAACCGGACCGGGCGCGGCCTCGGCCGGGCCGGGGCAGCGGTCAGGAGGGGACCGCGAGCGACTCCGGACGGTGGGCGAACCAGGCGACGGTGTGCCGCAGCCCCTCCTCCAGCGGCACCCGCGGCTGCCAGCCCAGTCCCTCGCGGGCGCGGGTGATGTCGGGGCGGCGGCGGGCCGGGTCGTCCTCGGGCAGCGGCAGCAGACGCAGTTCGCTGTGCGAGCCGGTGATCCGCAGGACCAGCTCGGCGAGCCGGCGCACGGTCCGCTCGTCGGGGCTGCCGAGGTTGACCGGGCCCGCCAGGTCGCTGTCCAGCATGGCGATCAGACCGCGGACCATGTCGTCGACGTAGCAGAAGCTGCGGGTCTGGCTGCCGTCGCCGTTTAGCGTGAGGGGTTCGGCGTCCAGGGCCTGACGGACGAAGGTGGAGACGACCCGTCCGTCGTGGGCCCGCATCCGGGGGCCGTAGGTGTTGAAGATCCGCGCGATGGCGGTGTCGGTGCCCTCGCTGCGCCGGTAGGCGGCGGTGACGGCCTCGGCGAACCGCTTGGCCTCGTCGTAGGCGCTGCGGGGGCCGATCGGGTTGACATGGCCCCAGTAGTCCTCGCGCTGGGGATGCACGGCGGCGTCGCCGTAGACCTCGCTGGTGGAGGCCAGCAGGAACCGGGCGCGGTGGCGGTGGGCGAGGCGGAGCAGGTTCTCGGTGCCCCGGCTGCCCGCGGCGAGGGTCTGCAGCGGCCGGCCGAGATAGTCGTGCGGGGACGCGGGGCTGGCGAGATGGATCACGGCGTCCATGCCGCCGGAGAAGGCGGGCTCGTCCGTGACGTCGCACAGGGTGAACTCGAAGCGCGGACTCTCCAGCAGCGCCGCGATGTTGGCGATCCGGCCGGAGGAGAAGTTGTCCAGGCAGCGGACGCTGTCACCCCTGCGCACCAGCGCCTCGCACAGGTGCGAACCCAGGAAGCCGCTTCCGCCGGACACCACGACACGCATCGCGCACCTTCCTCCGGTCAGGCGAGCCGCGGCCGGCCCGGCGCCCGCACCGTCCAGCCGGCCTCGCTCCAGCTCTCCGCGTCGAGCGTGTGGCGTGCGTCGACCAGCAGCGGGTCGCGCACCACGGTGGCGAGCGCGGCCGGGTCCAGCTCCTGGTACTGGGGCCACTCGGTGAGATGCAGGACGAGGTCGGCCTGTTCGCAGGTCTTGGTGACGTCCGGGGCGAACTGGAGGGCGGGGCAGGCGGCCCGGGCGTTGTCGACGGCCTCCGGGTCGTGCACCCGGACCTGGGCGCCCGCCTGCCGTACGGTCTCGGCGACGGCCAGCGCGGGCGAGTCGCGGACGTCGTCGCTGTGCGGCTTGAACGCGGCGCCCAGCACGGCGACGTTGCGCTCGATGAAGCCGCCGCCGAGGAGCCGCCGGGCCAGCTCCACCGTCCGGTCGCGCTGGCGGGAGTTGATGGCGTCGACCTCGCGCAGGAAGGCCACCGAACCGCCGAGGCCGAGTCCCTCGACGCTGGCGGCGAGGGCGCGGATGTCCTTGGGCAGGCAGCTGCCGCCGAAGCCCAGGCCGGGCGCGAGGAAGCGGGAGCCGATGCGGGTGTCCGCGCCCATCGCCCCGACCAGGGTGAGCACGTCGGCGCCGGTGGCGTCGCAGATCTCGGACATGGCGTTGACGAAGGAGACCTTGGTGGCGAGGAAGGAGTTCGAGGCGAGCTTGACCAGTTCGGCGGTGGCCGGGTCGGTGGCGATCAGCGGGGCGCCGGCGGCCAGCAGGGGCGCGTAGATCTCTCTGAGCCGTGCCTCGGCCGCGGGCGAGGACGTGCCCACGACGATGCGCTCCGGGCGCAGGGTGTCGCGCACCGCGCACCCCTCGCGCAGGAACTCGGGGTTCCAGGCGACCTCCGCGCCGGGCAGCCGCGCGGCCAGCCGGGCCGAGGTGCCGACGGGCACGGTGGACTTCCCGACGACCAGCGCGCCCGCGGTCAGATGCGGGGCCAGGCCGTCCGCGGCGGCCTCGACGTAGCGCAGGTCGGCGGCTCCCGAACCGGGCAGCGGCGGGGTGCCGACGCACAGGAAGTGGGTGTCGGCGAACCGGGCGGCCTCGGCCTGCGAGGTGCCGAAGCGCAGCCGTCCGGTGTCCACCCCCCGCTTCAGCAGCGTGCCGAGGCCCGGTTCGAAGAACGGCGGCCTTCCGGCGGCGAGTTCGGCGACCCGCTCGGCGTCGACGTCCACCCCGAGCACCTCGTGCCCCAGGTCGGCCAGACAGGCGGCGTGAACGGCTCCTACGCATCCGGTGCCGATGACGGTGAGGCGCATGGTGTCACTCCGTGGGGTCACGTCCCGAGCAGGTCGCGGTAACACGCGTCAACCGCCGCGCACATGGCCTGCGGGGCGAACGCGGCGCGCACCCGCAGACGGCCCTGTCGTCCCATCCGGGCGGCCTCCTGCGGGTGGTCCAGGAGCCAGCCGACGGCGTCGGCCGTGTCCTGAGGCACGGTGGGGGCGACGAGGAGTCCGGTGGCGCCGTGCTCGACCAGGTCGGGCACACCGTTGACGGCCGTCGCGACAACCGGGCGGGCGGCCGCCAAGGCCTCGGTGAGGGCGCGGCCGAGCCCCTCGTAGAGGGAGCTGACGACGAAGACGTCGAGGCCCGCCGCCAGCCGTGCCGCGTCCGGGCGGTGGCCGGTGAGGGTGACGCGGACGCCGAGGCGGTCGGCGAGCCGTCGCACGTCCTCGGCCAGGGGGCCGTCGCCGATCATGACGAAGGCGGTGTCCGGACGCCGCTCCGTGACGGCGGCGGCCATGCGGACGAAGTCCAGCGGCGCCTTCTGCGTGTCGATCCGGCCGACGGTCCCGACGAGCGGGGTCGCGCGGGGCACGCCGAGCATCCGGCGGGCGAGGGGATCGAACCGCTCGGGGATGTGCCCGAGATCCACCGCCGAGGGCACGACCCGGACCAGTCCCGGGGGCGCGAGGCGCTCCTCGACGGCCTGCCTGGCCACGCGAGGGGAGACGGCCAGGAAACGGTGTGCCCGGCGGCGGGTCACCCTCTCCAGGAAGCGGTAGGCCGTACGGCGGGGGCGGGACTGTCCCGGATGGAAGCTGAAGCCGTGGAAGGTGTGCACCACGACGGGCGTGCGGCACAGCCCGGCGGCGATCCGCCCGAGGAAGCCGCCCTTGGCGGAGTGGGTGTGCACGACCGTGAACCGCTCGCGCCGGATCAGCCGCGTCAGGCGCCACAGCACCAGGGCGTCAGTGGGGGTCAACGTGTGGCGGAATCCCCGCAGTTCGACCGTGTGAAGGCCGGCCTCGCGGGCGGGGGCCCACAGCTCGCCGCCCGGCGCTCCCGCGATCCAGACGTCGTAGCGGTCGCGGTCCATACCCAGGGCCGTGAGCAGGGTGTTGCCGCCGGCGCCCGCCTGGAAGCGGGTGATGACGTGCAGCACCTTCACTCGGCCGAGCACGGGCCGCGGCGGGAGCTCGGCGGCCGGCACCACCTGTGGGAGCGTCTCGGGCCAGCCGGGGGCCAGGGCCTGGGGGCGCTCCGGGCCGGGGACGAGGGTCCCGTTCCTCATCTTCGATCACCGCCGATATAGGCCGTACGTTTACGACGTACACGTACATCATCTCCCTTCAGGCAATTCCGGTCAACACGGATGAAAATGGAGGCCGGACCGGATGCTGGAGGAACGGCGATGCCCCTGGCCGCGCTGCACGATGTCAGAAGGCTGCTGGTGTGTCCGCGCTGCCGTGCCGGACTGGCGGCGGAGCCGGACGGCTTCTCCTGCACGGCCGCCGACTGCCCCCACCACCGGGCAGACGCGTTCCCGCTGGTCGGCCGGTGGCCCGTCCTGGTCGACTTCGAGGACAGCGTCGTGGACCGGGAGGCGGCGCTGACGTGGGGCGGCGGGGGCCGGGCCGAGCGGCTGCCCGCCCCGCTGCGCCGGCTGGTCAAGCCGGCCAACCGGGTCGCGGCCCGCAATGTCGCGCTGCTGCTGCGCGCCCTGACGGGCCCGGCGCCCCGGCTGCTCGTCGTCGGCGGGGCAACGGTCGGCAACGGCGTCGGCGCGGTCTACACGGATCCGCGGCTGGAGGTGATCGCCTTCGACATCGTCGGCAGCCCGTTCACCCAGTTCGTGGCCGACGCCCACCGGATCCCGCTGCCTTCGGGATGCGTCGACGCGGTGGTGGTGCAGGCTGTCCTGGAGCATGTGCTCGATCCGCCGCGGGTGGTCGCCGAGATCCACCGGGTGCTCGGGGAGGACGGGCTGGTCTACGCGGAGACGCCGTTCCTCCAGCAGGTCCACGCCGGGGCCCATGACTTCACCCGCTACACGGCGAGCGGACACCGTCTGCTGTTCGGCCGCTTCGAGGAGCTCGCGGCCGGTGCCGTCGCGGGACCCGGCACCCAACTGCTGTGGAGCGTCGACCACTTGACGCGCTCCCTGACCCGCTCCCCGGCCGCGGGCCGCGCAGTGCGGACCCTGCTGTTCTGGCTGCGCGCGCTGGACCGGCTCGCGGCACCGGACTTCGCGCAGGACGACGCCTCGGCGCTCTACTTCCTGGGTCGCCGGCGCGAGCAGGGGATGGCCCCCGAGGAGGTCATCCGGTACTACCCAGGGGCCCAGTAGCGGAACTTCCCACCGCGTCCCGGCTGACGGTGTCCGCCACCATGGCCGCCAGTCCGGCACGCAGGCCGGTCGCCGGACGGTAGCCGAAGGCCTGCCGCGCCAGGGTGATGTCGGCAGCGGTGCGCCGGGCGTCGCCGGGCCGGGCGGGACCTGGCACCACTCGCACCTGTGCCGTCAACTCAGCGAGAAGTGCGATTGCCTGACGGAGCGTCACCTCGGATCCGCCGCCGAGATTGGCGACCCCGGACCACCCGGACAGGGCCGCCGCGCGCATCGCCGCCACCACGTCCCCGACGTAGGTGAAGTCGCGGCTCTGCCCGCCGTCGCCGTACATCGGGAACGGGCGGCCCGCACAGGCGGCCGTGACCAGCCGCGCGAAGGCCATGTCGGGCCGCTGCCGGGGACCGTAGACGCTGAACAGCCGCAGCGAGGCCGCGGGCACGCCGAAGACCGTGCGGTAGGTCTCGCAGAGCTGCTCGGCGGCGAGCTTGGTCACGCCGTAGGGCGAGACGGGCCGGGGGCGCAGGGTCTCCGGGGTCGGGTAGGCCTCGGCGTCGCCGTAGACGGAGGAACTGGAGGCGAACACCAGCCTGGGCAGCCGGGCGTCCCGGGCGGCCTCCAGGACGTGCTGGGTGACCAGGACGTTGCGTTCGAGGTACACGGCGAACTCGCTGCCCCACGAGCCACGCACGCCCGGCTGGCCCGCGAGGTGGTAGACCACGTCCGCGGCACCGAACAGCGGTTCCAGGCGCAGCCGCAGCAGGTCGCCGCGGCGGAAGGCGAACCTGTCCCGGCCGAGCAGCGGGGCGAGGTTGCGGCGCTTGCGCACAGGATCGTAGAAGGCGGTCATGGCGTCGACACCGACGACCTCGTCCCCGCGGTCCAGCAGATGTGCGCACAGGTGCGAGCCGATGAATCCGGCCGCTCCGGTCACCACGGCACGCATCAGGAGCCGCCTCCCCGGCCCCACAGGGCGGACACCACGTACACCAGGGTGCGGGCGGTGAACCGTATGACGTTCCCGGCCGTGGCATGCGCGAGGAACTCCGCGTCCAGTGCCACGCGTTGGGGCACCTGCACGGTCAGGTAGTACTGCTCCGGGTCGGGGCGGCCGTCGAGGTCGGCGGCCCAGGCGCGCGAGCGGAGCTGGCAGGGGCCGGTGAGGCCGGGGCGGTGCCGGAAGACCCAGCGGTGCTCCGGGGCATAGCGCCGGGCGAGGCCGGGAACCTCGGGGCGGGGGCCGACCAGGGTCATGTCGCCGCGCAGCACGTTCCACAGCTGGGGCAGTTCGTCCAGTCCGAGGCGGCGCAGCACGCGCCCGGTGGGGGTCACACGGGCGTCGGTGTCGGCAGCCACGGGAGCACCCCCGCAACCGGTCCGCATGCTGCGGAACTTGTAGAGGGTGAACTCGGCCCCGCCTTCACCGATCCGCTGCTGCCGGAACAGCACCGGCCTGCCGCTCGTGACGCCGACCAGAAGGGCGAGGAACGCCAGTAGAGGGGCGAGCGCGGCCGACAGCGCGAGCGCGACGACGACATCCAGGGTCCGGCGCACCGGACCGGGCCGCACCGCGCTCGCGGCGAGCGGAGCCTGCTGAAGAGTGCGATCGACGGTGCTCATGGACTGCCCTTTATTACGTACATTTACACTGTAAACGCATTTTCCACCCAAATGGGTCCTTGGTCAAGCGGCCCTCGGGCGGTCTCCCTGGACCGGCCCCGGGGGCGGACCCAGTCCGTGCCCTTCGCGGAACCAGCGAAGAAAGCGCCAGTGGACGGCCAGGATCGGACCGAGCTCTCCCCACCGCCGCCGCAGGGCAGCCAGCACCAGCCGCGCCGCCGGTTCCACGGACACGCTGAGCGCAACGAGCAGCCACGCCCTGGGCCCGCTCCAGTGCCGGAAGGCGTAGCGGCTGCGGCTGCACAGCATCAGGTAGTGGCGCCAAGGGCCCAGCTGGGAGGAGCTCACCTGGCCGATGTGACAGACCCTCGCCTCGTTGACGTGGTACGACGGCCAGCCGGCACGGCGCGCCCGCAGGGCGAGGTCGACCTCTTCCAGATACAGGAAGTAGCCCTCGTCGAAGCCGTCCAGAGCGGCGAACACGGGCCGGCGCACCAGGAAGAACGCCCCGATGACCTGATCCACCGGTCCCGACCGGGTCAGGTCCCGGGGCCGGAGGTGGTGCGGCGGGAAGAGGGCGGGCAGCAGCCGGTCCAGGCCCGTCATCTTGCCGGTGTAGGCGCGCAGGCCGGGGAACCGCGAGCAGGACACCTGGGGACGGCCGTCCTGGTCCACCATGAGCGCCCCGAAGATCCCGAAACGGTCGGCGGCGGGCGAGCGCAGGACCCGGGCCATGACCCGCAAGGTGTCGTGACGCAGCCGAGTGTCCGGATTGAGGAAGAGCACGAAATCGCTCCGGCCCCGGGCCGCGCCCTGGTTGCAGGCCGCGGCGAATCCGACGTTGCGCCCGTTGCGCACCACGTCGAGACGGATGTCGGCCGCGCCCAGGGCGTCGGTCGAGTCGTCGGTGGAGGCGTTGTCGACGACGACGATCCGCGCCACACGGAACTGCGACCGGTCGGTGGCGACGATCGAGCGCAGGCACTCCCCCAGATGCCGGCCCGTGTTCCAGTTCACGATCACCACGTCGGCGGTGGGCACCGCCCGCGTCGCGTCCCTCACGGCGAGGCCCCTTCGAGTTCCAGGGCCGCCGTCCACCGGGGCAGCCAGACGTCGTACGAGTACCCGTCGGCGGTCACCCCCCGGGCGGTCCGTCCGAGGCCCTCCCGGGCGGCGGCCGACTGTCCCAGCAGACCGAGGATCGCGCCGGTCCACTCGTCCCGCGTCCGCGCCGCGGGCATGTTCAGCTCGTCCAGCAGAGCGGCGTTGACCCCGAGCGGGCTGGCCACCGCCGGAAGTCCGGCGGCGGTGTACTGGAGGAGCTTGTAGCCGCACTTGCCGAGGGCGTACGCGGTCGTGGGCAGCGGCATCAGGCCGACGTCCATGGCGGCGAGGGCCGTTCGCTGGCTGCCCGGGCTCCAGGGGACCCGGTCGATGAGTGCCTCCAGGCGGCCGAGTGACGGGGTGGCCGTCCCGACGAGGGTGAGCCGCGCGCCGGTCCTGCGATGCACCTCCTCGAGGGCCTGCGCGATCTCCAGCAGATACACCTCGTTGTGCCGCGAACCGATCCAGCCGAGCCGGGGCGGGTCGTGCAACTCGTAGGACGGCTTGGGCAGGTAGTCCTCCAGGGCCACACAGCTCGGGATGACGACGACGTCCCGCTGGTGGCTGCAGGCCCAGTCGGCCAGGACGGCGTTGCCGGCGATGACCCGGTCCGCGTGCCGCACCGCCACCAGCGCCTTGCCCGCCTTGGGAGCCAGCCGGCGTACGAGCCCGTCCCGGCCGCGGTCCCACTGCAGGGCGTCGTCGAAGTCGTACACCGCGAACTCGGCGCTCGCGAGCAGCCGCCGCTCCCACCAGCCCCGGCTGAGCGGGGAGGCCTCCCGGTGGAGCAACAGCCGTCGGGGCCGGGCCCCGGCGAGGGCGCCGAGCCGGAGTTCCGCGCGTGCGACGGACACGGGCCGGCGGGCGAGCCGGGAGACGGAGGCGTCGGGCAGCGACAGGTAGCTGCCGACGGTGACATCAGTGCCCAGGCGGTCCAGCCACTCGTACACGCGGACCCGCGAGCTCCCGGCGCCCCGCCCGTACGGCGTGACGGCACAGAGGTCCGGGCCGTGATCCACGCGGCTCACCGCCCACGCGTCGACGCGGAGGTACGGCCGACGGTTCCGGGCACGGGCGCCCGCTGCTCCTCGCAGGCGCGGACCAGCGCGGTGAGCAGGCCGAGGGACAGATGGAACAGCACACGCAGGACGGTGCCCTCGAAGCTGGACTCGACGGCGAAGACGACGAGTTGGGCGACCAGGGTGAAGCCGACGACCCGGGCCTCGGGAGAGGTGCGCCAGCGGGAGAAGAAGAACAGCGCCGTCGCGACCAGTGCCAGCGACACGGCGGCGCCCAGCAGAAGGCCGAAGCTCAGCGCCTGCTGGAGATACGTGTTGTGGACATGGGTCAGCTCCTGGACGCCGCCGGGCGCGGCTCCGGCGCCGTAGCCGAGGACCGGCCGATCGGCGATCCTGTCCGCCGCGTCGACCGCGAACTCCGTACGGATGAAGACGTTGGCAAGGCTGAACCGGGAGCCGAAGAACTCCCTCGTGTCCGAGTTCAGCTGGTACAGCAGCACGATGGCCGCGAACACGGCCAGCAGTCCGGCGACCGCCTTGCCGACCACCCGGTCGGCGACCTGCCGGTTCCTGACGACGCTCCCCAGTCCCGCAAGGACCAGGGCGATCAGCAGCGCGGCGATCACCCCGCGCGAGAGTGTGCACACGACGGCGACGAGTGCGACGTATCCGGCGACGGTGGTTCTGCGGTCGTGCCGTGTGTGTCCCCAGTACAGCAGGACCGGGACGAAGAGGGCGAGGACGCTGGCGAGGTTGTTGGAGGGGCCGAGCACGGGGTGCGACAGCCGGGTGTAGTACGACAGGTACCGGTCCGAGCCGGTCGGCAGCCCGGCCTCCTGGGGACCGAAGCCGGGCACCCGCAGCAACAGCAGCACGGCCGGGAGAATGAGCAGGTAGGTGAAGCGCCGGAGGTATCCGATCACGCGTTCCGGGGGCATCCCGGCCAGCTCACGCACGGCGAACAGATAGGCGATGACGCCCTCCGCACAGACGAGCGTGGCGCGCAGGGTCGCCGCCGGGTCCTGCGTCCACAGCACCGAGATCGCGCTGACGGCCAGGGGGACGCACAGCAGCGCGAACAGCTGGGGGTAGCCGATGTCCAACGGCCGGACCGTCCAGCCGAGGAGAAGGCTCACCGCCGCCACGCCCAGCATGATGTCCAGCAGGGACACCGAGGTGACCAGGGGCACGGCCACGTTCAGACGCACCGGCATCGCGGCGGCGATCAGGACCAGCCCGAGCAGGATCCGGGGCCGTGCCGCCGCCCTCCGGGAGCCGTAAGGGATCTCGGCCATGTCAGCCGTCCTCGACGGGTCCCTGAGGGGCACGCGGGGTCATGACTTCTCCCTCGGCCCGAACGGGGCGGGAGCACGCGCCGTCGAGGACCATGCCGTCGTGCGGGGCTGGGCCCCGCCCGGCTGACGATCGTGCCCGTCGAGATGCATCACGTGCGGGGAAGCCGTCGCCCAGGGCCGGTTCCGGTGCCTTTTGACCCCGGTCAGGACGGTCCCGAGAACCGTGACGCCGACGGAGCGCAGTCGCTGTACCGCCAGCGTGACGTCCGGGCCACGGGTGCCCTTGGCCTCGACCACCAGGACGGCTCGGCCCACGGCGCGGGACAGAATCGTCCCCGCGCTCCCCTCCAGCACGGCAGGCCCGGCGATGACGACGACGTCCGCCCGCCGCTCCAGTTGCTCGCGGAGCCAGGCCAGATCGGCCTGTTTGAGGACCGGTGTGTGCGCGGCGGGTTGCGGCGAGCCGCCGCTGAGCACCGACACGGGCAGTTCGCCGCGCAACGGCACCAGCGCGTCGTCGACAGAGGTCCGGTGCTCCAGCACGTCCCGCAGGCCCCACGACGTCGTCAGCCCGAGCAGCCGCGCCAGTTCCGTCCCGGACCGTCCGGCGTCGACCACGGCGACCCGGCTGCCGCTCTCGGCGACGGCCTCGGCGAGCCCGGCCGCGACACGCGCTGCCGTCGCCCCGGGAGTCGGCGTCGCCAGGACGAACGCGGGCGGCACCCGCCCGTGTCCGGCCGCCTCCAGGGCAAGAGCCAGCCACCGGTACGCCTCCGGGTCCCACGTCGGCCGCCCACCACCGGCCCGGAGCGCCGTGCCACGTGCCCGCTCCCGCGGCAGCAGGCCGAGAAGGCCGGCGTCGGTGGCATGTGCCAGGTCCTCGGGGTCACGGACGGGACCGACCGACAGCTCGCGGACCACGGCCCAGCCGATGCCCGCCACGAGGCCCACGAGCACGCCGAGCGTGATGTCGAACATCTTGTGCGGGGAGACGGGCTGATCCAGCAGCTCGGCGCCGTCGAGGGGCACCACGTCGATCGCGGGAGAGCTCACCCGCGAGCCTGGCCGGCCGGGATTCTCCGCGGCGGAGACGATGTCCGCGAGGGCGGGCGGCACGCCTTCGGCGATCCGCAGCGCACGGGCGCGCGACTGGTCCAGGGCGGTGATCTCGATGATCGCGGTGTCGGTCGGGTTGCTCGCCCTGACGTGCGACTTCATCTCCTCCACCGAGTAGGGCAGACGCAGGTCGTCCCGGATCTGCCGGAGCACCGCCTCGCTCGTCAGCATCGTCGTGTACGACCTGGCACGCTGCTGCGCCAGGAGGGCGGCCTGATAGGCCTCGCTCGAGGCCTGTCGCGGCGACGTAACGGTCACGACCATCTGGACCTTGGCCGCGTAGGTCGGGGACTGCGCCTCGGCCCAGGCGGCGCCGGCGGCCGCCCCGAGGGCCACACACAGCGCGATGGCCGTCCAGTGGAGACGAAGCAGGCGGAGGTAGGCCTTCAGGTCCATGTCGAGTCCTTCCGCGCCGCGGGGCGTCCGCCGAGCAGTCTCTCCAGCGGGCGCAGCGTCTCGTCCCAGCTCAGCCGTCCTGCCTGGGCGTACGCCTCGTCGCTGACCGCCTGCCACCGGGCCTCCTCGCCCATGGCGTCCACCACCGAGCGGAAGGACTCCTCCGTGTAGGTCACCGATCCGCGCAGCAGGTCCAGATGACGCCGCCAGGCGGGCACGAGGACGGGCAGGCCGTGTGCCAGGTAGTGGACGTGCTTCGACGAGAAGCCGTCCCTGCGCAGCGGGTCCTTCGTACAGGTGACCAGTCCGAGCTGGTACTCCCCCAGCACGTCCAGCGACGGCGCGTAGCCCCGGTAGCGGAGTCCGAGCCTCGGGTCGGGCGGGGGTCCCCCGTACACGTCGATGTGCGGATACCGCGCCGACAGCCGGGCGAGCAGGGCCGGGTCGTTGAAGCCCGCGCTCACGTTTCCGAGGTAGGCGATCCGTGGTGGATCGGCGAACTCGGCACGCTTCTGCGACGGGCTGCAGCCGAAGTTGAGCGGCATCAGGTTGCGGCCGCTGATGCCGTACCGCTCGACGGCGTAGCGCGCGTACGACTCCCAGTGCAGGGCCAGATGGTCGACCCCCTCGAAGATCTCTGTCTCCAGCCGGCGCAGTTTCGCGTGCTGGCGGTCGCTCAGTCTGCCGTCGAAGTAGACCTCGTCGGCCCAGGGCGCGGGGGCGTCGTAGAGCGTGCCGGCGGAAGTGGCATCGGCCAGCACTCCGGCGTCGTAGACGGTCTCGCAGATCACCAGGTCGTAGTCGTCCAGCGGCAGCGAGCGCTTCAGGATGGCGCGCCGCAGGCGGTGATCGGCGACCAGAAGGTAGTAGGACAGACGGCGCCGTCCGAACCGCCATCTCCGGGTGAGCAGGGCCGAGGCGGCTTCGGTGGCGTAGAGGGCCGCCTTCCTCGGGCTCGGCGCCGGGAGCCGACCGGCCAGCCGCCCCGGTCCTCGGGCGGAGCGGCTCAGGTGATAGGTGTCGACCAGACGCGCCTCGTGGCCCCGTTCCTCGAGGAAGCGCCGGATCTCGTACGGCTTCACACCGTTGGCGTAGGCGTCCAGCTGGCAGATGACCAGGACGCGCATGGTCTGTGGGGCCATCGCTCAGCCCTCCTCGGCGGACGTCCTGTCGCCCGACTCGACGGCGTGCCACTGCGCTCGCAGGGCGTCCTTGTCGAGGACCAGGACGTACTGCTTGTCGATCAGTTCCGACCGGACGATCGGCGCGATGGTGAAACGGGCGTCCGACGTGCTCAGACGACGCAGACCGAGCGCCAGATCACGCAGGTCGCCGTTGGACATCCGGTCGTCCACGCTCACCGTGCGGGTGATCGCATCGAGCACCTTCAGGGTGCCCCGCGGGTCGGTGGGCCCGACGTCGCCGCGGATCTCGCCCATGAGGCCGCGCAGGAACTGCTGCTGCCGTTCGATCCGGTCCAGCTCGCCGCCGGGCAGCCCGTGCCGCTGGCGCACATAGGCGAGGGCTTCATCGCCGTGCATGACGTGGGTGCCGGCCGTGAAGTGCTTGTCCTGCTCGGGGTCGTAGGCGTTCTTCTCGACGGTGACAGGGACGCCGCCGACGGCGTCGGTCAGGGAGCGGAAGCCGTGCCAGTCGATGACGGCGAAGTGGTCGACGCGGGTGCCGGTGAGTTGTTCGACCGTTCGGATGAGCAGGGGCGGACCGCCCCAGGAGTACGCCGCGTTGATCTTGGCGTGGCCGTGGCCCGGGACGGGGACCCAGCTGTCGCGGGGGATGGAGACCGTGTCGGCACTGCGCCGGTCGGCGCTGAGGTGGACCAGCATCAGGGTGTCGCTGCGCTGTGCGCCGTAGGTCCACGGCCTTCCCGTCGCGTCGTTCCCGGTCGTAGGTCGTTTCGAGCGGCTGTCGACGCCGACCAGCAGGAAGGTCGTACCGTCGTCGCCTGTGGGGCCGGTCGGCCGGGGGCCGGTCGGGAAGGCGTCGGGGATCCGGCTGACCTGGTCGCCGTAGTGGTTCGTGGCCCACCAGACGCCGCCCGCGGCCAGCCCCGTGAGGCCCAGCAGGCCGACGAGGACCAGCACCAGCGCGGTGCGCAGCCGATGGCGGCGGCGCGGTGGTCGCTGCCTCGGGGTCCACTGGGGCCAGCTCATCAGAAGTCGTCCGGATAGGGGCCCGCGAGGGCGGCGCGCGAGGGCCGCGGCTCGGCGGCCGGGAAGCCCGGCAGGAGCTTGGCGAGCACCCGGCGCACCTCGGCGGTGTCGTTGTGTTCCGTGGCCTCGTACAGAACGGCCAGCAGGCCGGGGTCGTGCGGGGCCGAGGAGGTGGCGGCCCGGATGCGGGGGTGGGCGGTCGGGGTGTGCCGTTCGTGGGCGGAGAACAGCGTCTCGTGGAGCTTCTCGCCGGGGCGCAGACCGGTGTAGCGGATGTCGACGTCCGGGATGTGGCGGGCGCGGGCGAACTTGCGGACCAGGTCGACGATCCGGACCGGGCTGCTCATGTCGAGCACGAACACCTCGCCGCCGCGGGCGATCCGGGCGGCCTCCAGGACCAGGCCGACGGCCTCCTCGACGGTCATGAAGAACCGGGTCACATCGGGGTGGGTGACGGTCACCGGGGTTCCGCTGCCGAGTTGTTCGGCGACGACCGAGAGCAGGGAGCCGCGGCTGCCGAGCACGTTGCCGAAGCGTACGGCGGCGAAGACGGTGCCGGGAGGGGCGCCGTGCTGGGCCTCGCGGACGATGAGTTCGGCGAGTCTCTTGGTCGCGCCGAGCACGGACACCGGATCGGCGGCCTTGTCGGTGGAGATCAGCACGAAGCGCGAGGCGTGCGCGGCGGCGGCGGCGCGGACCACGTTCTCGGTGCCGCGCACATTGGACTTCACGCCTTCGCACGGGTGCAGTTCGAGCAACGGCAGATGCTTGTGGGCGGCGGCGTGGAAGACGACGTCGGGGCGGAGTTCACGGAAGACCTGATCGATGCGGGGCCGGTCGCGGATGTCCGAGATCACGACGTCGTCGCCGCGCAGGGCGTCTCCGTACAGTTCGAGCTGGAGCCGGTGCAGGTTGGACTCGTCGTGGTCGAGCAGGAACAGCCGACTGGGACCGAAGGCGTGGAGCTGATGGCACAGTTCGCTGCCGATCGAGCCGCCCGCGCCGGTCACCAGGACGCGCCGGCCGGCCACGACGGAGCGGGCCTCGGGGCTCACGACATGCACCTCGGCACGGCCGATGAGCTCGTTCACGTCGAGTTCGCGCATGTCCCCGCCGACCACGTCACGGCGCAGCGCGGCGATGAACGAGGGCAGATAACGCACGCTGGCTCCCTCGGCCTCGGCGGCGCGGGCGACGGCGCGGAAGCGCTCGGGAGCGAGCCCGGGGATGGCGACGACGACCGCTTCGACCTGGTGGTCGCGCACGGTCTGCCGGGTGCTGTCCAGGCCGCCGAGGACGGACGGTTCTGCGCGCTTGGCGGGGTCGTCGTCGAGGAAGCCGACCGGGTCGAGGCCGTAGCCGGGGCTGCGCGCGAGGTCGCGGGCCAGGGCGCGGCCCGCCTCGCCCGCGCCGATCACCAGTGTGCGCAACCCGGTCGCCGGGCGGGCCGGAGCACGGCCGTGCCGGGCCAGCTCGGCGCAGACCCGGTCGACCTGCCGGTGGGTGAGGTCCGGGTACATCGGCAGGGAGAGCAGCCGGGAGTGGAGGGCGTCGGCGCCGGGGAGCCCGCCGGGCGGCAGCAGGGAGCGGTCGCGGAAGTAGGGCAGGTGGTGCAGCGGGACGAAGTGGACGGAGGTGGCGACGCCGGCGTCGGCCAGGCGGACGATCAGCTCGTCGCGGGCGGTGCCGTACTCGTCCTGGACGCGCACGGCGTACAGATGGCGGGCGTGCCGGCCCGGAGTGTCCGTCTCCAGCGGTTCGATACCGGGGATGTCGGCGAGTGCCTCGTCGTAGCGGGCGGCCAGCTCCCGGCGCCGCTGCTGCCAGGCGTCCAGGCGCCGCAGGTGGGCTCGTCCCACGGCGGCCTGGACGTCCGTCATGTTGGCCTTCAGGCCGGCCTCCTCGACGGTGTAGTCGGGTGTGCCCCCGGGCAGGTAGCGGCGCCAGGCGTCGGCGGACATGCCGTGCAGCCGGGTGCGCCGGATGCGGGCGGCGAGCTCGGCCTCGTCGGTGGTGACCATGCCGCCCTCGCCGATGGGCAGGTTCTTGGTGGCGTAGAAGCTGAAGCAGGTGGCGCGCGACAGGCTGCCGACGGGCCGGTCGCCGACCGTGGTGCCCAGGGCGTGCGCGGCGTCCTCGACCACATGGGTGAGCGGCACGTGGGCGGCGGCGGCGAGTTCGCCGACGGGGGCGGGGGCGCCCGCGTAGTGCAGCACGATCATGGCCTGGGGGCAGCCGCAGGCACGGGCCGCGCGGGCGACAGTGGCCGAGGTGGGGGCGGCGGTGCGCGGGTCGACGTCGACGAGCACGGGCCGGAGCCCGGCGTTGAGGACGGCGTGGGCGGCGCCGCAGAAGGTGATCGCGGGGACCAGGACCTTGCCGCCGGGGGGCAGCCGCAGGGCCCGCAGGGACAGTTCGAGGGCGGCCGTGCAGGAGCTCACGCCGATCGCGTGGTCGGCGCCGACGTAGTCCGCGAACTCCGCCTCGAACCGCTCCGTCTCGGGGCCGGTGGTCACCCATCCGGAGGCCAGGACCCTCTGGACCGCGCGCCGGGCGTCCGGGGTGATCCGGGTCCTGGCGAATGGGATGTCCGGTTCGCTCGTCATCGAGTACTCCCCGGTGGTGCGGGCGCTACGCCGTCGCGCGGCCCGTAAGGCGTACGTTTACGTCGTATACGTACACTTTGCCCCCCGGAGTGCTTAGAGTCAACAGCAACGGACCACCGGGGAGGTCGGGCATGACGGACGAGCACAGCCGGTCACGGGACACCGGAGCCGGACCGGCGCGGCGCGCCAGCGACCGGGGCCGTTACGGGCGGCTGAGCCGGGAGCGGGTGCTGGCGAGCGCGCTGGAACTGGTCGACCGGGAGGGCCTGTCCGCGCTGAGCATGCGCCGCCTGGGGGCCGAGCTGGGCGTGGAGGCCATGGCGCTGTACCGGTACGCGGCGGGCAAGGACGCCCTGCTGGACGGGCTCGTCGAAGCGCTCTATCTGGAGCTGGAGGAGCAGCTGCCGGACGTGGAGCCCGACTGGCGGGCCGCTCTGCACCGGATCGCTCGCGCGACGTACGACGTCTGCCTCGCCCATCCGCAGGTGGTGCCGCTGCTGTCCACCCGGATGCTGGCGGTGCCGCTGGCGCGGCGGCCGCTCGCCGTGCTGCGCGAGCACGAGCGGGTGCTCGGGCTGCTGCGCGAGGCCGGGTTCGACATGGCGGAGGCGGCCGCGGTGTTCCGCGCCTTCCAGGCCTGGATCCTCGGCTATGTCTCGGTGGAGCTGCGCCAGATGGTCGACAACCCCGACGAGTCCGACCCCGCGTTCCGCCTGGGCCTGCACAGGATGCCGGCCCACGAGCTCCCCCACCTCCGCGAAGCGACCACCACCCTGGCCACCCCCGGCGGCCCCGAAGGCCTCGCCTCCGGCCTCGACGCCCTCCTCACCCCCTTCACGGCCCCGTAAGCCGCGCGCACCCTTCACCTGCGGGCCGCGAGTGGCCGATCGCGCAGTTCCCCGCGCCCCCAGACATGGGCGCGACCCGCCACAACCCAACACCCAGACGGCAACCGCCCCAAGGGGCGCGGGGCTGTATCGGCATGCGGCTCCGCCGCGCGGGCGCGACCAGCCCATCACAACCCGCACCCGACCCCGGCCCTTCGCCTGCAGGCCGCACGCGGCTGGCCGCGCAGTTCCCCGCGCCCCCAAGAAGCGGCACGCAGCCACACCACCCCGACGAACAGCCGGCGCAAGCCTCCGCCCCGAAGGGCAGCTCCGCCGGGCGGGGCGCGATCCGCCAGAACAACCCCGACACCCAAGCGGCCAACTCCCCAAGGGGCGCGGGGCTGTATCGGCATGCGGCTCCGCCGCGCGGGCGCGACCAGCCCACCACAACCCGCACCCGACCCCCGGCCCCAAGACACGGCACGCGGCCGCAGTACGCCCCGAAGCACCGCCAGGGCACCGCGGCCAGATCGCGCGCACCCTCGGCGAGGCACTCACCCGCCCCCATCAATCCCGCACAGACCCAACCGCCTTCCTTCAAGCCTTACTTCAGCCCTTGACGCAAGTGGTCCATACCTTTAGGTTCACGGGTCAACCAAGCGCCCCTGCCGCACCGCCCGGCACGGGCACCGTCCCCCACCACCGGCCGAACCCGCTCGGCAAGGAGACTCCGTGCCCCCCACCCACCCCACCCGCGGCCGCCGCCGCAGAGCACTGACAGGCGCGCTGGTCACCGCGGCCGCCGCCTCCGTGCTCACCGCCGCCCCCGCACCCCCCGCGGCCGCCGCGCTGCCCACCGACTTCGCGACCCTGATGAACGCCGCGAGCGGCCGCTGCCTGGACGCCCGCGCCGCCGCCACCGCCAACGGCACCGCGGTCCAGCAGTACTCCTGCAACAACACCACCGCCCAGCAGTGGAGCTTCACCGCCACGAGCGACGGCTACGTACGGATCAACAACCGCAACAACACCGCGCAGGTCGTCGACGTCACCGACGTCTCCACGGCCGACAGCGCGCCCGTCCAGCTCTGGACGTACGGCGGCGGCGCCAACCAGCAGTGGCTCCCGGTCCACGAGGGCGGCGGCGCCTACCACTTCGTCAACCGCAACAGCGGCAAGTGCCTGGACGACCCGGGCGCCTCGACCGCCGACAGCGTGCAGTTCGTCCAGTACACCTGCAACGGCACCGCCGCGCAGCGCTTCCAGGTGGTGCCCGTGAACCAGTCGGCGACGAACCCGGATCTCGGGCCGAACGTCGTGGTCCTCGACCCCTCGATGCCGTCCTCGACCGTCCAGTCCCGGCTGAACACCATCTTCCAGCAGCAGGAGACGAACCAGTTCGGACCTCAGCGCCACGCCGTCCTGTTCAAGCCGGGCGCCTACAACGCGGACGTCAACGTCGGCTTCTACACCCAGGTCGCGGGCCTGGGCCTGACCCCGGACGCGGTCACGATCAACGGCGCGGTGCACGCGGAGGCCGACTGGTTCCCGCCGCACAACGCCACCCAGAACTTCTGGCGCGGCGCCGAGAACCTCTCGGTCAACCCGACCGGCGGCAGCGACCGTTGGGCCGTCTCGCAGGCGGCCTCGTACCGCAGGATGCATCTGCGCGGCAATCTCGCCCTGGACGACGGCGGCTGGTCCAGCGGCGGTCTGCTCGCCGACACCAGGATCGACGGCCGGGTCGACTCCGGCACCCAGCAGCAGTGGCTGACTCGAAACTCCCAGCTCGGCAGCTGGACCGGCTCCAACTGGAACATGGTCTTCGTCGGCAGCTCGGGCGTCCCCGGCACCAGCTTCCCCAACCCGCCGTACACCACGGTCGCACAGACCCCGGTCAGCCGTGAGAAGCCGTTCCTGTACGTCGACGACGCCGGCGCCTACAAGGTGTTCGTGCCGTCGCTGCGGTCCAACTCCACCGGCATCAGCTGGGTGGGCGGCAACCCGTCGGGCAGCTCGCTGTCCCTGGACAGCTTCTTCGTCGTGAAGCCCGGCGCGACCGCCGCGCAGATCAACTCCGCGCTGGCCGCGGGCAGGAACCTCCTCGTCACCCCAGGCGTCTACCACCTCGACCAGACGCTCCAGGTGAACCGCGCCGACACGGTGGTCCTGGGTCTCGGCCTCGCCACCTTCATCCCGGACAACGGTGTCACCGCGATGAAGGTGGCCGACGTGGACGGCGTGAAGATCGCGGGAGTCCTCTTCGACGCGGGCACCGTCAACTCGCCCACCCTGATGGAGGTCGGCCCGGACGGCTCCACCGCCACCCACACCGCCAACCCGACGTCCCTGCACGACGTGTACTTCCGCGTCGGCGGCGCCGCCGTCGGCAGGGCGACCACCAGCCTGGTGATCAACAGCGACAACGTCATCGGCGACCACATGTGGATCTGGCGCGCCGACCACGGCAGCGGCGTCGGCTGGAACACCAACACCGCCGACACCGGCCTGATCGTCAACGGCGACAACGTCACCGCGTACGGCCTGTTCGTCGAGCACTACCAGAAGTACCAGACCGTCTGGAACGGCAACGGCGGGCGGACGTACTTCTACCAGAACGAGATGCCCTACGACCCGCCCAGCCAGGCGGCCTGGATGAACGGTTCCACGCAGGGCTACGCCGCCTACAAGGTCGCCGACTCCGTCACCAGCCACCAGGCCTACGGGCTCGGCAGCTACTGCTACTTCAACGTCAACCCGGGCGTCGCCGCCGAGCGGGCCATCGAGGCGCCGAACCGCACAGGTGTCCGCTTCACCAGCATGGTGACGGTGTCGCTCGGCGGCACCGGCACCATCCGGCACGTGGTCAACGGCTCGGGCGGTCCGTCCAACTCCTCGACCAACGTGGCCAATCTGGCCAGTTATCCGTAGAGCGCGACCCCGCTGCCCCCTCGGCCGTCCCTCCCCCCGGAGGGACGGCCGCTCCCCCCGCACGTCCTCATCCCCCCAACTCCTCTCCCAAGGAGCGTCCTTCCCCATGCGCAGACGCCTTCTCCTCGGCCGGGCCACGGTCCTCGCCGCGCTCTCCGCCGTCCTCGGCACCCTGCTCACCGTCGCCCCGGCACAGGCCGCCGAGGGTTCGGTCAGCGGACTCGCCGGCAAGTGCGCCGACGTCGCGGGCGCGAACAGCGCCAACGGCACCGCCGTACAGCTCTACGACTGCAACGGCACCGGCGCCCAGCGCTGGAACAACGCCGGTGACGGCACCCTGCGCGCGCTCGGCAAGTGTCTGGACGTCGTCGACCGCTCCACCGCCGACGGAGCCTCGGTCCAGCTGTGGGACTGTTCCGGCGGCGCCAACCAGCAGTGGGTGGTCACCGCGGCGCGCGACATAGTCAACCCGGCCGCGAACAAGTGCCTCGACGTGCGCGGCAATTCCAGTGCCAACGGCACCCGGCTGCAGATCTGGACCTGCACCGGCGCGGCGAACCAGAAGTGGAACGCCCCCGCGAGCGGCGGCGGCACCGGCCCGTCCGGATTCGTGGTCGGCGAGGCCCAGTTCAACCAGATGTTCCCGGGCCGGAACTCCTTCTACACCTACGGCGGCCTGGTCGCAGCGCTGAACGCCTACCCCGGCTTCGCGAAGACCGGCAGTGACACCGTGAAGAAGCAGGAGGCCGCGGCGTTCCTCGCCAACGTCAACCACGAGACCGGCGGGCTCGTCCACATCGTCGAGCAGAACACCGCCAACTATCCCCACTACTGCGACTGGGGCCAGTCCTACGGCTGTCCGGCCGGCCAGGCCGCCTACTACGGACGCGGTCCGATCCAGCTCAGCTGGAACTTCAACTACAAGGCGGCCGGTGACGCGCTGGGCCTGGATCTGCTGGGCAACCCCTGGCTGGTGCAGAACGACGCGTCCGTGGCCTGGAAGACCGGGTTGTGGTACTGGAACACCCAGTCCGGCCCCGGCTCCATGACCCCGCACAACGCGATGGTCAACGGCGCGGGCTTCGGCCAGACCATCCGCTCCATCAACGGCTCCCTGGAGTGCGACGGCCGCAACCCGGCGCAGGTGCAGAGCCGCGTGGACGCCTACAACCGGTTCACATCGATCCTCGGTGTCTCCCCGGGCGGCAACCTCTACTGCTGACGACCGCCGGAACCCATCAGAAAAGGGCCCCCGCGGACTTCCGCCCGCGAGGGCCCTTTCGCACCGTCGGGACGACAGGATTTGAACCTGCGACCCCTTGACCCCCAGTCAAGTGCGCTACCAAGCTGCGCCACGTCCCGGTGCCGCGACCAGCGAAGATCCGCGTGATCGTGCGGACAGTACTTTACCGCACCCGACCGGCCCGTCCGAACCCGGCCGCCGCCGGGGCGGACAATGGCCGTATGGAACGTACGGCGGGCGGCGGACGGGACCGGGACGACGAGGGACGGGCGCGCAACGCCCGGCCACGGGACGGCCTGGGCCGGCCCCTGCCGTACGGCGAGCGGGGCGTGGCCCGGCAGCCGGAGGGCGTCGCGCGCACCCCCGACGAGACGGTCGCCGAGGCGCAGGCGCTGCTCGCCGAGGGCAAGCCGTTCCACGCGCACGAGGTGTTCGAGGACGCCTGGAAGTCCGGCCCCGAGGCGGAGCGTGCGCTGTGGCGCGCTCTCGCCCAGGTCGCCGTGGGGCTCACCCACGCCGCGCGCGGCAACACCACGGGCGGCGCGCGGCTGCTGCGGCGCGGGGCGGCCGGGGCCGAGGAGTGGGCGGCGCTGAGCGGGCGGCCGCGGCCGTACGGGATGGATCTCGCGGGCGTGGTGGCGTGGGCACGGGAGCTGGCGGACGGGGTGGAGGCCGGGGGCGGGCCGGTGGACGCGGTGGCGCGGGCACCCCGGCTGCGGGGCGGCCGGAGATTCTGAAAAGCCAGGTCACCCGGCCGGTGTACATCGGGCCGGTGGCGTACGGCAGACTCGGGGCGTGCGAAGCATTCATGTCATCGGTATCGGCGCGGGCGACCCCGACCAGCTGACTCTTCAGGCGGTCAGGGCGCTGCGGGACACGGACGTCTTCTTCGTCCTGGACAAGGGCGAGGTCAAGGCGGATCTCACCGACCTGCGCGAGGAGATGCTGCGCACGCACGTCCCGGAGGGCACGTACCGGGTCGTACGGGCCCAGGACCCCGAGCGGGACCGCGGAGCGGGCGGGGCGGCGTACTCCCCGGCGGTCGGGGACTGGCGCAGCGCGCGGGCCGGGATCTTCGAGCGGCTGATCCGCGAGGAGCTCGGCGAGGAGCAGACGGGCGCCTTCCTGGTGTGGGGCGACCCCGCGCTCTACGACAGCACGCTCGCGGTGCTGGAGGAGGTGCTGGAGCGCGGCGCGGTGACCTTCGCATACGACGTGATCCCGGGCATCAGCAGTGTTTCCGCGCTGGTGGCACGGCATCGCACGGGTCTGAACCGGGTGGCCCGGCCGGTGCAGATCACCACCGGGCGGCGGCTCTCCGAGGGCTTCCCGGAGGGCGTGGACGACGTCGTGGTCATGCTGGACGCGCACCAGGCCTTCCGGCGGTACGCGGACCAGGACATCGACATCTACTGGGGCGCGTACATCGGCACCCCGGACGAGATCCTGGCCTCCGGGCCGATCGCCGAGGCCGCGCCGCGCATCGAGCGGCTGCGGGCCGAGGCGCGCGAGCGCAAGGGCTGGATCATGGACACCTATCTGCTGCGCCGCCGCCCGAAGGAAGCGTGACAGGACGCGCGGGAGGAGGCCGGAGAGGCCCTTGACCGGCTCCTGAGCGGCACGTCTGCCGTCCGGTCCGGCTCTCCACCCGCGCGGGCCGCTCCCGCGTGCGGGGCCGGTCGGCCGGTGTGATCGTGGCCTCGTGACAGTCGCCGAGGAAACCGCACCGCCTGCCGCGCAGCCTCCCGTACTGGACCGCCGTCGGCGCAACGTCGTCTTCGTGACGATCATGCTGGGCATGCTGCTGGCGGCCCTCGACCAGACCATCGTGGGCACGGCTCTGCCGACGATCGTCTCGGACCTGGGCGGCGCCTCGCACATGTCGTGGGTGGTCACGTCGTATCTCCTCGCGGAGACCGTGGCGACAGTGCTGGTGGGCAAGTTCGGCGACCTGTTCGGCCGCAAGGTGGTCTTCCAGGTCTCGGCGATCGTGTTCATCACGGGCTCGTTCCTGTGCGGCCTGGCCTCCAACATGTCGCTGCTGATCGCCTGGCGGGCCATGCAGGGGGTCGGCGCGGGCGGTCTGATGGTGACGTCGATGGCGCTGATCGCCGATGTCATCCCGCTGCGCGAACGCGGCAAGTACCAGGGCGCGATCGGCGCCGTGTTCGGGGTGGCGACGGTCATCGGACCGCTGCTCGGCGGTCTGTTCACCGACCATCTGACCTGGCGCTGGGCGTTCTACGTCAATGTGCCCATCGCGATCGTGGTCGTCGCGGCGGCGGCCCGCACCATCCCGGTGGTGAAGTCGGCGACCCGGCCCGTCATCGACTACCTCGGCATCGCGCTGGTCGCGGTGGGCGCCAGCGCGCTGATCCTGGGGACGAGTTGGGGCGGCAACGAGTACGCGTGGGGCTCGGGCGTCATCATCGGCCTGTTCGTGGGCGGGGTGATCGCGCTCGGCCTGTTCTGCTGGGTGGAGACGCGCGCAGCCCAGCCGATGCTGCCCATGCGGCTGTTCCGCAATCCCGTCTTCACGGTGTGCTCCGTCCTCAGTTTCATCGTCGGCTTCGCGATGCTCGGCGCGATGACGTATCTGCCGAGCTATCTCCAGTACGTGGACGGCGACTCGGCGACGGTCTCGGGCGTGCGGACGCTGCCGATGGTGATCGGCCTGCTCATCGCCTCGGTGTTCAGCGGCAACGTGGTCAGCCAGACCGGCAGGTACCGGATCTTCCCGATCGTCGGTTCGCTGGTGATGGGTGTCGGCCTGTATCTGATGTCCCTGATGGGTCCGGAGACCGGGGCGTGGCTGGAGTCGCTGTACATGTTCGTGCTGGGCGTCGGGATCGGCCTGTGCATGCAGGTGCTGACGATCGCCGTGCAGAACACGGTCGACTACGCCGATCTCGGCACGGCGACCTCGGGTGTCACCTTCTTCCGGACGCTGGGCAGTTCGTTCGGCACGGCCGTGTTCGGCACGATCTACACCAACACCCTGACGCCCAATCTGCGCGAGGGGGTGGCGGAGGCGGCCGCGATCGGCGGGGCCGACCCGCAGGACGTCGCCCGGGCGGCGACCAGCCCCGAGGGGCTGCACGGGCTGCCCGACGCGACGGCGGCGCCCATCATCGACGCCTACGCCGACACGCTCCAGACGGTGTTCCTGTGGACGGTCCCGGTCGCCGCGCTCGGTTTCCTGGTCGCCCTGTTCCTCAAGCAGGTGCCGCTGCGCGACAGCGCCCGGATGGGGTCCACGGACATGGGCGAGGGCTTCGCCTCGCCGCACGGCGCGGACTCCCAGCGGCTGCTGGAGGCGGCGGTCGCGAAGATCATCGTGGGGACGGACCTGGACACGGCCCGCAAGCTGCTGCGCGACTCGCGGAGCCGGCTCGACATCGCGGGGGCGTGGGCGGTGATGCAGGTCGACCTGTTCACCCGCATGGTCGGGCACGCGAGCGTCAGCCTGATCGCCACCCGTAAGCATGTGCCGCCCGAGGTGCTGCTCCCGGTCTTCGACCGGATGGTCGCCGAGGGCTATCTCACCCGCACCGGCATGCTGGTCTCCCACACCGAGGCCGGGGCCCGTGAGGCGAACTTCCTCGGCGAGGCCTGGGCGGCCTGGCTGGAGGAGCGGGTCCGCCAGGACATCGGCCGTCCGCCCGGCGCCGACCTGCGCTCGGCGGTCGACACGATCGCCAAACGGCTGCTGGTGGAGGACCTCAACACGGGCCTGCCGGACCGCTCCCCGCAGCCGGTCTCCGCCGGGTAGCCACGCCTCACAGGCCCAGCCGGTCCAGTACGCCCCTCGTATCGGGCACAGTGGCCACTCCGTCCGGCAGGGGCGGGCGCCGTACGATCACGACGGGCAGGCCCAGTTCACGGGCGGCGGTGAGCTTGGCGGAGGTCGCGTCTCCCCCGCTGTCCTTGGTGACGACGACGTCGATACGGCGTTCCCGCAGCAGGTTCCTCTCGTCGGCCTCGGTGAACGGCCCCCGGGCCAGCAGGACTTCGGTGTGCGGTGGCATCGGCGGCGCGGGCGGCTCCACGGAGCGGGCGACGAACTCCAGGGCGGTCTGTCCGGCGAAGGCGGCGAGGCCGAGGCGGCCGGTGGTCAGCAGCACGCGGCGGCCCAGCGCGGGCAGCAGGGCGGCGGCGTCCTCCAGGGAGTCCGCCCAGTGCCAGCGGTCCCCCGGGCCGGGCTGCCAGCCGGGCCTGCGCAGCACGACCGCTCGTACGCCGGTCAGGGCCGCCGCCGCGGCCGCGTTCCTCGTGATCGCCTCGGCGAACGGGTGCGTGGCGTCGACCAGCGCGGTGACGCCGTGCTCGCGCATCCAGTCGGCCAGGCCCTCGGCTCCGCCGAACCCGCCGATCCGCAGCTCCCCCGCGACCGCGCCGGGCCGCGACACGCGCCCCGCGAGCGAGGTCGTCACCCGGACCCCACCCCGCGCCTCCAGCTCACCCGCCAGCCCCCGCGCCTCCCCGGTCCCCCCGAGCACCAACACGTGATCCATACACCGACAGTACTGCGCCACCCTTTCCCGCCGGCCACGGGTCGCGCCGAGCAGACCGCGCAGTTCCCCACGCCCCAACCGCCCCAAGGGGCGCGGGGAACTGCGCGAGCAACCCAACCCACCACAACCCGCACCCAACCCCATCTTTCGTCTGCAGGCCGCCCGTGGCCGTTCGCGCAGTTCCCCGCGGACCCAAGACGGCAGGCCCGCCCCGACGCCGCCGGAACAACCGCCCAGAAGGGGCGCGGGGAACTGCGCGACCGGCCACCCACGACCCGCAGCCGCCACCCGGGCAGAGCCACCGCCGTCAGGAGGCGCCCCCCGTCAGCGGAGCAGCAACTGCACCGCCCCCACCACCGTCGCCACGATCACGATCTGCTCGAAGAGCCGCTGGTTGATCCGCCGCACCGCCCACTTGCCGATGACCGCCCCCGGCACGACGAACACCACCAGCGCCGCGTCGAGCAGCAGAGACTGTCCGTCGATCAGCCCGAGCCCCGCGCTGAAGGGCACCTTCGCCACGTTGACGATGAGGAAGAAGAACGCCGACGTGCCGAGGAAGCCGAGCTTGCGGAAGCCGGCGGAGAGCAGATACATCGACATCACCGGACCGCCCGCGTTGGCGACCATCGTGGTGAAGCCGCCGAGGACGCCGTAGGAACGGGCCTTGATCCGCCCGGCGCGGGTCGTCACCGCGTCGGGGTCGTCCTCCTTGTCGACGGCGCGCCGCCGCCAGAGCGTGACCGCGGTCATCAGCAGCAGGGTGGCGCCGATGGAGACACGGACCACCTCGTCGTCGGCCCAGATCAGGAAGACCGTGCCGACGACCACACCCGCCGCGACGGCGGGAAACAGCCGCAGCAGGGTCGGCCAGTGGGCGTGCCGCCGGTAGGTGAGCACGGCGAGCACGTCCCCGGCGATCAGGAGCGGCAGCAGCACACCGGTGGAGGCACGGGCGGGCAGCACCGCCGCGAACACCGCCAGACTGATGGTGTTGGCCCCGCTCACGGCGGTCTTGGAGAAGCCTACGAGCAGGGCGGCGGCGGCCAGGGCGGCGAACTCCCAGCCTGATATGTGCCAGAGCGTCATCGTGTTCATGCGGAGACCGATGCTATGCGCACGCATGCGGCGCCCCTCAGGAGCGTCCCCTACATGGGGATCCCGCGGGGTTCTGTCGGTGAACGGGTGCAGGCGATCGCATGTTGCTCGCGCAGTTCCCCGCGCCCCCAGACCCACGACCGCCCCCAGGGGCGCGAGGAACGGCGCGACCAGCCACCCACAACCCGCACCCGCCACCCGGGCAGAGCCACCGCCTTCAGGGGCGCGGGGAACTGCGCAACCAGCCACCCACAACCCGCACCCGCCAACGGTCAGGCCCCATGCCTGCTCGCGAAGCCCCCGGGCACACCACCGCCCCAGGGGCGCGGGGAACTGCGCGACCAGCCACAGGCAACCCGCACCCGCCACCGCACAGCACAGCCCCCGCCGAACCGGACTCAGCCGCGCTCCACCAGCACCGCACTCCCCTGCCCCACCCCGACACACATCGTCGCAAGACCACGGGCCGCCCCCGTACGCCGCATGCGATGCAACAGCGTCGTGAGGATGCGCGCGCCGGAGCAGCCGAGCGGGTGGCCGAGGGCGATGGCACCGCCGCTCGGGTTCACCAGCTCCGGGTCGACGCCGAGCTGGTCCACGCAGGCCAGGGCCTGCGCGGCGAAGGCCTCGTTGAACTCGGCCTCCTGCACGTCCCCGATCTCCCAGCCGACCCGGGCGAGGGCCTTGCGGGTGGCCGGGACCGGGCCGATGCCCATCACGTCGGGGTGGACCCCGGCCGACGCGCCCGCGACATAGCGGCCGAGCGATTCGAGGCCGAGGTCGTTCAGGGCCTCCTCGCTGACCAGGAGCAGCCCGGCCGCGCCGTCGTTCATCGGCGAGGCGTTGCCCGCGGTGACACTGCCGTCCTTGCGGAAGACGGGCTTGAGCCGGCCGAGCTTCTCCAGCGAGGTGTCCTCGCGGACGCATTCGTCGGCGTCCACGACCACGCCGTCGGCCCGCTCGTAGGGCAGGAGTTCGTCGTCGAAGTGACCGTTCTTGCGGGCCAGCGCGGCCCGCTGGTGGCTGCGCAGCGCGAACGCGTCCTGCCGCTCGCGCGAGACGCCGTAGCGGGTGGCGACCTCCTCGGCGGTCTCGCCCATGGCGAGCAGGCCATGCAGGTCCTTCATCACCGGGTTGACCAGCCGCCAGCCAAGGCGGGTGTCGACGGTCTCCATCCGGTGCGGCAGCGCCTCGTCGGGGCGGGGCAGCACGAAGGGGGCGCGGCTCATGGACTCGGAACCGCCCGCCACCACGACGTCGGCCTCGCCCGCGGCGATCGTGCGCGCGGCCGTGGTGACCGCCTCCAGACCGGAGGCGCACAGCCGGTTGACCGTGGCGCCGGGCACGGACTCGGGCAGGCCCGCGAGGAGCACGGCCATCCTGGCGACGTTACGGTTGTCCTCGCCGGCCTGGTTGGCCGCGCCCCAGTACACGTCGTCGATCCGGGCGGGGTCGAGTGCGGGCACATCGGCGATCAGACCGCGGACCACGGCGGCGGCGAGATCGTCGGGCCGTACGGCGGACAGGGCGCCGCGCAGCTTGCCGATGGGCGTGCGGCGGGCGGCCGCGAAGTGGACGGGACGCAAGGGGAGGACTCCTGACCGACGACGCTGTGGACCAGAACAGTTAATTAGCACTGCTAGTTTCGGACTATAGACCGCGGAACGCCCCCTGGGAAGCGACCCCGGCACCCGCCCTCTGCCCGGCCCGCGGGCGGACCAGCCGCTTCCACTCGAACTCGGCGTCGGCGAGCGGTACTTGCCCCGCCCGCGGCTGGCCGAATGCCGACTCCGAGCGGCAGCAAGATCGTGTCACACTGCTCGCACGACGCCCCGCCCCGCGACCGAGGAGCTCCGTGTGACCGGGACCCAGCCGGCCCACCCGCAGATCGACACCACCAGACCGCACCCGGCCCGCGTCTACGACTGGTACCTCGGCGGCAAGGACAACTACCCGGTCGACGAGGAACTGGGCCGGCAGATCGCGGCGATCGACGACGGCGCCCCGAGGGCCGCGCGCGCCAACCGCTGGTTCATGCAGCGGGCCACCCGGCACCTCGCCCGGGAGACCGGAATCCGCCAGTTCCTGGACATCGGCACCGGCATACCCACCGAGCCCAACCTGCACCAGATCGCCCAGCGCGTCGCCCCCGCCACACGCGTGGTCTACGTCGACAACGACCCGATCGTCCTCGCCCACGCGGGTGCCCTGCTGCGCGGCACCCCGGAAGGGGCCACGGAGTACGTCCAGGCCGACGCGCGCGACCCGCGCGGCATCCTGGAACAGGCGGGCCGGGTCCTGGACCTCGACCGCCCGGTGGCCCTGTCGCTGATCGCGCTGCTGCACTTCATCGCGGACGAGGACGGCGCCCACGACCTGGTGGGCACGCTGGTGGAGGCGCTCGCGCCGGGCAGCTGCCTGGTGCTGTCAGCGATGACCGCCGACTTCGAGCCGGAGAACGTACGGCGGGGCATCGACCTCTACACCGCCCAGGGCGTGACCCTCGTGGCCCGCTCGCGGGCCGAGCTGGGCACGTTCTTCACCGGGCTCGACCTCATGGACCCCGGGATCGTGTCGGTGGCCGACTGGCGGACCGACCTCGCCGAGGACGAGTCCGACATCGGCCCGGAGCCCGTGTCGCTGTACGGGGCGGTCGGCGTCAAGCCCTGACACGTCCCCCTCCCCCGCCGGGCCGGTCGGCCGGTCCGCGGGACACGGCACGCCTCCCGCGCCGGGCCGGTCCGCGTCACCCGCCGAGGCGGCTCAGCGCGGCCGACACCAGCGTCAGCACCCCGGGCACGAGCACCGAGGGGTCGGGGGCGAACAGCGGGCTGTGGTTGCCGGGGACGGCGGCGAACTTCTCGAACAGGTCCTCCCCCGGCGCCGCCGCCCACACGTCCGGCGGCGTCGAGGTCACGTACCAGTAGTCGTACGGCACGCCCTCCGGCGCGAGCAGGGAGAAGTCCTCGCTGCCCATCGCCGGGCCGAAGTCGAACACGCTCTCGGGGCCGAACAGTTCGCGGTGCACGGCCGCGATCTCGCCGTCCAGGACGGCGTCGTTGACAGTGACCGGATACCCGCCCGGCCGCACCGTCACCTCCGGCGGCACCGGGCAGCCGGCCGCCGCGCACTCGCCCTCGACGATGCGCCGCACCGCCGCGAGGATCCGCTCGCGCACCCGGGGGTCCTGGCTGCGCAGGTTCAGCGCGAGCCGCGCCTCGGCGGGGATGATGTTGGGCTTCGTACCGGCGTGGAACTCGCCCACGGTCAGCACGGCCGAGTCCTTGGCGGCGATCTCGCGCGAGACGACGGTCTGGAGCCGGGTGACGATGTGCGCGGCGGTCACCACCGGGTCCACGGTCGACTCGGGACGCGATCCGTGGCCGCCCACGCCGTGCACCACGACGTCGATGTCGTCGGTGGCCGACATGGTCAGCCCGGGGGTGTGCGGGTAGAACCCGGCGAGGCCCGGCGCCACGTGCTGACCCAGCAGCACGTCCGGGCCCGGGAAGCGCGCGTGCAGCCCGTCGGCGACCATGGCGGCCGCGCCGCCGCCCGCCTCCTCGGCGGGCTGCCCGACCACCACGAGCGTGCCCGACCAGCCGCCGCGGCCCGCCGCGAGCGCCTCGGCGGCGGCCGCCAGCCAGGTGATGTGCAGATCGTGCCCGCAGGCGTGCATCACACCGTCCACCGCCGAGGCGTACGGCAGCCCGGTCTCCTCCCGCACGGGCAGCGCGTCCATGTCGCCGCGCAGCCACACCACCGGGCCGTCCCCGTTGCCGAGCACGCCGACCACGCCGGTGCGGGCGACGCCCTCGGTGACCGTGAACCCGGCCGCGCGCAGCCGCAGGGCGAGCTTCGCGGCGGTGCGGTGCTCGGCGAACGCGGTCTCGGGATGCCGGTGCAGGTCCTGGTAGAAGCCCTCCAGCTCCTCGTGCTCGAGGGCGGAGGCGAGCTCCCGGGTCAGGCGGGCGGCCACGGCGGGCTCGGTCATCTGGCTCCCTCTCGTCGGCAGGGCCCGGAAAGGGGAGGCCCCCGCCCCCACGGGCCGGGGCCGCCGAAGCCCCTTCGCGGGACACCCGCTCACCTTGGCACGGAACCGCGCGCCCGTCGCCGGTCCCTACAGCTCGGGCAGCCCCAGGACGCGGGCGACGGTCCGCAGGACGCCGTTGTCGGTGTTGGCCGGGGCCAGGTGGCGGGCCCGGCGTACGACCTCGGGGTGGGCGTTGGCCATGGCGAAGGACCACTCGGCGGTGTCGAGCATCTCCAGGTCGTTGAGGTAGTCGCCGAACGCCATGGTCTGCGCCGGGGTGATGCCCAGCTCGCGCTGGAGGCGGCGGATCGCTGCGCCCTTGTTCGCGGTGGTGTTCATGACGTCGACCCAGTGCTCACCGGAGACCACGACCTTGTGGGTGGCGTCGAGGTGGGCGAGGGCCGGGGCCGTGGTCCGCTCGACGGGACCGAAGTCGAACACGGCCACCTTGAGGATGTCGTCCTCGACGGCGGTGGCGTCGGCGACGACCCGGTTCTCCACGTAGTACTGGCGGACCTCCGCGAGGAAGGGCTCGTCCGCGCGCTCCACGTAGGCGGACCGCTTGCCGCAGACCACGGCGCCCACGTCCACGCCGTCCGCGTTCAGCCGCCGCACGGTCCCGAGGATCTCCGCGACGACACCGCCGTCCAGCGGGTCGGAGCTGAGCTCGACGCCGTCGCGCACGACGTAGGTGCCGTTCTCCGCGATGAACACCATGCCGTCGGACGCCCGGGAGAACTCATGTGCGAGGGTCGCGTACTGCCGGCCGCTCGCCGGGCTGAACAGCACCCCGCGCTCCCGCAGCAGGTCCAGCGTCGGCCAGAGCCCCTCCGGGACCTTCTTGTCGTCGTCGAGGAGCGTGCCGTCCATGTCGGTCACGATCAGCCGGATGTCGGCGAAGCCGGAGGCGGTGGCGGGAGCGGCGGGCCGGGCCGCGGGAACGGCGGCAGGAGCGTGCGGGGGCGCGGGCGACGGCGTGTACGGCATGGCTGCTTTCCTGGTTCGGCGGGTACGGACCTCCACGGCACCTCGTCGTTTCCGTGAACGACCGTCCACCCTACCGGGGGCGGACCGTGGGCCCCGGGCGGCCGAATCCCGGGACACCTGATCATGTGCGGGGCACAATGGCCGCGAAGGCCCCGCGGAGAGAAGGGCGAGCGACGTGAGCGACAGCGAGGGTCCCCAGGGGGCGGCCCGGCTGAACACCACCGTGGCGCACAACGCGCGGGTCTGGAACTACTGGATCGGCGGCAAGGACAACTACGAGGTCGACCAGCGGGTCGGCGCGCAGGTCGCCGGGATGTTCCCGGTGATCAGGGACGTCGCCCGGGCCGACCGCGACTTCCTGGGCCGCGCGGTGCGCTTCCTGGCCGAGGAGCGCGGGGTCCGGCAGTTCCTGGACATCGGCACCGGCCTGCCGACCGTCGACAACACCCATGAGATCGCCCAGCGGATCGCACCCGAATCGAAGATCGTGTACGTCGACAACGACCCGATCGTCCTGCTGCACGCACGCACCCTGCTGACCAGCACCCCCGAGGGCGTCACCGACTACCTCGACGCCGATGTGCACGACCCCGCGGCGATCGTGGCGCGGGCACGGGAGGTCCTGGACCTGGACCGGCCGGTCGCGGTGATGATGCTGGGCATCCTGAACTTCGTGCTGGACGACGACGAGGCACGGCTGATCGTGCGCCGGGTGATGGAGGCGGTGGCGCCGGGCAGCTTCCTGGTGCTGACCCATCCGACCTTCGACGCGGACGTCGGCGGCGAGGGCAACGCGGTGGCGATGGACTTCTGGAACGCCCACGCCACCCCGCCGATCACCGCCCGTTCCCGGGCGGAGACCGCCGCGTTCCTGGACGGCCTCGACCTGCTGGAACCCGGTCTGGTGCCCTGCTCGCAGTGGCGCGCGGAACTGCACGCGCCGGTCGTGGTGCCGCAGTTCGGCGCGGTCGCCGTGAAACCCTGACGCCGCGTGACCCGGTGGCACGGCCCCCGTGCCACCCCGACCCCCGGCCCCGCCCCGGCCGCCGAGGAGGACGCATGACCACCCTTGCCGACCCCGTCCCCGGCGGGCGCCCGGGCGACGTCGAGCGGGCCGCCGGACTGGCCGGTGAACTGGCCGGCCGGGGCGTGCACGGCATCGTCCTGTCCTACGTCGACACCGCGGGCGTCGGCCGGATCAAGACGGTCCCCACCGGCAGACTGGCGGAGGCCGCGGCCTGGGGCGTGGGCATGTCGCCGGTCTTCGACACCTTCCTCGCCGACGACGCGATCGTGACCAGCGGCGACCTCGGCTCCCCGGACGGCGACCTGCGGCTGTACCCGGACCTGGACGGACTGACCGTACTGGCCGGGCAGCCAGGCTGGGCGTGGGCGCCGGTGGACCGCATCACCCAGGACGGGCGCCCGCACCCGGGCTGCTCACGCACCTTCCTGCGGCATCTGCTCACCGGCGCGCGGTCCCGGCTCGGCCTGGAGTTCCGGGCGGCCGTGGAGGTCGAGTGGGCGGTGGGCCTGGACTCCGCGCCCGCCGGGGAGTTCGTGCCGGCCACCACGGGCCCTGCCTACGGCGCGACCCGCCAGGTGGACCTGAGCGACTTCGGCGCCGATCTGCTGGCCGTGTGCGCGGCACAGGGCATGGACGTCGACCAGTTCCATCCCGAGTACGCGCCCGGGCAGTTCGAGATCTCGGCGGGCGCGCTCGACCCGGTGGCCGCGGCCGACCGCAGTGTGCTGCTGCGGCAGACGATCCGCGCGGTGGCCCGGCGGCACGGCCTGCGCGTCTCCTTCTCTCCCGCCGTCACCGCCGTCGGCGCCGGCAACGGCGGCCACCTCCATCTCTCCCTGTGGCGGGCCGGCCTGAACCTGCACACCGGCGGTACCCGCCGCCACGGCATGACCGCCGAGGCGGAGGCGTTCGCGGCCGGGGTCCTGGACCGGCTGCCCGCCCTGACGGCGGTGACCGCGCCCAGCCCGGCCAGCTATCTGCGGCTGCGGCCCTCCCAGTGGGCGGGCGTCTTCACCGCCTGGGGCCTGGAGACCCGCGAGTGCGCGCTGCGGCTGATCACGGGCACGGCGGGGCTGCGCGACCGGGCCGCCAATCTGGAGGTGAAACCGGTGGACCTGGCCGCCAACCCCTACCTCGCGCTGGGCGCGGTGATCGCCGCCGGCCTGGACGGGGTGGACCGGGAGGCGACGCTGCCCGGCGAGACCACGGGCGACCCGGCCCGGCTCACCCCCGAGGAGGCCACGGCCCGCGCGGTGCGGCGGCTGCCGACCTGCCTGGCGGAGGCCGTCGGGGCGTTCCGCGCGGACGAGGTGCTCCGCGAGGCCCTCGGGGCCCGGCTCACGGACGCGGTGATCGCGGTGCGGGAGGGCGAGATCGCGGCCGTCGACGGCCTGGAGGACGCCCAGGTCGCCGCCGTCTACCGCTGGGTGTACTGACATGTCGCACGATGGAGCCGTGCACGAGGCGCTCGCCGAACTGCGCCTGGTCGACCACCACTGCCACGGCGTGACCGGCTCCGCCCCGGGTCCGGCCGAGTTCGAGTCCCTCCTCACGGAGGGCGAACCCTGGCCCGGCGTCTCGGCGTTCGACACCCCCGTCGGTACGGCCGTTCGCCGGTACTGCGCGCCCCTGCTGGACCTGCCGCGGCACGCCCCGGCCGCCGACTACCTGGCCCGCCGGGCCGAGTTGGGGCGGGCCGAGACCGACCGGCGGTTCCTGACCGGCGCCGGGACCGCCGTGTTCTGCGTCGACACCGGCTACGCGCCGCAGCGGCTCGGCACTCCCGCCCAACTCGCCGCCGCGGCAGGGGCGGTGGCCTACGAAGTGGTCCGGCTGGAGAGCGTGGCGGAGGACGTGGCGGCGCGGGGCGTCGAGCCGGACGAGTACGCCGACCGGTTCCGCGCGGCCGCGCTGGACGCCGTGCGCCGCCCGGGCGTGGTGGCGGTGAAGTCGGTCGCCGCCTATCGCACCGGCCTCGACCTGGACCCCGCCCGGCCCACCGACCAGCAGGTCACGGCCGCGGCCCGGCGCTGGCTGGCCCGCGGCGGCCGGCTCGACGACCCGGTCCTGACGCGTCATCTGCTGTGGACGGCCGTAGACCTGGGACTGCCGCTCCAGCTGCACACCGGGTTCGGCGACAACGACCTGCGTCTGCACCGCTCCGACCCGGCCCGGCTGACCGACTGGCTGCGGCTGGTCCCCGGCGGCCTGCCGGTGCTGCTCCTGCACTGCTGGCCCTACCACCGCCAAGCCGCCTATCTTTCAGCCGTGTTCGAGCAGGTGTACCTGGACGTGGGACTGACCCTGCACCAGGTGGGACCGGTCCGGGCACGGGCGGTGCTCGAGGAGGCGCTGGAGATCACCCCGTACCGCAAACTCCTGTACAGCTCGGACGCCTGCGGACTGGCCGAGTTCCACTGGCTGGGGGCGCTCGCCTTCCGCCGGGGACTCGGCGAGCTGCTCCAGGACCGGGTGGACACCGACGAGATGAGCCTGAAAGACGCCGTGCGCCACGCGCGGTGGGCGGGAGCGGACAACGCCCGCCGGGTCTATCGCCTTTCCCACGACTCCTGAAAGTATGATCAAGCAATGTCTGACTTGACCGAGACCACGCCAGGCTGGCTGACTCCCGACGAGCTCGAACTGGCACGCGCCCGCATGCCGATCCTGTACGTCGAGGCGGTGCCGGTGCGCGTCGACGACAGCGGCGAGGTCACCAGCATCGGACTCCTCCTGCGCATCGGACCGGACGGCACCGTGAGCCGCACCCTGGTCTCGGGCCGGGTGATGCATCACGAGCGGGTCCGCGACGCGCTGCTGCGCCATCTGGAGAAGGACCTCGGCCCGGTGGCGCTGCCCCGGATCCCGGCCTCCCCGCAGCCCTTCACGGTCGCGGAGTACTTCCCCACCCAGGGCATCACGCCGTACCACGACCCGCGTCAGCACGCGGTGTCCCTCGCCTACGTCGTCCCGGTCACCGGCGACTGCCGGCCCCGGCAGGACGCGCTGGACCTGGTGTGGTTCAGCCCGCACGAGGCGGCCTCGATGGCCGTCCTGAGCGAGATGCCGGGCGGGCACGGCGTCCTGCTGAAGCAGGCGCTGGCGCACGTCGGTCTGGCGTTTTGAGGGCGGTCGTCGCAGCCGCGCGGCGCCCCTGCACGCTGGTGGTGTGCCGGGGCTGCTGCTGCGGCGACGGAGGCAAGAACCCGGGTTTCGACCACGACGGGCAGCTGAGGGCGCTGCGTGCCGCCGCGGCGGACTCCGGCGGCCGGTTCGCCGTGCGCACCTCGGACTGCCTCGGGCCGTGCGGCCAGGCCAACGTGGTCGTGGTGCGGCCCTCCAGCACGGGCCGCGCGGCGGGCGGGCGGCCGGTGTGGGTGGGCTTCGCGACGGACGAGGACAGCACCGGGGAGCTGGTGCGCTGGGCGGCGGAGGGCGGTCCGGGGATCGCCGAGCCGCCCGCCGCGCTGGAGCTCCAGTTCGTGCCCGCGCCGAGGCCGGCCTCGGCGCGCTCCCGCCGGTGAGGACGCTCAGGCGTCCAGCGTCGCGAGGGCCGGGCCGTCCGGCCGGACCGTGATGGTGTACACGGCCCCCGTCGGCGCCGAGCGGAACCGTGGAGACGGGGCGGGCAGCAGGCGCTCCAGGAGGGCCACCGACTCCCGGAGCGCGAACTGGAGCCCCAGACAGGCCCGGGGCCCGACACCGAACGGGTAGTAGCTCCCGGCGTCGGCGGGCCGGCCGCCCGGGTCGCGGAAGCGCGCCGGGGCGAACCTCTCGGGCTCGGGCCAGATGCCGGGGTCGCGGTGGGTGAGGTAGGGGCAGACGACGATGTCGGTACCGGCCTCGATCGTGTACCCGGCGAGCACGTCGTCCTGGGCGGCGTGCCGCGGCATGATCCACGCGGGCGGATAGAGCCGGAGCGTCTCGTGGACCAGGGCCTGGACGGCCTGGCGCCGCTCCGGTGAGCCCTCGGGGCCCGCGGCGAGGGCCCGTTCCCGTTCCCCGGGGTGCCGGTCGAGGAGCAGGTGGAGCCAGGTCAGGGTGGTGGCCGTGGTCTCGTGCCCGGCGACCATCAGGGTGACCAGCTCGTCGCGGACCAGGCGTTCGGTGTACTCGGGGCGGGTCTCGGCGGCCTCCGTCAGCACATGCAGCAGGCCGGGTCCGTCGGGTCCGGCCGCGCCGGTGCGGGCGGCGGCGATGGCACGGGCCGCCACGGCGTCGATCCGGGCCAGATCCCCGGCGACGGCCCCCTCGGCGACGACGGTGTCCTCGGGCAGCCGGGGCAGCGCGGCCACCACCGCTGGCACGGAGGCGAGTTCGCCCTCCGTCACGGCGTCCAGGGCATGCCCGGTCAGGGACCGCCAGATGGTGTCCAGGGCGAAGCGCCGCATCTCCTCGCCCACGTCGAACTCCTCGCCGCTGTCGGCGAATCCGGCCCAGCGCGCGGCGGCCGTGTCGGCGGCGGCGCCGATCCGCTCCTCGTAGCGTCGCAGTCCGCGGCCGGTGAACTGGGCCTGGAGCAGCCGCCGTTGCCGCCGCCATGCCTCACCGGTCGCGGCCAGCACTCCGTCGCCGATGAGCAGCCGGGCGCGGTGCGAGCGCTTGACGTAGCGGTCGGGGTGGAGCGCGAGGACGTGCTGCACGGCGTGCGGGGCGGTGACCAGGACGGTCGGCCGGGGTCCGAGCCGTAACGCGGCCACTCCGCCCACCTGTTGACGTGCCAGAGTGAACAGTTCGATCGGTTCGCCGCCTCCGGCGCGCCACTCGGCGACGGCTTCGGGGGCGAGTTCGGGAAGCGGCCGCCCGGCCGGTGACCGGCCCGGGTCGGAGCCGGTACGGACTTCGGTGGCCACAGGTCTGCTCCTGTTCGGCGGCGCTGCGTCACTGGGACGGGGTGCGGTCATCACGCACTGTAGGCGATGGGCACAGCCGGACGACACCCCGCCGTGCGACGCGTCGACCGGGGTGCCGGGACCGGGCAGGGCCGGGGTCGCGTCGGGCCGAACCGCGAGTAAAAGGGCATCCCCGCTGTTCGGGGCGCGGGGAACTGCGCGAACGGCCACGGGCGGCCCGGACATCAAGGGCATACGAAAAGGCCGTTTCCCATAGTTGGGAAACGGCCTCCGACCTGCGTAGAAGCTGGTCGGGACGACAGGATTTGAACCTGCGACCCCTTGACCCCCAGTCAAGTGCGCTACCAAGCTGCGCCACGTCCCGGTGCCGTCTGACCTGGGCTTTCCCCTGGCCGAACGCGCAGAGCAACCATACCCCACTCGGGTCGGTGGTCGCGCACTCCTTTTGCGACGGCCGCGACGACCGCGAGGTCAGGGCGTCCGGGGCGCGGAGGCCGGTGCCGGGTCGACACGGACCAGGTCGCGGACGGCCGCGACGGAGAGCAGCGCCACCACGACGACGACGCTGACCGCCCCGCTGACGAGCAGGACCTCATGGGTGCCGAGGGCGGACGCGGCGGGTCCGGCGAGGGCCTGGCCGACGGGCATCATGGCGAGGGACCCGGCCACGTCGTAGGCGTGGATGCGGTTGAGGACGTCCGGCTGGACCTGGGTCTGGACGCTGGTCGCCCACATCACCGCCCAGAAGGACATGCCCGCCCCGGCGACCGCGGCTCCGGCCGCCATGGCGGGCACGTCCAGGCCGAGCCCGACGGCCGTCGGAAAGGCGGTGAAGCCGGTCAGGGCGAAGGCGCCGGCCCGCAGCATGCGGCGGGGGCGCAGCCGCAGGGCGACCAGGCCGCCGACGACCGTGCCCGCGCCGAGGGCGGAGTTGATCAGACCGTAGGCGCCGGGGCCGTGCCGCTGGACCACCTCGGTGGCGACGAGCGGCACGGTCGGGCCCCAGACGGCGATCATGTAGAGGCACCAGATGGCTATGACCGCCCACATCCAGGTGCGGGAGCGGAACTCGCGCCAGCCCTCGGCCAGGTCGGCCCGGAAGGCCTTCGCCCCGCGCCCCGGCGCGTGTCCGGAGCGGACCGGCGGGAGCGGGCGGAGCAGCAGCAGGCACAGGGCGCTGACCGCGTAGGTGACGGCGTGCACCGCGAAGACGCCGCCCGGCTCGGCGATGCCCACCAGCACGCCGGCCGTGGCGGGTCCGGCGAGCTGGGCGGCGGACTCGGCGATACGGATCGCGCCGTTCGCGCCCTGGACGTCGGAGGCGAGCCGGGGGACCGTGCTGGCGACGCCGGGCTGGAACACGGCACCGGCCACGCCGTTGAGCAGGCCGATGACGCAGATCTCCCAGAGCACCACATGGCCGGCGTAGAAGAGGACGGCGGTCAGGGCCTGGGTGGCGAGCCGGACGAGGTCGGCGCCGATCATGAGCTTGCGGGTGCTGAACCGGTCGGCGAGGACACCGCCGAAGACGACGAGTGCGGCGAAGGCCGCGACCGTCGCCGCCATCGCCAGTCCGACCGCGCCCGCCCCGTACCCGTGCTGGAGGAGTCCGGCCGCGAGGGCCACGGGGAGCATGGTGTCCCCGAGCCGGGCGACGGCCCGGGCGACGAAGAAGAGCCCGAAGTCGCGCGACCAGACGGGCGGCGGTCCTCCGGGGTGCTCGGCGCCCTCCGTCTCCGGCGGGCGTGGCCCGGCGGGCCCCCGTACCTCTGACGGACCGGGTCCTGCCGCCCGCTCCCCCGGTCCTCCCGGCGCCCTCCCCGACATCCGCGCGTCCCTCCCCGAGCACGACCGGGCCCGCACCCCCAGACCCGGTCTAGACCTATAGGCCTCGGATCATGCCACGGACCGCCGGTGGCGCCCGAGGGGTTTTCCGGGGCCGGCCGGCGCCGGTCCCCGGGCGGCGTCAGTCCCCGGCCTGCAGACCCAGTCCGGGGTGGGCGTCGAGCAGCCGGGACGGGGCCGCCTGGCGCCAGGAGTCCGCGAGGATGTCACGCAGTTCGCCCTCGTCCTCCAGGGCCGCCAGCCGTACGCGCACCCAGGCGAACTGCGCCTCGTGGCCGGCGATCCAGAACTTGTCGGGCTCGGCCAGCACCAGTTCGTCGCGCTCCTCCTTGGGGCAGCGCACCGCCATGGACGACTCGTCCTCCGGCAGCGTCGCGAACATCTTCCCCGCGACCCGGAACGTGGGCATGCTCCAGGCGACCTTCTCACTGGTGTCCGGCAGGGACAGGGCGACACGGCGTACGTCTTCGGCTTCCTGCATGCCACGCACCGTAGCGCCCGGCACTGACAATCACCGCGCGGCGGGGACGCCCAGGTGCCGGTAGTAGATCGTGGTCCCGCGCAGGACGCCCGCCGGGGTCGCCGCGTAGTCGGGGATCACGCCGGCCCTGGTCCAGCCGGCCGACCGGTACAGGTGCTCGGCGGGGCTGTCCGTCTCGGTGTCCAGGTGCAGCAGGGTGATGCCGGCGGCCGCCGCGGCCTCCTCGGCCGCGGTGAGCAGGGCGCGGCCGAGGCCACGGCCCCGGGCGTCGCGGTGGACCATCAGTTTGACGACCTCGGCGCGATGGCGGCTGTTGGGCTTGCCGGGGAAGGCGAGGCCGACGGTCCCGACGACCCGGTCCCCGTCGCGCGCGATCCACACGCCGAGTTGTCCGTCCGCCACCGCCGCCGCGCGTTCCCGCCACCAGGCGAGCGCCGTGCCCGGGTCCATCGGCGCGAGGAAGCCGATGGAGGCGCCGCCCTCGACGGTGTCGGTGAGCAGTCGTGCCAACTCGTCGGCGCAGGACAGTAGTTGTCCGGCGTCCAGTCGGGTCACGGTCATGGCAGCACCACCGCCAGGGCGTAGCGCGCGGGAGTTGGGCCCGGGCAGCGGAACCGGGTCGGCCCCCAGACCCGCAGCCGCAGACAGTCGCCCGCGCGCAGGGCGTGCGCGATGTCCTGCGCGGTCACCTCCAACTCCCCTTCCAGCAGCCAGATGTGCTGCTCCAGCCCCGGCACGGGCGGCCGGTCGTAGGCGATGTCGGCGCCGGCCGCGAGCCGCCCCTCGACCAGTTCGCCGCGCAGTCCCGTGTGCGGCGGCGACACGGAACGCCGTACGAAGCCGGAGGACGGGTCCTCCCAGACGGGCTGGTCGGCCGCCCGGACGACCGGGGCGGGTTCCGCCTCGACCTCGCTGAGCAACTGGGACATCGTGCGGCCGTAGACCGCGCACAGGCGGTTGAGCAGGGCGGCGGTGGGGCTGGTCTCGGCGCGCTCGGCACGCGACAGCGTCGAGCGGCTGACACCGCTGCGCTCCGCCAACTCACCCAGGGACCAGCCGCGTTCGGCCCGCAGCTCGGCCAGCCGGGCGCCGAGGAGCGCGTCGACACCACCCGACCCGACCTCGTCTCGTTTCATATCCGGGACGCTATCCCACATATGAAACAGCGCTGTTACGGCACCCTCACGCCCGCCGCTCGGCCTCGGGGGCGGGTGGCCGGGTTTTCCGTGCGTCGGGGCCGGTCGCGCCGTTCCCCGCGCCCCCAGGACGCCCGTCCGGGCGCTACCCCCGCGCCACCGCGCCCAGCGCGTCCAGCACCGGACTGATCAGCGGGTGCTCCTCCGCGCCCCGGCGTACGGCCGCGAAGACGCGGCGGGTCGGTGCCACCCCGTCCACCGGACGGACGACCACGCCCGCCAGATCCATGCCGCGCAGCGCCGAGCGCGGCACCAGGGCCACGCCCGCGTCGGCCGAGGCCAGGGCCACGACGGCGCGGAAGTCGTCGGAGGAGTGCTCCAGCCGGGGCTGGAACCCGGCGCCCTCGCAGGCCAGGACGACCACCTCGTGACAGGGGTTGCCGGGGTACGGCCCGATCCACGGGTCCTTGGCCAGCTCCGCCAGCGGTACCTCGCCCGCGTCGGCCAGCCGGTGACTCACCGGGACGACGGCGTCGAAGGGCTCGGCGTACAGCGGCACATGGGTCAGCCGTGGATCGTCGGCCGACGGCGCTCCGCGGTACTCCACGGCGACCGCCACGTCGACCTGCCGGTCCAGCACCATCGGCAGGCTGGCGTCGCCCTCGGCGTCCTGCACCCGGATGCGGATACCCGGCGCCGAGGCGGCCAGCCGGGCCACCGCCGGGGCCACGACCAGCGCGATACCGGTCGCGAAGGAGGCCACGGTGACCGTGCCGGCCTCGCCCGAGCCGTACGCCGCCAGCTCCGCCTCGGCCCGCTCCAGCTGGGCCAGGACGGCGTTGGTGTGGCTGAGCAGGATCTCGCCCGCCGGGGTGAGCCGTACGCCCTTGGCACCGCGTTCCACCAGCCGGTGCCCGGTCTCCTGCTCCAGCGCGGTGAGCTGCTGGGAGACCGCCGAGGGCGTGAGATACAGCGCGGCGGCAGCCGCCGTCAACGTGCGGTGGTCCGCCACCGCACGAAGGATATGGAGCCGCCGTGCCTCGATCACGAAGTCGATTCTCTCAGGCCGGAAGGGGTGCGAATGCCCCCGAACCCGGTCGTCGGACTCCCACCCGCCCCGCCCTCGGGGCGACGGCGGGAGTCCGACGCGGGGACCTGGGGCGCGACGCCGCCCGGCAGGCGGGAATCAGCCGGTGAGGCCCTGACTCAGCCGGCCAGCTCCGCGCGCGCGGCGATGAACGCGTCCACCGCGCGGTTCACGTCCTCGGTGGAGTGCGCGGCCGACAGCTGGACGCGGATACGGGCCGCGCCCTGCGGCACCACCGGGTACGAGAAGCCGATCACGTACACCCCGCGCTCCAGCAGCAGCTCGGCCATCCGGCCCGCCTCGGCCGCGTCGCCGATCATGACCGGGGCGATGGCGTGGTCGCCGGGGAGGACGTCGAAGCCCTCCTCGGTCATCCGCGAGCGGAACAGAGCCGTGTTGGCGTTGAGCCGCTCGCGCAGATCGCCGGCCGACTCCAGCAGGTCCAGGACCTTCAGCGAGGCCGCGGCGATCACCGGGGCGAGGGTGTTGGAGAACAGGTACGGACGCGAGCGCTGACGCAGCAGGGCGACGATCTCGGCGCGGGCCGCGACATAGCCGCCGGAGGCGCCGCCGAGGGCCTTGCCGAGGGTGCCGGTGATCACGTCGACGCGGTCCATCACGCCGTGCAGCTCGGGGGTGCCGCGGCCGCCGGGGCCGACGAAGCCGACCGCGTGCGAGTCGTCGACCATGACCATGGCGTCGTAACGGTCGGCCAGGTCGCAGATCTCGGCGAGCGGCGCCACGTAGCCGTCCATGGAGAAGACGCCGTCGGTGACGATCAGCTTGCGCCGGGCGCCCGCGGCCACGGCCTCCTTCAGCTGCGCCTCCAGGTCCGCCATGTCGCGGTTGGCGTAGCGGAAGCGGCGGGCCTTGGACAGGCGGATGCCGTCGATGATCGAGGCGTGGTTGAGGGCGTCGGAGATCACCGCGTCCTCGGCGCCGAGCAGGGTCTCGAAGACACCGCCGTTGGCGTCGAAGCAGGAGGAGTACAGGATCGTGTCCTCCTGGCCGAGGAACGCCGACAGGCGGGCCTCCAGCTCCTTGTGCACCTCCTGCGTGCCGCAGATGAAGCGCACGGAGGCCATGCCGTAGCCCCAGCGGTCCAGGGCGTCGTGGGCGGCGGCGACGACCTCGGGGTGGTCGGCGAGGCCGAGGTAGTTGTTGGCGCAGAAGTTGAGGACCTCGCCGGGACGGCCGCCGGCCGTGACGTTCACGGTCGCGGACTGCGGGGTGCCGATCACCCGCTCGGGCTTGTGCAGCCCGGCGGCGCGGATCTCGTCGAGGGTGGCACGCAGGTCGTCGCGCACGGAGTCGAACATCGAGAAGCTCCTAGAAGTACCCAGAGAGGTGGATTACGCGGACCAGTCGAGGATGACCTTGCCGCCGCGGCCGCTCGCGGCGTCGGCGAAGGCCGCCTCGAAGTCGCGGTAGCCGTACCGGCCGGTGACCACGGGGGCGAGGTCGAGGCCGGCCTCCAGCAGGACGGACATCGCGTACCAGGTCTCGAACATCTCCCGGCCGTAGATGCCCTTGATCGTGATCATCGAGGTGACGATGCGGGCCCAGTCGACCGGGAACTCCTGCGCGGGCAGGCCGAGCATGGCGATCTTGCCGCCGTGCGTCATGTTGGCGATCATGTCGCGCATCGCGACGGGGTTGCCGGACATCTCCAGGCCGACGTCGAAGCCCTCGCGCAGACCCAGCTCGCGCTGGCCCTCGGCGATCGTGGAGCGCGAGACGTCCAGCGCGAGGCTGACGCCGATCTTGCGGGCCAGCTCCAGGCGCTCCTCGCTGACGTCGGTGATCACGACGTTGCGGGCGCCGGCGTGCCGGGCCACCGCCGCGGCCATCAGGCCGATCGGACCGGCCCCGGTGATCAGGACGTCCTCGCCGACCAGCGGGAACGACAGCGCGGTGTGCACGGCGTTGCCGAACGGGTCGAAGATCGCGGCGATGTCGAGGTCGACGGCGACGCGGTGCACCCAGACGTTGGAGGCGGGCAGGGCGACGTACTCGGCGAAGGCTCCGTCGCGGCCCACGCCGAGGCCGACGGTGGCCCGGCACAGGTGGCGGCGGCCGGCCAGACAGTTGCGGCACTTGCCGCAGACCAGGTGACCCTCGCCGCTGACCCGGTCGCCGACCGCGATGTCGGTGACGTCCCGGCCGGTCTCGACGACCTCGCCGACGAACTCGTGGCCGACCACGAGGGGGGTGCGGATCGCCTGCTGCGCCCAGCCGTCCCAGGAGCGGATGTGCAGGTCGGTGCCGCAGATGCCGGTGCGCAGCACCTTGATGAGCACCTCGCCGTGACCGATCTGCGGCTCCGGGACGTCCCGCAGCCAGAGTCCGGGTTCCGCCTTGTCCTTGACCAGCGCCTTCACGCGACGGCTCCTGTGGGGTGTGATCCCGGCCGCGGGCACGCCGAATGGTCCCGTGGACGGGGGCAGATGGGGATGCGGTGAGAAATCTGCCGTATGGCGCGGCCGGGGTCCATCGAGGATTTCTTAAGCGCCGCCACAGCTTTCCTTCACACCCTGTGCCCCGGAGCACACTTCCGCCTCGGATCGCCAGCCGGACGGTCGCCGCCATCGCCCCGGCGGCCCGCAGGCCCGCACGCCACGGTCGCCTCCGCCGCCCCCGTCGGCCCGCCTGCGGGTGCCCTCTCCCGCCTCAGATCGGCAGTCCGTCGCCCGCCGGTCGCTCCAGCCGTACGACGAGCTCGGCGGCGGCCGACTTGATGGTCTCCAGCCCCTCCCGGCCCCAGGACCGGGGCATCACGTCGGCGACGCAGACCGTGCCGAGGGCCATACCGGTGCTGTCCAGGAGCGGGGCGCCGAGGTAGGCGCGGATGCCGAGGTCGTCGACGACCGCGTTGCCCGCGAAGCGCGGATAGTCGCGCACGTCCCCCAGGGCCAGCGCCCGGCGCCGGACCACCACATGGGGGCAGAAGCCGTGGTCGCGGGGCAGGAAGCGGCCGATCTCGGCGCGGGTGCCGTCCTCCCGGACCACCGGGGCGGTCTCGGGCGCGTGCAGGCCCGCGAAGAACTGCGCCTGCTCACCGATGAAGTTGACCATGGCGTACGTCGTCCCGGTCAGGCCCGCCAGCCGGGCCGCGAAGGAGTCGAGCGCGGGCTCGGGGCGTTCCCCGAGGCCCAGTCCGTGCAGCCGGCGGGCGCGCGCGGGGGCCTCGCTGTCCTGCGGGGTGAGCAGCAGCCGACCGGCCGGGCGGGGCGGGTCGTAGCTCATCACCGGGCTCCGTCGCTGTGGTCGTACGGCATGTGCGGCTCCGTCGGAAGGGGGCTGGGATCACCTGTGGGCGCCGTGGCTCGGCGCGGGGGCCACGGGCGCGTGGGCGATGAGGTGTTTGACGAGTGTGAGCAGGGTCTGCACACCGGAGCTGGAGATCCGGGCGTCGCAGCAGACGACGGGGACCTCGGGGTCCAGGTCGAGGGCGGCACGCACCTCCTCGGGGTGGTAGCGGTAGCCGCCGTCGAACTCGTTGACGGCGATGATGAAGCCGAGGCCGCGCTCCTCGAAGAAGTCGACGGCCGCGAAGCACTCCTCCAGCCGGCGGGTGTCCGCGAGGACGACCGCGCCGAGCGCGCCCTCGGACAGCTCGTCCCACATGAACCAGAACCGCTCCTGGCCCGGTGTGCCGAACAGGTACAGCACATGCTGCGGATCGAGGGTTATCCGGCCGAAGTCCATCGCGACGGTGGTCTCGACCTTGTTCTCGATGCCGTCGAGGTTGTCGGTGGCGGCGCTGACCGTGGTGAGGAGTTCCTCCGTGGAGAGGGGCTGGATCTCGCTCACCGCGCCGACGAACGTGGTCTTGCCGACCCCGAAGCCTCCCGCCACCAGGATCTTGAGCGCGGTGGGGAAGGGGTCCGTGGCGCCGTCGTAGTCAGAGCTGTCGTCGTAGTCCATCGAGCACTGCCTCCAGAAGGGCCCGGTCCGTCGGGTTGTGGTGGAACTCGGGGGGCTTGGTGGTGAGCGCCCCGCAGTCGACGAGGTCGGACAGCAGCACCTTGGTGACCGCCGCCGGCAGCTTCAGGTGCGCGGCCACCTCGGCGACCGAGATGGGTGCCCGGCACAGGTCGAGGGCCAGCGAGTGTTCCGGGCCCGGCTGGCCGAGGGGGGTGACCCCGGTGGCCATGACCTGCGACATGAGGTCGAAAGCCACGGAGGGGCGGGTGCGGCCGTTGCTGATCGTGAACGGGCGCACCAGCCGTCCCGCCGCGTCGTCGAGCCAGGGCCCGTCACCGGCCGCCGCCACGCTCAAGGCCTCATCACCGTGGGTTCGACGGCGTGCTGGCGGGGCGCGGTGACCAGATAGGGACGGACGCTCTTGACGAGCATGGCCATCTCGTAGCCGAGGACGGCGGCGTCCGCCTCCCGGCCGGCCATCACGGCGAGACAGGTCCCGGCGCCGGCGGTGGTCACGAACAGCAGGGCCGAGTCGAGTTCGACGACGACCTGGCGCACGTCCCCGCCGTCGCCGAACCGGGTGCCCGCGCTGCGGCCGAGCGAGTACAGGCCGGAGGCGAGCGCGGCCATGTGGTCGGCGCTGTCGGCGTCGAGGCCGTGCACGGACTTCACGAGGCCGTCGCAGGAGAGCAGAACCGCGCTGGACGTGTGCGGCACCCGCTGCACGAGGCCGCTCATCAGCCAGTCGAGGTCGGAAACATGACCGGTCGGCGCGTCGGTCGCCATGGTGGTTCGACTCCTTGGGATACGGGGGGCCGCGGCAGCGCCGGTGGGGTCTGCGGCTGCGGTGGGGGTGGGTGCGTGGACGGTCATCCGGCTGGTGCGCTCCCGTCGTGCCGTGCGGTGTGGTCGGTACCGGCTGCGGGCAGGGGCGCGACCGGTGACGCCGCGGAGTGCCGGTCGAGCACGTCCGCGGGGTGCGCCGTCGTACGGGACTCGGGGGCCGCCGGTACGACGTCGTAGGCCAGGTCGGGGTACGGCAGGGGCGGGTGGCCGCCGACCGGGCCCGAGCCGTCGTGCGTCGCCTCCAGGCCGTGCCGGGTCTCCGCGAGGCCGATGCCGCGCTGGAAGGCCGCCATCAGACCCGGGTCGTGGCCGACGTGCTCCTCGGCGTCCGGCCGGGGCGCCGGGCGTTCGCGGAGCTGGGGGACGATGTGCTCCTGCGCGCGGCGTCTGGGCAGCTGGGGCTTGCCCATGGTGCCGCGCACCGCCCCGTTGCGCGGGACCGGCGGGGCGGCGCCGTGCTCCTCCAGGACCGGCCGGTCGCCCGGCCGGATGCCGGGGGCGGCGTCGGCGGGGGTGCGCCGCTCCACGCGCGCGCCGCGCACGGGGAGGGGAACGTGCGGTGCGCCGGGCTGGGCGGGCGGCGGGGTGCTGTGCGGCAGGGGCCGGAAGGCCGGGGGTTCCGGCTGCGCCTGGGGGACGTAGGGCGCGGGTGTGGGGGGTTCCGGGTGCGCTGTGTGCGGGGTGTGGCCGCCGGGGGGCGCGGTGGCCGACGACGGCCGGCCCGCGGGGCCGGTGAGGTCGTGCGGGGCCGGGGAGCTGTCGGGGCCGCCGCCGTACGGGGCCGGGGTGGCGAGGGGGCCCTGTCCGGCTCCGGGCGCGCCGGGGCGCGGTCCGGACGGGGGCGGGCCGGCGGGCATGCGGGTCTCCCCGCCCTGCGGTGGCTGTCCCGTGAGAGCGGGTACGGGCGCGCCCGGCACGGCCGGCTGCCCCTGTCCCTCGGACCGGCCCGGTGCCGCGGCGGGGCCGGGCGCGCCGCCCAGCAGAGCCTGGGGTACGACGAGGACCGCCTGGACACCGCCGTAGATGTTGCTCTGGAGCCGGACGGTGATGCCGTGCCGCTTGGCGAGCTGGGAGACGACGAACAGTCCGATGCGCCCGTCGGCCAGCAGGCTGGCGACGTTGACCTGGTCGGGGTCGGCGAGCAGCTCGTTCATCCGGCTCTGCTCGCCGACCGGCATGCCGAGCCCGCGGTCCTCGACCTCGACGGCGAGTCCCGAGGTGACCAGGTTGGCGCGGAGCAGGACCTGGGTGTGCGGGGAGGAGAACACCGTGGCGTTCTCGACGAGTTCGGCGAGCAGATGGATGACGTCGGCGACGGCGTGTCCGCGCAGTTCGCCGTCGACCGGCGGCACCAGCTTGACCCGCGAGTACTGCTCGACCTCGGCGATGGCGGAGCGCAGCACCTCCGTCATGGACACCGGGTTGCTCCACTGCCGCCGGGAGACGGCGCCGCCGAGGACGGCGAGGTTCTCGGCGTGGCGGCGGATGCGGGTGGCGAGGTGGTCGACGTGGAAGAGGCCCTTGAGCAGGTCGGGGTCCTCGATCTCGTTCTCCAGCTCGTCGAGGATCGCGATCTCGCGGTGCACCAGGGACTGGAGGCGCCGGGCGAGGTTGACGAAGACCTCGAGCTTCTGCTCGCTGCCGGTCTGGCTGGACAGCTGTGCGGCGGGGGGGGGGGGGGGGGGGGGGGGGGGGGGGGGGGGGGGGGGGGGGGGGGGGGGGGGGGGGGGGGGAGGGGGGGGGGGGGGGGGGGGGGGGGTGGAGGGGGGGGGGGTGGGGGGGGGAGGGGGCGGCGACGGCCTCTTGGAC
>NZ_JBVJGZ010000035.1:47574-72050 GCF_055587025.1 Streptomyces sp. NPDC048600 | reverse complement strand
CTCTCCCCGCAACACCCACACCATCCACCGCACATCCCCCTTCCCCCCACCTCCCCCCCCCCCCCCCCCCCCCCCCCCCCGGCCGGGTACGGCTCCCGGCGTTCATAATCTCGTACGAGCGGCCGATGTCATCCGGTGTAGGGCGCCACGACGGCGAGGGTGGCCGCGACCGCCTCGAGGACGGCCTCCCGGTGGTTCACCTTGTGGGCCGGTTCGTCGGTGTTGCGGGTGCGCAGGCCCCGGTCGGCCAGCAGGTAGACCATCCGCAGGGTCCGCATGGTGTTCGACGCCCAGGGCGGGACCGGGCCGGGTTCGCCCGTCCTGAAGGCCTTCTCGATCGGCACGAGCCACGCGGTGGCCTCCTCCGCGCCGAGGTCCGGGTGGCTGAGGATCTGCGCGAGCGCGTACGCCAGGCGGTCGTCCTCCTGTGCGTCGAAGAGGTGTCCGGTGGGCGCGAGCAGCCGGGCGACCGCGAGGTCCGCGAGCCGCGACGGGTCCTGCCCGGGGTGCCGGGCCAGCGCCGCGAGCAGGTCGGCTCCGTGCGCGGCCGCGTGCAGCCAGCCCAGTTCGGCGTCATGGCCGCGCAGGTCCGTCTCGGCCGGGTACCACTCGGCGAAGGGGCTCCACCACGCCTCCAGCCAGTCGCCCGCCGCGACGATCCGGGCCAGGACCAGCGGCGCGAACGTCCGCGCCTGCACGGCAGGATCGGTGAAGTACGCGGCCATCCGGTCGCCCAGACACTGCCGTTCGGCACGCTCCAGCACGGGTATCCAGCGCACGGCCGTGACATATGCGCCGTCGTCCCGGACAAGAGGGTCGGCCGCGCGAAGGTCCTCGACGAGTGCGTCGAGCGCGGCCGCGCGGGAGGCGCCGGTCAGCGCGCGGATGTCACCGTCGTATCGCCGTGAGAGATCCATGGGCGGAGCCTACGGGTCGACGCCAAGCGCACAGGCACGTGAGCGAAGCGGGACCGGCACAGGCGCGGGACGAAAACCGAGAAGGGGCGCCGGTGCTGGACCGGCGCCCCTTCTCACTCACTGCTCAGCGGATCAGCTGCAACCGCTCGTCGAGCCGCAGCCCTCGCAGATGTAGCAGGAACCGGCCCGCTGCATCTTGGTGCCGCAGGAGAAGCAGAGCGGGGCGTCGGCCTGGATGCCCAGCTGCATCTCCACCAGTTCGGCGCTGGTGTGGGCCTGCTTCGGGGCGGGCTCGACCGGCTCGGTCTCGACCTTCGGAGCGGCGACGGCCTTGAGCTCCTGGGTGCGCGGCGCCGACTGGGCGAGGCCCTCGACGTCGACGTCCTCGTCGTCCAGCGGCTCGTAGGAGCCCGTCTCGAGGTGACGCTGACGCTCCTCGGCGGAGTGGATGCCGAGGGCGGAGCGGGTCTCGAAGGGCAGGAAGTCGAGCGCCAGGCGGCGGAAGATGTAGTCGACGATCGACTGGGCCATCCGCACGTCCGGGTCGTCCGTCATGCCGGCCGGCTCGAAGCGCATGTTGGTGAACTTCGAGACGTACGTCTCCAGCGGCACGCCGTACTGCAGGCCCACCGAGACGGCGATGGAGAAGGCGTCCATCATGCCCGCGAGGGTCGAACCCTGCTTGGACATCTTCAGGAAGACCTCGCCGAGACCGTCGTCCGGGTAGGAGTTGGCGGTCATGTAGCCCTCGGCGCCACCGACGGTGAAGGAGGTGGTGATGCCGGGACGTCCCTTCGGGAGGCGCTTGCGGACCGGGCGGTACTCGACGACCTTCTCGACGGTCTCACGGATCGTCGCCTCGGTCTTCGCGGTCACCGCGGCCTTCTCGTCCTCCTTCTTCTTGGCGGAGAGCGGCTGGCCGACCTTGCAGTTGTCGCGGTAGATCGCGAGCGCCTTGACGCCCATCTTCCAGGCCTCGAAGTAGACCTCTTCGACGTCCTCGACCGTCGCCGTCTCCGGCAGGTTGACGGTCTTGGAGAGGGCGCCGGAGATCCAGGGCTGGATCGCGGCCATCATGCGGACGTGGCCCATCGCGGAGATGGAACGCTCGCCCATGGCGCAGTCGAACACCTCGTAGTGCTCGTGCTTGAGGCCGGGGGCGTCGATCACATTGCCGTTCTCGGCGATGTGGGCGACGATCGCCTCGATCTGCTCCTCCTGGTAACCCAGGCGGCGCAGGGCCTGCGGAACGGTGCCGTTGACGATCTGCATCGAGCCGCCGCCGACGAGCTTCTTGAACTTGACCAGGGCGAGGTCGGGCTCGAGACCGGTGGTGTCGCAGGACATCGCCAGACCGATGGTGCCGGTCGGGGCGATGACGGACGCCTGGGAGTTACGGAAACCGTTCTTCTCACCGAGGCGCTGGACGTCCTGCCAGGCCTCCGTGGCGGCGGCCCAGATCGGCGTGTCGAGGTCGTCCATGCGGACGGCCCGGCCGTTGGCGTCGGCGTGCTGCTTCATGACGCGGTTGTGGGCGTCGGCGTTGCGGGCGTAGCCGTCGTACGCGCCGACGACCGCGGCCAGCTCGGCGGAGCGGCGGTAGGCCGTGCCGGTCATCAGCGAGGTGACGGCACCGGCGAGGGCGCGGCCGCCGTCGGAGTCGTAGGCGTGGCCGGTCGCCATCAGCAGGGCGCCGAGGTTGGCGTAGCCGATGCCGAGCTGGCGGAACGCGCGCGTGTTCTCGCCGATCTTCTGCGTCGGGAAGTCCGCGAAGCAGATGGAGATGTCCATCGCGGTGATGACGAGCTCGACGACCTTGGCGAAGCGCTCGGCGTCGAAGGACTGGTGGCCCTTGCCGTCGTCCTTGAGGAACTTCATCAGGTTCAGCGAGGCGAGGTTGCAGGACGTGTTGTCCAGGTGCATGTACTCGCTGCAGGGGTTCGAGCCGTTGATACGGCCGGACTCCGGGCAGGTGTGCCAGTGGTTGATCGTGTCGTCGTACTGGATGCCCGGGTCGGCGCAGGCCCAGGCGGCCAGGGCCATCTTGCGGAAGAGGGCCTTGGCGTCGACGTCCTCGATGACCTCGCCGGTCATCCGGGCGCGCAGGCCGAACTTGCCGCCGCTCTCGACCGCCTTCATGAACTCGTCGTTCACACGGACCGAGTTGTTGGCGTTCTGGTACTGGACGGACGTGATGTCGTCCCCGCCCAGGTCCATGTCGAAGCCCGCGTCGCGCAGGGCGCGGATCTTCTCCTCTTCCTTGACCTTCGTCTCGATGAAGTCCTCGATGTCGGGGTGGTCGACGTCGAGGATGACCATCTTGGCCGCGCGGCGGGTGGCGCCACCGGACTTGATGGTTCCCGCGGAGGCGTCGGCACCGCGCATGAAGGAGACGGGGCCGGAGGCGTTGCCGCCGGAGGACAGCAGCTCCTTGGAGGAGCGGATGCGGGAGAGGTTCAGGCCGGCGCCGGAGCCGCCCTTGAAGATCATGCCCTCTTCCTTGTACCAGTCGAGGATCGACTCCATGGAGTCGTCGACGGACAGGATGAAGCAGGCGGACACCTGCTGCGGCTGGGGCGTGCCGACGTTGAACCAGACGGGGCTGTTGAAGCTGAAGATCTGGTGCAGGAGGGCGTACGCCAGCTCGTGCTCGAAGATCTCGGCGTCGGCGGGCGAGGCGAAGTACTTGTAGTCCTCGCCGGCCTTCCGATACGTCTTCACGATGCGGTCGATCAGCTGCCTGAGGCCGGTCTCGCGCTGCGGGGTGCCGACGGCACCACGGAAGTACTTGCTGGTGACGATGTTGACCGCGTTCACCGACCAGAAGTCGGGGAACTCGACGCCACGCTGCTCGAAGTTGACCGAGCCGTCGCGCCAGTTGGTCATGACGACGTCACGGCGCTCCCACTGGACCTCGTCGTACGGGTGCACGCCGGGGGTGGTGTGGATGCGCTCGATACGCAGTCCCTTGGTGGCCTTGGCGCCCTTCGCTCGGGAACCTCGTGCCGGACCGCTCGCCGTCTCTGTCATGCCGCCTCCCTGTACGGGCGTAAACGCCCTGAAGTGCCCCGAATGTTCCCGTGGCACGGTGTTCTGTCTGGTGCTGCGGGCACCCGCGTACCGCCCGCAACAGGTCTTCTCCTGGCCGCCGTCGACCGGCCGGCCCTTGCCGCCTGGACCCGGCCGGCCCGGACTGTGCGTCCGGTCCGGCCCGCCTGTCAGTCGGCGGCGCCGGCGGGCACGGGGACCTGGACGGTCTCCCCGCTCCCGCGCTCGTCTTCCTGGCTCCCCGCGTCCGCTTTCCCGCGGTCCTCGTCGTCCGCGCCGGGGCGGTTCGCCTGCCTCAACTCCGTGATGGCCGCCTCGAAGTCCTCCAGCGAGTCGAACGCGCGGTAGACCGACGCGAAGCGCAAGTAGGCCACGAGGTCGAGCTCCTGGAGCGGTCCGAGTATGGCCAGACCCACGTCGTGGGTGGTCAGCTCGGCGCTTCCGGTGGCCCGCACCGCCTCCTCGACCCGCTGGCCGAGCTGGGCGAGCGCGTCCTCGGTGACAGGCCGTCCCTGGCATGCCTTGCGCACGCCGTTGATGACCTTCGTACGACTGAAGGGCTCGGTGACTCCGGACCGCTTCACCACCATGAGCGAGCACGTCTCCACGGTCGTGAAACGACGGGAGCAGTCAGGGCACTGGCGGCGCCTGCGGATCGACGTGCCGTCGTCCGTCGTACGACTGTCGACGACCCGACTGTCGGGGTGCCTGCAGAAGGGGCAGTGCATGGAACTCCCAACCCTCCTCACAGCAGACTCAATAACCCCAGGAGCCCCTTGGGCCCCTCGAAGCAGCCACAAGCATAGGCGATGCCGGAGGGCCTGGAGACCCGGGGGACCACAACTTATGGGCTGCTGCCGCAATCCAACCACTAGATGTAGGGAATGGCGCATACATGCAGCGAGAGCCGCGTGTCGCGTCCCGCGGCCTGCACAAGGGCCGGAGCGCGGTGCGGCCGGACTCCGGGCGCGGCACGGCCGGGACGCGGCTCTCCCGCCGCACGGGGCGGTTTCAGGGATACCGTGGGCGCCGCAGGGAGGAGATGTGAGACTCCCGCGCAAGGCGAGGGCCGGTGCCCGGTCGGCAGGGCGGCGGATGGCAGACTGGGGCACGCCCCCACGAGGGCGAGCCTCGGCGGTGAAGAGTACAACAATGGGCCCTTTCGCCCTCCAGGCAGCGCGTCAGCCGATACACCCGGACACATGATCACGTCAGGCGAAACGCGTTTTTTCACTCGAACGTGTGTTTGGCGCAACCTTTCGAAAGCAACTACCGTTGTCCGGGCAGGGAGACAATCGAGAGGGGCCGACGTGACCACCACCACAGACAGTGCCACCATGACCGCCCAGGACCGCTCCCAGGGCCGAGTCGAGCCGGTGCATGCGATGAACGAGACCGCGAACCCCGAAGGACACAAGCGCTCCCTGCCGGGCCGACCTCCAGGTATCCGGGCCGACAGCTCCGGACTCACCGACCGGCAGCGCCGGGTGATCGAGGTCATCAGGGACTCCGTGCAGCGCCGCGGCTACCCGCCGTCGATGCGGGAGATCGGCCAGGCGGTCGGCCTGTCCAGCACGTCCTCCGTCGCGCACCAGCTGATGGCCCTGGAGCGCAAGGGCTTCCTGCGCCGCGACCCGCACCGCCCGCGCGCGTACGAGGTACGCGGCTCCGACCAGGCGGCGACCGTGCAGCCCACCGACACCGCGGGCAAGCCGGCCGCGTCGTACGTCCCGCTCGTCGGCCGGATCGCCGCGGGTGGCCCGATCCTCGCCGAGGAGTCCGTAGAGGACGTCTTCCCTCTGCCGCGGCAGTTGGTCGGTGACGGCGAGCTGTTCGTCCTGAAGGTCGTCGGCGACTCGATGATCGAGGCCGCGATCTGCGACGGCGACTGGGTCACGGTCCGCCGTCAGCCCGTCGCCGAGAACGGCGACATCGTCGCCGCCATGCTCGACGGAGAGGCCACCGTGAAGCGCTTCAAGCGCGAGGACGGGCACGTCTGGCTCCTCCCGCACAACGCGGCCTACGAGCCCATCCCGGGCGACGACGCGACCATCCTCGGCAAGGTGGTTGCCGTCCTGCGTCGCGTCTGAGTCCACCGGCCGGCGGGCCCGACGGCAACCCGCCTCCCTGACCGGGCCCCGGAACCTCTGCGCCGGTTCCGGGGCCCTGTGCTGTCCAGGGTCGGTAACCGGTTTCTGACCGGATCTCGGTAACCGGTTTCCGACCAGATCAGGGCATGACCTCTGCCGGATGATCGGGGCGAGGCGCATCAGCTGGGCGATACGGCCCGCGATCGCCGTACCGGCGACGGATGCCCGGTGACAGGTGAGTGGTGACAGGTGACTGAGACTGCGAGTCGGGGCGGGGCGGCCTGTCCCGGTGCAGGTACGAGGCCACCCGCCACGATCATCCGGCTTCCGTCTGCTTCGCCGTGGCGTCGATGGCCGCCAGCGACTTCCGCACCTGATTGCGGTCGGTCGTGTACCAGAAATCGGGCAGCGAGGCCTTCAGATAGCTGCCGTAGCGGGCCGTGGCCAGCCGCTGATCGAGTACGGCGACCACGCCCCGGTCCCCCGTCGCGCGTACGAGGCGGCCCGCGCCCTGGGCCATGAGCAGGGCGGCGTGGGTCGCCGCGACGGCCATGAAGCCGTTGCCCCCCGCTTCCTCCACGGCCTTCTGGCGGGCACTCATCAGCGGGTCGTCGGGGCGCGGGAACGGGATCTTGTCCATCACGACGAGCTGGCAGCTCGGACCGGGGACGTCGACGCCCTGCCACAAGGACAGCGTGCCGAAGAGGCAGGTCTTCGGGTCCGCCGAGAAGTTCTTGATCAGCTCGCCGAGGGTCTCCTCGCCCTGGAGCAGGATCGGGAACTCCGGGATGCGCGAGCGCAGCTCCTCGGCGGCCAGCTGGGCGGCCCGCATGGAGGAGAAGAGGCCGAGCGTGCGGCCGCCGGCGGCCTGGATGAGCTCGGTCAGCTCGTCCAGCATGTCGCCGCGCTCGCCGTCCCGCGCGGGGCGTGACAGATGCTTGGCGACGTACAGGATGCCCTGCTTGGGGTAGTCGAACGGCGAGCCCACGTCGACGCCCTTCCACGGCGGCGCGTCGTCACCCGTCGTGCCCTCCGGAGCAAGCCCCAGGGACGCTCCCACGCCGTTGAAGTCGCCGCCCAGTTTCAGCGTGGCCGACGCGAGCGTCACCGAGCGCTCGTTGAAGAGCTTCTCCCTCAGCAGCCCCGAAACCGACATCGGAGCCACCCGCAGGGACGCGCCGAAGCGGTCGTGGCGCTCGTACCAGACGACGTCCCACTCCGAGCCGTTCGTGATCCGCTCGGCGACGTCGTGCACCGTCTCCACGGAGGCCAGCGCCTGCTTGCGGACCGCGTCCTCGTCCTGGACGGACTTGTCGCGGGTGGCGCCGATCGCGGAGATGACCGTACGGCAGGCGTCGCGCAGTGCCATGAGCGCGTAGCCCAGGTCCTCGGGGATCTCCTCCAGGCGGCCGGGCAGCGCCAGCTCCATCAGCCGCTCGAAGCCCTCCGATGCGGTCTGGAGCTGGTCGGCGGCCTTCTCGTTGACGAGCTTCGCGGCGCGGCGCACCGCTCGGTTGACCTGCCCGGGGGTGAGCTCGCCGGTGGCGACGCCGGTGACACGGGAGACGAGTTCGTGGGCCTCGTCGACGATCAGCACCTCGTGCTGGGGCAGCACCGGGGCGCCCTCGATGGCGTCGATCGCGAGCAGGGCGTGGTTGGTGACGACGACGTCCGCCAGCTTGGCCCGCTCACGCGCCATCTCGGCGAAGCACTCGGCGCCGTACGCGCACTTCGTGGCACCGAGGCATTCGCGCGAGGAGACCGACACCTGGGCCCAGGCGCGGTCGGACACACCCGGCGTGAGGTCGTCGCGGTCGCCGGACTCGGTCTCGTCCGACCAGTCACGCAGCCGCAGCAGGTCCTGGCCCAGTTTGCTGGTGGGTGCCGCGGCCTCGAACTGGTCGAAGAGGCCCTCTTCCTCGTCCTGCGGCACGCCCTCGTGGAGACGGTGCAGACACAGGTAGTTCGACCGGCCCTTGAGCATCGCGAACTCCGGGCGGCGGCGCAGCAGCGGGTGCAGGGCGTCCACCGTGCGCGGCAGGTCCCGCTCCACGAGCTGGCGCTGGAGTGCCAGTGTGGCCGTCGCGACGACGACCCGGTCCCCGTGCGCGAGCGCGGGCACGAGGTAGCCCAGCGACTTTCCGGTGCCGGTGCCGGCCTGGACGAGCAGATGGGAGCCGTCGTCGATCGCCTCCGCGACGGCTTCGGCCATGGCCACCTGGCCGGGGCGCTCCGTACCGCCGACAGCGGCGACGGCGGCGTGCAGGAGTTCGGGGAGAGAGGGCTTCGTCATAGCGCGACCACCCTACGGCTCGGCACTGACAAACGGGTGATCGCGGGTGATGCGAGGGGTGGGATCAAGGCAGTGGGTCTCTTGTGGGTGAGCGGGTGGTGCGGACGGGGGTGGTCGCTTGGGGCCGTGGTCACTGGGGCCGTGGTCACTGGGGCCGTGGTCACTCGGGGGCCCATCGAGCGGTTTACCAGAAGTGACCACGCTGTCGCACATGGCTACAGCAGATGACGCAGTGACCGGTCTCGAACCATCAGGGCGGCCCGTTTCCCGGGAAGGTCGACCTCGGCGGAGAACCGGAAGCCCGCGCTGAGGAAGGCGGCGATGCAAGGCGTATTGCGAAGGTCGGGCTCGGCGATCACGCGTGCACAGGCGGAGCGGCGGTCGAGCGCGCGGTCGGCGACGGCTCGGAGAAGCACGCTGCCGAGCCCCCGTCCCCGGTCGGCGACGCCGCCGATGAGGAGGTGGATACCGGTGTCGTGGGGGCGGACGGGACAGTCACGGGCCAGGGGATCGAGGTCGGCCCGGTAGATCTCCCAGTAGCTCATCGGGCTGCCGTCCAGCACACCGAGACAGGGGACGCTGCGTCCGTCGCCGGCGAGCTGCTCGGCCAGATGCCGTTCGGTCACGTTCGGTGGGCCGGCGAGATCCCAGAACGTCACGACCGCCGGGTCGTTCATCCACCGCGCAATGAGGGGCAGGTCCCGTTCCAGGCGTACGGGGACCAGCTGGAACAGGCCCGCCGTGGTGGCGATCGAGCCCCATGCGTGCACTCGGTCAAGCAGGTCGTACGTGGGCGGCAGCTCCACGGCGACTTCTGGCGCCAAGGCCTCGCCCGACTCCCCCGCCGCCGCCCCCGCCTCGGCGACGGGGACGGCGGCTGCACCGGCGGCGAGGGAGAGACCCGCGAGGAAGTCGTCGGGCAGCCGTAGGTCGAGCGTGTCCTCGACGTCCGTCCCCAGCGCCGGGCCGGACCTCTCCGGGAGCCGGGTGACGAAGGTGGGGCCGGGGTTCACACCGGGGTCGCTGGGAGGCACGGCGACGCTCCTCTCATGAAGGGGGACGAGGCATGGTCCTCGGACGCGGAAGGGGCCGGTGTTCAGCAGCAAGGGGAGGAGACGCGATGCCGGTCATGGAGAAAGGGGGTTGGCGATGGTGACGTAGACCGACTGGGTGTCCACGGGGCCCACGAGTTCGTCGAGGCCGTGCAGCCGGGTGAGCAGATTGGCCTTGCAGCGCAGGACGGGCGAGTCGAGCAGTCGGCCGGGCAGGGAGGTGCGCAGCCGCGTGGGACCGGCGGCGACGCTCTCCAGGAAGCGGCGGAACGCGGCGAGCAGCAGCCGCTCGTCCGCGAGGCGCTGCGAGCCGAACGCTCCGACGAGTCCGAGCACGTTGTTGATCGCGAGGTAGTAGGCGAAGCGCTCGTCGGTGACCTCGTCGGAGACGAACGTGTCGCTGAGCTTGCCGATCCCGGGGAGCAGCCCGTCGAGCTCGGCGCGACGAGACTCGCGGAAGTAGTACCCCTGGTTGTCGCGGTAGCGGCCGCCGGCGGGCCAGCCGTCGGCGTCCAGCAGCAGCAGCGTGTTCTGCTGGTGGGCTTCCAGGGCGATGCCGACCTCGGCGTCCAGCCACAGCACGGGACGGACGACCTGCTCGAGGTAGCGCAGGAACCACTCGGCGGCAACCGCTCCCCGAGAACGGCCGGTGCGACCGGCCAGCCGGGTGATCACCTCGGCGAGCCGGGACGTCATCACCGTGCTGCCGGGCTCCGAGCAGTCCCCGCCCCGCGAGTCCGCCTGCTCCCGCGGCCGGGGAGCGAGGAGCCCGGCGACGCAGCTGACGTCGTCCGACGGGGCGAAGGGGTTGTGCCGGATCACCACGTCCAGTCCTGGTACGGGGTCGCCGTCCGGCCCGTCCACGGCGAGCCAGGCCGGGTCCCGGACGATGTCGAAGCCGGGGTGGGCCGCGTGCCAGCGCCCGGCCACACCACCGCGCAGGAGGCGGTGGACCTCGACGCCCCTGTGGAGTTCCTTGCGGAGGTTCTCGCGGCGGGAGTTGGTGATCCGCAGCGCCAACGACAGCTTGAGCATGGCGGGTGCGCCAGTGCGGTGCACGGTCCGTACGGAGGAGGTGGGATGCCATGGAGCGCCATGCGTGCCCAGGTCTTCGAGCAGTCCGGCGGCGAACAGGGGCTCGATGTCCGGTCGGTTGCGGATCTCCCGCATCTGCCAGGGATGCAGGGGCAGTGCGGCGCAGCCGTCGGGCAGGTCCAGGCCCGGTCCGGCGAGGCGGGCGGTGAGCTGGGTCGCGGGGACGGGCCGGCCTCGCTCGGTCCAGGCCGAGTCCATGGCGAGTGCGCCAGGTGAGACGGCGATCCAGTGCAGTGGGAAGGAACCGCGCAACTCGGGTGAATAGAGACGGCTTTCGGACTCCGTGAGCCCTTCGCGGCTCTTCGGGGTCGGGTGAAGAGGGTGGCCGAGCACGAGGGCCTGCTCGGCGGAGAGGAAGTGATCCGGTCCGTCGGTGGGGTGTGCCCGTCTTTCACTGATGAACGTGGCCGTCCGGCGGACCGAGTCGGCGACGCGCGCGACGAGGTCGGCGGCCTCGGCCGTGGCCGACCCCGCGGCGGCGGTCCCGTCGCCGTTCGTCTCCCTGCCGAGCAGGGCGGCGAGCGTGACCGCGTCGACCGAGGGGACGTGGACGGGTGCCTCGGCCAGGGACGGTCGGCCGAAGCGGTGGCAGCCGGTCGGGGACCAGCAGCGCACGGGGGCCAGCAGGGTGGTGCCCGTCGCCGGGAGCGGAATGCGCAGGACACCGTCCTCGGGGGCGGTGAGCCCGGCCTCCCGGACCCAGCACCGCAGGAGTGCGTCCGTGGCTGCGGCCTGGGCAGCGAGGTACGGGTCCGCTTGGTCGAGGGGCTCGGGGAGTTCGGGGAGTTCGACGGCCGGGGTGTGCTGGCGAGGGAGTGCGGTGTGGTCGTCGGCGCGGTCGGACAGAGGCGGGCGCGGGGGTGTCGGGGGTCGGGAGGAGACGGCGTGAGGGCTGGAGGTGATGTTCAAGGGGTTCCTCAGAAGGAGATGCCACGGGGGTGGTCTGTCACGGGGTGACGGGCGGCTGCCTCCACCGCGTCGGAGAACCGGGCGAGTACGGCAGCGGTCTGTTCGTCGCTGATGGTCAGGGGTGGGAGCAGCCGTAGGACCTGCGAGTGGGTGCCGGTGAGGCCGACGATCAGGCCTCGGTTCAGACACTCGCGTTGGACGGTTGCGGCCAGTTCGGCGGCGGCACGGCGGCTGGGGTTCGAGGCCGACTCCGATGCCGAGGCCGAAGCCGGTTCAAGCCCCGTCCCCTCCCCCGTGCCTGCCTCTGCCTGGGCCTCTGCCTCCGGCGGCAGGAACTCGATGCCTGTCATCAGGCCCCTGCCGCGTACACCGGCGATGCAGGGGAAGGACCGGGCGAGCTCGCCGAGATGGGTCAGCATCCGGTGGCCCAGGAGGGCGGCCCGTTCGGCGAGGTGATGCTCGCGGACGTGGGCGAGGGTGGCCGTGCCGGCGGCCATGGCCAGTTGGTTGCCGCGGACGGTGGGGGCCGGGGCTCCGGGTTCGAGGTCGGTGTGATGGACGACCAGGGACAGGGGCAGGCTGCCGCCGATGGCCTTGGACAGGATCATCAGGTCGGGAGTGACTCCGCTGTGTTCGACGGCCCAGAAGACGCCGGTGCGGCCGACGCCGGTCTCGGTCTCGTCGGCGATCAGCGGGACGGCCCGGGTGGACGCGAGGCGACGGACCTCTCGTGTCCATGCGTCCGGGGTGGGGCTGACGCCGTCGTCGCTGCGGACGGCCTCGACGATCACCCCGGCCGGGTGGGCGGACTCGGGCCAGGGGGTACTGAGTTCGCCCCCGGGTCGCGGGACGGGGGACGGAGGCCCGTCGGGGCGGGCGGCCGCGTGCAGACGCGGACCGAGCGCGGGTGCGGTGGAATCGAGGGTGAGGACGTCCGTGCGGCCCGTGGCGGCGCGGACCACTCGGTGTGCCTCTTCCACGGCGCTCGCACGGGAAGGGCCGCAGAACCGCACGCGTGCGTGGTCGGCCAGGCCGGGCGGGAGGGTGTGGAGGAGTTCGGCGACGAAGCCGTCCTCCACAGGGGTTGCCAGGTCGGGGACATGAAGGGGCGCGCCCGAGTCCAGGACCTTGCGAATGGCTTCCAGGACGACCGGGTGGTTGTGTCCCAGGGCGAGTGTGCCGGCGCCCGAGAGACAGTCGAGGTAACGGCGGCCGTCGGCGCCTTCGATGGTCAGTCCACGCGCGCGTACGGGCACGATCGGCAGTGCCTGCGCATAGGTGTGCGCCGCCGGTTCGCGCGCCGTACGGCCGCGCGGAGTCCCCTCGGTCACGGTCACGGTGCTCCGTCCTCCCGCTGTCCGGAGGCGAGACATCGCTCGCGCTCCCCACCCGCCACGGGTCCGACGCCCATGGCCTGTCCAGACCTGCCTGGCCCGGCTTCCCCCGCGGATCCGCCGAGTTCGCGCCTGCAGGCCGGTGTTCCGGCAGCTGAGTCCGCTCGGCATGTCAGCCGTCCAGCCCGTTCGGCGGCGTTCCGGCTTCAGGTCGATTCGTCCGCTGTCAGGTGTTCCGGCCCCCTTGCGACCAACCAGGCGCCGCATCGCCCCGGTGATCCACGAACCCGCCCCCGGCCACGTTCGAATCGCCCGCCCACCCCTACCAACCGCGCATCGGCCACGGAGTTACGGGTCTGCGCAAGATCACCGGCGGTGTGTCGGTCGGGGAGCCACCGCCGGGAAGCCGTCCAGGACACCCGAGCCGTGCGGGCCAAGGGCCGGAGGCCTCGGGACCGCTCGGGACAGGCACCCACCGGGCGCGTGGACGAAAAGGTGCGAGAGAGGCGCGAGAGAGAGCAAGTGAGTGCGAAAGAGGCGCGAAGAGGTGCGGATGAACTCGCGCGGCGCGCAGGTCCGCACGCACGCCCGCTCATCCTCGCGGAGGCGCCCGCTCGAAGCCCCGCCCAGGTCAGGTGCCTTGTATCCGAACCGTTGCCGTTCCGTCGGAAGTCGCCCACAGCGACGGCATAGTGTGGGGTGCCGTTCCAGGAAGCCGTGCTCAGCGCGGCACTTGGCGTGCAGCGCCACGTTCGTCCACATCAGGGGGAGTCAGCACATGCGATCCATACGGCCGTCGACCACCGCTCACCGAGGAGGCGGAGGCGCTCGCCGCCGGACCTCCCCCGTCCTGGCGGCCGTAGCCCTCGTGTCGGCCCTCACGCTCACCGCCACCGCCTGCGAGTCGGGCGACGACACGGCGGGTGGCGACCCGTCGGCGTCCGCGGTGGCGGGCGACGACAAGATCAAGATCCCGGACGACATCAAGGACCGTCTCAAGGAACACGGGATCGACATCGACAAGTGGCGCAACGGCGCCTGGAAGAACTGGGACAAGGACGACTGGCTGCGCGAGGCCGACGAGTTCATCAACCCGATCATCGCGGACCTGTGGGACCCGGACCGGATGCGGGACGCCGAGCAGCCGGACAAGGGTGTCGACGAGAACGACATCTCCGGTGACCAGGGCGTGACGGACCCGACCCCCGAACCGGTGGAGGCCCAGGCCGTCTCGACGCCGTACCACTCCGCCGTTCCCGTGGCGGGCAAGGTCTTCTTCGACTCCCCCCAGGGCACGATGGTCTGCTCGGCCACCGTCGTGCAGGACCCGGCCAACCCCGGCAAGTCCAACATGGTGTGGACGGCGGGCCACTGCGTGCACGCCGGCAAGAGCGGCGGCTGGTACCGCAACATCGCGTTCGTGCCGTCGTACAACGACTCGGGCCTGTCGGCGAAGGAGATGGAGAGCGAGAGCACCACCAAGGAGCAGGTCGCTCCGTACGGCGTCTGGTGGGGCGACTGGGTGCAGACCTCCGACCAGTGGATCGAGCAGGGCGGCGCGACCGGCGGTGACGGCGCCTCCTACGACTTCGCGGTCATCCATGTGACGCCGGAGGAGGGCGGTTCGGGCAAGTCCCTGGAGGAGACGGTCGGTTCGGCGCTGCCGGTCGACTTCAACGCCCCGGCCGTGCCCGAGGTGGACAGCATCACCGCGACCGGCTACCCGGCGGCGGCCCCGTTCGACGGTCAGTCGATGCACCAGTGCGAGGACAAGCCGGGCCGGCTGTCGCTGAACGACTCCGACCCGACGATGTACCGGATCGGCTGCACCATGACGGGCGGTTCCTCGGGTGGCGGCTGGGTGGCCGCCGGCTCCGACGGCAAGCCCGCGCTGGTCTCCAACACCTCCATCGGCCCGATCACCGGCGGCTGGCTGGCCGGTCCGCGCCTGGGCGATGTCGCCGAGGGCGTGTTCAACAAGGTGAGCGAGAAGTACGCCGGTCGGTGACGGCCCCGACGACCCCTCGCGTACGCCGGTCGGTGACGGCCTCGTACGCGAGCCGGTCGTGACGACTCGACGAGTACGCCGGTCAGGTCACCGGTGACCTGCCGAGTACGCCGCTCAGGTCGCTGACGACCCGCCGCGCACGCCGGTCCGCCACGACGGGCCGGGTGGTACGCGGAAGGCCCGCCCCCTCACTCGGGGACGGGCCTTCCTTCGCTTTCCGCGCGGTCAGTTGAGCGTGGCCGGGACGTACGGCGCGAGATCCGCCGCCAGTTCCTCGTGCACGCGCACCTTGAGCAGCGTGCCCTCCGCGGTGTGCTCCTCGGAGAGCACCTCGCCCTCGTCGTGCGCACGGGCGACCAGCTTGCCGTGGGTGTACGGCACGAGCGCCTCGACCTCGACCGAGGGCCGGGGCAGCTCGTTGTCGATCAGCGCGAGCAGCTCGGTCAAGCCCTGGCCGGTGCGGGCCGAGACGGCGATGGAGCGCTTCTCGTTCCGCATCAGCCGCTGGAGCACCAGCGGGTCGGCCGCGTCGGCCTTGTTGATCACGACGATCTCGGGTACGCCGGTGGCGCCGACGTCCCTGATCACCTCGCGCACGGCCGCGAGCTGCTCCTCCGGGACCGGGTGCGAGCCGTCGACCACGTGCAGGATCAGGTCGGCGTCGCCGACCTCCTCCATGGTGGAGCGGAACGCCTCGACCAGGTGGTGGGGCAGGTGCCGGACGAAGCCGACGGTGTCGGCCAGCGTGTAGAGCCGGCCGCTCGGGGTCTCGGCCCGGCGCACGGTCGGGTCCAGGGTCGCGAACAGCGCGTTCTCGACCAGGACGCCCGCGCCGGTGAGGCGGTTGAGCAGCGAGGACTTGCCGGCGTTGGTGTAGCCCGCGATGGCGACGGACGGCACCTTGTTGCGCCGACGCTCCTGGCGCTTGATGTCGCGGCCGGTCTTCATGTCCGCGATCTCCCGGCGCATCTTCGCCATCTTCTCGCGGATGCGACGCCGGTCCGTCTCGATCTTGGTCTCACCGGGACCACGGGTGGCGAGGCCGCCGCCCTTGCCGCCGCCCATCTGACGGGACAGGGACTGACCCCAGCCTCGCAGCCTCGGCAGCATGTACTGCATCTGCGCGAGCGCGACCTGCGCCTTGCCCTCTCGGGACTTGGCGTGCTGGGCGAAGATGTCGAGGATCAGGGCCGTACGGTCGATGACCTTGACCTTGACGACGTCCTCCAGGGCGATGAGCTGGCCGGGGCTGAGCTCACCGTCGCAGATGACCGTGTCCGCGCCGGACTCGATCACGATGTCGCGCAGCTCCAGGGCCTTGCCGGAACCGATGAAGGTCGCCGAGTCGGGCTTGTCGCGGCGCTGGAAGACACCGTCGAGGACGAGGGCGCCGGCCGTCTCGGCCAGCGCGGCGAGCTCCGCGAGGGAGTTCTCCGCGTCCTGAAGGGTTCCCGTGGTCCAGACGCCGACGAGGACGACCCGCTCCAGACGGAGCTGTCGGTACTCGACCTCGGTGACGTCCTCGAGTTCGGTGGAGAGGCCGATCACACGGCGCAGAGCCGCGCGCTCGGAGCGGTCGAACTGCTCGCCGTCCCGCTCTCCGTCGATCTCGTGGCTCCAGGCGACGTCCTCTTCCATCAGGGCATCGGCCCGAAGACCCTCGGGGTAGCTGTGCGCGAGGCGCTTGTTGTCCTGGGAAGGGGAAGAAGAGGAGGTCATCGGTTCCCTACGTCGATACGGATTCCGTCACTGGTCACAACGTACGAGTGCCCCGGGAGATTCCCGGCCCGGCGCCGTGTCCGTCTGAAGATGGTCGCACGGTACGCCACGTCTCGTCACCGCCTTATTTCCAGGCCTTTCCGCGTTCCGGCCGGCCGGCCGCCATCGCCTCAGTTCCGGCCCGCCGGCCCCCACCGCGCTCAGTCCGGCCCGCCGGCCCCCACTCCCTCAGTTCCGGGCCTCAGCGGGTGCCACGGTCCTCCAGTCCGGGTGGCCGGGCATGGGCGGAGTCTTCTCGCCGTACAGCCAGGCCTCGGCGAAGGCTCCGAGGTCGCGTCCGGACACCTCCTCGGCGAGGGCGACGAAGTCGGCGGTGCTCGCGGTGGCGTCGTCATGGCGGCTCACCCAGGCGCGCTCCAGGTTCTCGAAGGCGGGGCGGCCGATCTCCTGGCGCAGGGCGTAGAGGACGAGGGCGGCACCGTCGTACACGTTCGCGCGGAAGATGCCGATCTTGCTGCCCGGCCGGGGCGCCTTCGGGGCCGCCGGGGGTCCGCCGACCGCGCGCCAGCGGTCGGAGGCGCCGTAGGCGGCCTTCATCCGGTCCTGGAGCGGTCGGTCGGCCTTCTCCTCCGCGTACAGGGCCTCGTACCAGGTGGCGTGGCCCTCGTTGAGCCAGAGGTCGGACCAGGAGCGCGGGGTGACGCTGTCGCCGAACCACTGGTGCGCCAGCTCGTGCACCATGATCGACTCGACGTACCACTCCGGGTAGGCGGGCTCGGTGAACAGGTCACGCTCGAAGAGGGAGAGCGTCTGTGTCTCCAGTTCGAAGCCGGTCGAGGCGTCGGCCATGAGCAGGCCGTACGTCTCGAAGGGGTAGCGCCCGACCTTGTCCTCCATCCAGGAGATCTGCTCGGGGGTCTTCGCCAGCCAGGGTTCGAGCGCCTCGCGGTGCTCGGTGGGGACGACGTCGCGCAGGGGCAGGGCGTGCGGGCCGGTGCGGTGGACCACGGTGGAGCGGCCGATGGAGATCTGGGCCAGCTCGGTGGCCATGGGGTGGCGGGTCCGGTACGTCCACGTCGTCGTCCCGCGCGCGCTGTCCTCGCCGGTCCGGAGACCGTTGGCCACGGCCGTGTAGCCCTCGGGGGCGGAGACTCGGATGGTGAACAAGGCCTTGTCGGAGGGGTGGTCGTTGCACGGGAAGACCAGGTGGGCGGCGTCGGCCTGGTTGGCCATGGCGAGCCCGTCCGAGGTGCGGACCCAGCCCCCGTCGCGGCCCTCGGGGGAGACCGGGTCGCTGGTGTGGCGCACGGTGATCCGCATCCAGTTGCCCGGGGCGAGCGGTTCCTTCGGGCTGACGACGAGGTCCTCGCCGGCGGTGGCGAACTCGGCGGGCTCGCCGTCGATCTCGACCGAGCCGACCTTTCCGTGGGCGAAGTCGAGGTTCACGCGGTCCAGCGCGGCGGTGGTCCAGGCGTCGATCGTGGTGACGGCCTGGAGCGGCTCGGTGTTGGAGCCGCCGTAGACGAACGACAGATCGTAGGCCGCCACGTCGTAGCCGGGGTTGCCCAGGTTCGGGAAGAGACGGTCACCGACGCCGAGCGGGGCCGGCGGCGCGCTCGCGGCGACGAGGCAGACGGAGACGGCGGAGGCCAGCAGGGAGGCCGTCAGACGCCGGGAACGGGTGCCGGGGCGGGCGGCACGCGCGCGTGGCGCGACGAAGGCGGCAGCGCGCCGGGTGACACGGGAAGTGAGCAGCATGCACCACGGCTACCAGCGCGCGCGTTCCGGGCCGTGCCGACGCGCACCGGACCCACCCGAACGGGGGCTTCCACGCGGCGGTGTGACGAGACGTCACTCCTCGGGGGTGTCACCGGCCTGCGCGCGGCTGACGTCGTACACGCCGGGCACGTTGCGCATGGCGCGCATCAGCTCGGGCAGCCGTGCGGCGTCGGGCAGGGTGACGGTGTAGGTGTGCCGGACGCGCTGCTGGCTGGGCGGTTCCACGGTCGCCGAGACGATCTCGGCGCCCTCCAGCGCCATGGCCTCGGTGAGGTCGGCCAGCAGATGCGGGCGGACGAACGATTCCGCGAACAGCGTCACCCGGCACTCGGCGCCCTCGCCCCAGCGCACGGCCACCTCCGCGCGCCCCGCGTCCGTCATACGGGCCACCGCCGGGCACGCGACGCGGTGCACGGTCACCACACCACCGCGCACGGAGAAGCCGGTGACCTCGTCCAGCGGTACGGGCGTACAGCAGCCCGCCAGCCGCGCGATCGCGCCGGGCCGGTCGACGACGAAGGCGCCCCCGCCCGGCTCCGCCGGGGCGTCCACGGCCCCTTCCGCGTCGGTGGTCGCGGGGGACGGCCGGTGGCGCCGTTCCGGCGCGGGTACGCGAGCGCCCTGCGCTGTGGCCTCGCCCGGCTCGCCGGGCAGGGGCTCCGCCGGTTCCTCGGCGGCCGTCGGATGGGTGGCGATCCAGCGCTGGATGGCGATCCGTGCCGCGGGCGTGGTCGCGTGGTCCAGCCACTCCCGGGAGGGCTCCGAGGCGGGGTCCTGGCCCATGAGGAGCTGCACGCTGTCGCCGTCGCGCAGAATCGTGCTCAGGGTCGCGAGGCGTCCGTTGACGCGAGCGCCGATGCAGGCGTGCGCGTCCTCGCCGTACTGCGCGTAGGCCGCGTCCACGCAGGTGGCGCCCTCGGGCAGGCCCAGGGTCCCGCCGTCGGGGCGGTAGACGGTGATCTCGCGGTCCTGGGCGAGGTCCTCGCGCAGGGTGGACCAGAACGTGTCGGGGTCCGGGGCCGCCTCCTGCCAGTCGAGGAGGCGGCTCAGCCAGCCGGGGCGGGTGGGGTCGACGCGCTCGCCGTCGACGGGGTCGTCGGCCCCGGGCGTGTACGGATTGCCGAGCGCGACCACACCCGCCTCGGCGACCTTGTGCATCTGGTGGGTGCGGATGAGGACTTCGGCGACCTGGCCGTCGGCGCGGGCCACCGCCGTGTGCAGGGACTGGTACAGGTTGAACTTCGGTACGGCGATGAAGTCCTTGAACTCCGATACCACCGGGGTCATACAGGTGTGCAGTTCGCCGAGAACGCCGTAACAGTCGGCGTCCTCGTTCACGAGCACCAGCAGCCGGCCGAAGTCGGCTCCGCGCAGCTGTCCGCGCTTGCGGGACACTCGGTGCACGGACACGAAGTGCCTTGGTCTGATGAGGACTTCCGCCGCGATGTCGGCCTCGCGCAGCACGGTGCGCATCTCCTCGGCCATCTCCGCGAGGGGGTCGTCCGCGCGGGCGGTGTTGCCGACGATCAGCTCGCGCGTGTGCTCGTACTCCTCCGGGTGCAGGATGGCGAAGACCAGGTCCTCCAGTTCCGTCTTGAGGGCCTGGACGCCGAGTCGTTCGGCGAGCGGGATCAGTACGTCGCGGGTCACTTTGGCGATGCGCGCCTGTTTCTCGGGGCGCATCACGCCGAGGGTGCGCATGTTGTGCAGGCGGTCGGCGAGTTTGATCGACATCACGCGGACGTCGTTGCCCGTCGCGACGAGCATCTTGCGGAAGGTCTCGGGCTCGGCGGCGGCGCCGTAGTCGACCTTCTCCAACTTCGTGACACCGTCGACGAGATAGCGCACCTCCGCGCCGAACTCCTCGCCGACCTGATCCAGCGTCACATCCGTGTCCTCGACGGTGTCGTGGAGGAGGGACGCGGTCAACGTCGTCGTCTCCGCGCCGAGTTCGGCGAGGATCAGTGTCACGGCGAGCGGATGCGTGATGTACGGCTCGCCGCTCTTGCGCATCTGGCCGCGGTGCGAGGACTCCGCAAGGACGTACGCGCGGCGCAGCGGGTCCAGGTCGGCGTCGGGGTGGTGGGCGCGGTGCGCGTCGACGAGATGGCTGATGGCGTCGGGCAGCCGGTCGCGGGCGGTGGGGCCGAGCAGCGCGGCCCGGCCCAGTCGGCGCAGGTCGATACGCGCGCGGGCGCGCTTGCGGGACACGGACACCGGGCTGGTCGGCGTGGTCGGCAGCCCTGTCAGGGCGCCCGTCACCGGGCCTGGCGTCGCAGGGTTCGTGGCCTCCGCACTCATGGGCACCTCCGGCTGCGTGGACCGGCGGACGGGTGCCCCATGGCGGACACGGCTCAGGGGATGGCAACCATCCCCCGTCCGGGCCGGTGCTTGATGCTACCGAGCCCATCACGCCCGGCTGACCGCCTCTCGCCGAGCGTGAAACGGATCACCCATTCGAGGGATGCGAATGAGGTTTACGATTTGCGATCCGCATGAGCTGGGGCGACTCGGGGCTCGAACCGGAGTCCGGTCACTCGCCCGGGGCGGGGCGTGTCCTGTGAACGCCCGGACCGAGGTGGAAGGGGCTGGTCCTGGCGCCCCCCGGCCATCGGTGGAGGGCCCGGTACGAGGGCACCGGGCCCGCGGTGGAGCGGCCTGGTCACGGCGCACGCGGCCGGGGGACGGGAGGACCGAGGCGAGGTCGAGGCCCACGCGGCCCGGGACGGGAGGGCCGAGGCCGGATCGCGGTGCACGCGGCCCTGGGCGGGAGGACCGAGGCGGGTTCAGCCTCTGACGCTCTCCAGCCACTCCGCGTCCAGCTCGCCCTCGGCGACGATCACCGCCGGGCCGGTCATCTCGACGGTGCCGTCGGGGTGCTCGGTGATCAGCAGGCGGCCGCCCAGGACATCCACGGTGTAGGTGACGGGCGTACCGGTGGCCGCGGGGTCGGCGCCGTCGCGGCGGGCGGTGGCGACGGCGACCGCGCAGGCGCCCGTGCCGCAGGAGCGGGTCTCGCCGGAGCCGCGCTCGTGCACCCGCATCGCCACATGCCGGGGGCCGCGGTCGACGACGAACTCGACGTTCACCCCGTCCGGGTAGGCGGAGGCCGGGCTGAACGGCGGGGCCTCGTGGAGCGTCCCCGCGTCGGCGAGGTCGTCGACGAAGGCGACCGCGTGCGGGTTGCCCATGTTCACGTTGCGCGCGGGCCAGCTGTGCTCGCCGACGGTGACCGTGACGTCTCCCTCGGGCAGGAGGGCCCTGCCCATGCCGACGGTGACGTCACCGTCCTTGGCGAGGTGCACGCTCTTCACGCCACCGCGCGTGGCGACGGCGAGGTCTCCCTCGGCGACCAGCCCGGCGTGCTGCAGGTAGCGGGCGAACACCCGCACGCCGTTGCCGCACATCTCGGCGATGGAGCCGTCGCTGTTGCGGTAGTCCATGAACCACTCCGCCTCCGCGGCCGTCCCCCGCGCCTCCGGGTGCGCGGCGGACCGCACCACGTGCAGCAGTCCGTCGCCGCCGATGCCCGCGCGACGGTCGCACAGGGCGGCCACGGCGGCCGGGGGCAGGTCGATGGCGTTCTCGGGGTCCGGGACGATCACGAAGTCGTTCTCGGTGCCGTGACCCTTGAGGAAGGCGATCCGCGTGCTCATCCCTCGATCGTACGGTGTGGGTACGACACTCCGGCGTGCCGTATCGCCTGACGGCCGGTACGCAGCGGCGGTCGCGGGCGGACCCGGTGTCAGCGCAGCCGCGCGACCCGCCACACCGCCAGGACCACGACGGCCAGGACCACGACGGCGTAGGCGATCACGACCCGCCAGTCGGGCCGTCGTCCGGACCCGCGCTGCGGGAGGCCGGGCCAGGTGTAGCCGACGCGGCGGGCGGCCATCATGCCCCAGCCCGCGGCGCAGAAGGAGATCAGCAGGCCCAGCATGGCGATCACGGCACCGCTGTCACCGAAGTCGAAGGCCAGCGGGAAGGCGAACATCAGGGAGCCGAGCGCGGCGAGACCCACGATCGGGGCGAGCTGCCAGATCCGCAGTCTGCGCTGGGGACGCAGCTCCACCTCGACCTCGGGACCGCCCGCGAACATCTCCTCCGGCTCGGGGCCGTCGTCGGTCACCCCGTCCGGTGTCTCGTCGGGGCCGTCGGCGCTCAGACGCTGCTCGTCCGGCTCCGTCGGGCCGCTGTCGGCGGTGACGGGTTCGGTGTCTTGTGCGGTGTCGCGAGGGCCGGCCTCCATCGCCACGCGCCCTCCCAACTCGGACTCCACTTGGTCGATCGAAGCTCGATGATGGCACGGCAGCGGAGGCCCGGATGACGGCCGGAGCGTCCCGATGCCATCACGTGATCAGGCTGTAACCGGTCGTTCGACCAACGCCAGCGCGCGGTGCGGAAGTTCTGTGAGATCCGCCGCAGCCCCACTCAGCCAATGCACCCGCGGGTCCCGCCTGAACCATGAATCCTGGCGGCGCGCGAAGCGCTTGGTGGCACGAACGGTCTCGTCACGCGCCTCGTCCATGGTGCATTCCCCGGACAGCGCGGCGAGAACCTGCTGGTACCCGAGTGCGCGGGCGGCCGTACGCCCCTCGCGCAGTCCCTGCGCCTCCAGGATCCGCACCTCCTCCACCAGACCGGCCTCCCACATCCGGTCGACGCGGCGCGCGATGCGGTCGTCCAGCTCCGGGCGCGCCACGTCGACGCCGATCTGGACGGTGTCGTAGACCGAGTCGTGGCCGGGCAGATTGGCGGTGAACGGCCGGCCGGTGATCTCGATCACCTCCAGGGCGCGTACGATCCGGCGGCCGTTGCTGGGCAGGATCGCCCGCGCGGCTTCCGGATCGGCGGCGGCGAGGCGCGCGTGCAGCGCCCCGGAGCCGCGCAGCGCGAGCTCCTCCTCCAGCCTTGCCCTGACCTCGGGGTCGGTGCCGGGGAACTCCAGGTTGTCGACGGCGCCACGGACGTACAGGCCGGAGCCGCCGACCAGGATCGGCCAGCGTCCCTCGGCGAGCAGGGCGTCGATGCGCTCACGCGCGAGCCGCTGGTACTCGGCGACGGACGCCGTGACCGTGACGTCCCAGATGTCGAGGAGGTGGTGCGCGACGCCGCCGCGTTCCTCGGGCGTCAGTTTCGCGGTACCGATGTCCATCCCCCGGTACAGCTGCATGGAGTCGGCGTTGACGACCTCGCCGCCGAGCTGCCGGGCGAGAAATACGCCCAGATCTGATTTTCCGGCCGCGGTGGGTCCGACGACGGCGATGACTCGGGGGGCGGGGGCTGCGCTGCTCACCGCACCAGTCTCCCAAACCCTGAGGGGTGGCCCCGAACGAGTTACGTGACGGCGGCGGTCCGGTGTCGTTCCCCGATGCGAGGTGCTCGCCGCCCGCGCACGGAGGCGGTGACCCGGGCGACGCAATCGGACGCACCGGGCAACGCGGGATTTCGCCCGCACGAGTAACGTATGGAGTGGATATGGGCGTTTTTGCGCGACTTCTCCGAAGGTCCAAGGTCACAAGGTCCAAGGCCACGGAGAAGACGTCGACCGCCGAGGCACAGGCCGCCACCCCGGCGACCGGGGCCGACGCGGGTGAGGCGGCGGAAGCCACCGGGACGACGCGGGAGCCGGCCGGGGCCACGGCCCGGGCGGTGACCGAGGTGCCGGTGCAGGGGCAGGGCGAGGAGTCCGCCGCGAACACCGCGGGTGACGGCGTCGCCATCCCCAAGCAGCAGTCCGCCGACGAGGCGGCCGACAACGAGGCCGGCGAGGGCGCCCACAGATAACCCACCGCTACGAAAGGTGGACCATGGGTCTCCTGAACAACCTGAAGGGCAAGCTCTCCCCGGCCAAGGACAAGGTCTCCGGCCTCGCGCAACAGCACGGGGACAAGATCCATCACGGTCTGGACAAGGCGGCGAAGGTCGTCGACGAGAAGACCAAGGGCAAGTACAGCGGCAAGATCCACACGGGGACGGGCAAGGCCAAGGGGGCCGTGGACCGCCTCGCGCACAAGGAGGGCACCGGGACCGCCGACCGTCCCGGCGCATCGCCGGACTCCCCGCCACCGGCCTCCTGACGCCGCGTCGGTGCGACGGCGGGGGGGGGGGGGGGGGGGGGGTTGGGGGGGGGGGGGTGGGGGGGGGGGGGGGGGAGGGGGGGGGGGGGGGGGTAGGGGGGAGGGGGGGGGGGTGGTGCGACCACTACGGCACCGTCGCACTGTTGTACGAC
>NZ_JBVJGZ010000035.1:38845-47564 GCF_055587025.1 Streptomyces sp. NPDC048600 | reverse complement strand
GGAGGGAAAGAGGAACCCCCACCTCCCTCGGCGCCCCACCCCCCCCCCCCCCCCCTCCCTCTGCCCTCGGTTGGGTGGAGGCGGGGGAAACCCGGCCCCCTCCCCCCCCCCCCCCCGCCGTTCCTGCGTGCGACCAGCCGCCTTCTTGTCGCGAGGTGCGGCCGCCGGCCCCCGCGGGACCGATGAGTCCGGCCGATCCGGGTGATCCGGGGGCCTCGTCCCTCGGTGTCGCGTCCCTGCTTGTCGCGCTGCCCTACGACCAGGCCGCGACCAGGTATCCCACTCCGTAGGGCGCGTCCTCGTACAGCAGGGCGCCTCGGAGGGCGGCGCCGTCGGCCGCGCCCGCGAGGACCTGCCACGGTGCCCGGCCGGACACCATCAGCTCACGCGCCAGATCGGCGTCCAGCCCCTTGAGGCCCGCGAGGTCCGCCGTCTCCAGGGCCCGCGCGGCCTCCGCGTCGAACGGCTCGGCCCGCTCGTCGAGGTAGCCGGGGGCCTTGAGTGTGCGGCACGCGCTGGCGTCGCCCATCACCAGCAGGGCCACCCGTTCCGCCCGGGCGGCGATCTCGCTTCCGATCTCGATGCACCGCTCGACCGCGAGCGGTTCCCCCACGCCGAGTCCCTCGATCGGGGCGTCCGCCCATCCGGTCCGCTCCAGCAGCCATCCGGCGACGGCGAGCGACGGCGGAAGAGTGCCGACGACGCCGTCCCGCGCCTGTCCCAGCGTCACGTCCCGGTCGACACCGAAGCCCCGGAACGAGCCGGGCGTGCCCTGCGCGTACGCCGTCGGCCCCGTCTCCGCGTCCGGGCCCACGACCACCAGCAGATCGGGCCGGGCTGCGGCGAGCAGCCCCAGGGCGTCCGCGCACGCGGCACGGGCGGCATCGAGTTCGGGCGCGGCCCCCGCGGCGACGTCGGGGACCAGCAGCGGAGGGCAGGGGCAGACTGCGGCGGCGACAAGCATGATCGGCAGCGTAACCCGCGCACGCGCGCATGGGGCGAGCGACCGGCGCGTCCGGCGGGCTCCGGACCCGAGCGGGACGAACCGTCCCCCGTCACCGTGCGCCCGGCCCGGCGAGGCCGCCCCGCCGTCACTCCCGGGCGGCAGGCTGCCCGGCCCGCCGCTCAGTCGCAGCCGCAGCCGCTGCCGGCGGCCACCGGCAGCGGCGCCGGGACGCCCACCTTGGGCAGGCCGAGCATGACGCCCTGCTTCTTCTCCTGCTCCTGGGCGTTGCGCTGCTCCCAGGCGTCACCCGCGCGCGTGCGGCGCACGCTCAGCACCTGGCCCTCGGCGAGGAGGTGGTGCGGGGCGGCGTAGGTCACCTCGACGGTGACGACGTCACCGGGGCGGACCTCCTGGTCAGGCTTGGTGAAGTGGACGAGGCGGTTGTCGGGGGCACGGCCGGACAGGCGGTGGGTCGCGCCGTCCTTGCGGCCCTCGCCCTCGGCGACCATCAGCTCCAGGGTGCGGCCGACCTGCTTCTTGTTCTCGTCCCAGGAGATCTCCTCCTGGAGGGCGACGAGCCGCTCGTAGCGCGCCTGGACGACCGCCTTGGGGATCTGGCCGTCCATCGTCGCGGCCGGGGTGCCGGGGCGCTTGGAGTACTGGAAGGTGAAGGCGTTGGCGAACCGGGCCTCGCGCACCACGTGCATGGTCTGCTCGAAGTCCTCCTCGGTCTCGCCGGGGAAGCCCACGATGATGTCGGTGGAGATGGCCGCGTGCGGGATCGCCGCGCGGACCTTCTCGATGATCCCGAGGTAGCGCTCCTGCCGGTAGGAGCGGCGCATCGCCTTCAGGACCGTGTCCGAGCCGGACTGCAGCGGCATGTGCAGCTGCGGCATCACGTTCGGGGTCTCCGCCATCGCCGCGATCACGTCGTCGGTGAAGTCGCGGGGGTGCGGGGAGGTGAAACGGACCCGCTCCAGGCCCTCGATCTCCCCACAGGCGCGCAGCAGCTTGCTGAAGGCCTCGCGGTCGCCGAGGTCGGAGCCGTAGGCGTTGACGTTCTGGCCGAGCAGCGTGATCTCGGAGACGCCCTCGCCGACCAGCGTCTCGATCTCGGCGAGGATGTCGCCGGGGCGGCGGTCCTCCTCCTTGCCGCGCAGCGCCGGGACGATGCAGAAGGTGCAGGTGTTGTTGCAGCCGACGGAGATGGAGACCCACGCGGCGTAGGCGCTCTCGCGGCGGGTCGGCAGCGTGGACGGGAACGCCTCCAGCGACTCGGCGATCTCGACCTGCGCCTCCTGCTGCACCCGCGCGCGCTCCAGCAGCACCGGCAGCTTGCCGATGTTGTGCGTGCCGAAGACGACGTCCACCCAGGGCGCCCGCTTCACGATGGTGTCGCGGTCCTTCTGGGCGAGGCAGCCGCCGACCGCGATCTGCATGCCGGGGCGCTGCGCCTTCATCGGCGCGAGGTGGCCGAGGTTGCCGTAGAGCCGGTTGTCGGCGTTCTCGCGCACGGCACAGGTGTTGAAAACCACGACGTCGGCGTCGCCGTTCGCCCCCTCGGGGGCGCGGACGTATCCGGCGTCCTCGAGCAGTCCGGACAACCGCTCGGAGTCGTGGACGTTCATCTGGCACCCGTAGGTGCGCACTTCGTACGTCTTGGTCCCTTGAACGTCCACTGCCGGGCTCCGGTCACTGCTGCTGGTCATGCGTTCAAGGGTAGGCGGTCCGGGGAGGGCCTCGTCCCGGGCTCCAGGCGGTGACGGACGGCACCGGCACCGGACCCGGCACCGGACCAGGTCAGGCCCCGCTGCCGGATATCCAGCCCTGGCGGCGCAGGACGGCCGGGACGTCCGGGGCCTCGTAGTGCTCGCCCTTGAGAACCTTGCCGTCGGCACGGCGGGCGACCTGGCCGTCCGGCCCCAGCTTGGTCATGTTGGAGCGGTGGATCTCGGCGAGCACGGCGTCCAGGTCGATGCCGTGCACGAGGGCGGTGCCGTAGGCGACGTACACGACGTCCGCCAGCTCGTGCGCGAGCCGGTCCAGCGGGCCGGACACCGACACCTCCGCGACCTCCGCCGCCTCCTCCGCGAGCAGCTCCCCACGGTGCGCGGCGAGCTCCGGTGCGACCTCGGCGGGCGTACTGCGGGTGGCGAGGCCGAAGGCCTGGTGGAACTCACGGACGAGATCGGCGGGCGAGGGGTTCATGCGCCGACTCTAACGGCCGCCACTGACAGCCCCCGGGCACGCGCACCGGCCGCCTCGGCCACTCCCCCGGGCACGCACACCGGCCGCCTCTGGCACACCCGCGCGCTCGCAGACCGCCCGCCGCCAACACTCCCCCGCGTCCGCGCACCACGGCCTCGTCGTGCCCCCTCCCCCTCCGCCCCTGGTCAGCACCCTGCCCGGCCTGGCAGGATCGCGCCCATGTTCAAGGCGTTCCCCCGAATCGGCAGGCGGCGTGCTCTCCAGGGCGCGGGCGCCGTGTTCGTGGCGCTCGGGCTGCTGCTGTGGTGGCTGCTGCCGCTCGGGGACGAGCCTCCGAGCGGGAACGTCACGTTCAGCACGGGTTCGCCGCACGGCGTCTACCAGAAGTACGGCAGCCTGCTGCGCAACGCGCTGAAGCGGGACATGCCGGACCTGGACGTACGGCTCCAGCTCAGCGACGGGTCGCAGAAGAACGTGGCCCGGGTGGCCGCGGGCACCGCCGACTTCACCATCGCCGCGGCCGACGCCGTGGAGACGTACCGCGAGGACGCCGGCCCCGGGGCCGAGCAGCTGCGCGGAGTCGCACGACTGTACGACGACTATGTGCATCTGGTCGTGCCGAGCAGCTCGGACGTGGAGTCGGTCGAGGACCTCAAGGGAAAGCGGGTGGCCATCGGTCTGCCGGACTCCGGAGTGCGGCTGATCGCCACCCAGGTGCTGAAGGCGGCGGGCATCGACCCGCGGACCGACATCACCCCGCTCCCCGACGGCATCGCCACCGGCCCCGAGGGGCTCGAGAACGGCCGGATCGACGCGTTCTTCTGGTCCGGCGGACTGCCCACGGACGGTCTGACGGCGCTCGCCGACGACTTCGCCTTCCGGTTCGTCCCGCTGGAAGCCGACTTCGTGGCCCGGCTCCAGGGACAGGGCGGCGCCGCCCGCTACTACCGGGCCACGACCATGCCGGAGTCGGCCTACCCGGCCGTCCAGCACGGCACGCCCGTTCCGACGATGGCCGTCTCCAACCTCCTCGTCACGCGCGCGGACGTGGACGCCAGGCTCACCGAGTGGCTGACCCGGACCGTGATCAGGAGCCGGGACAGGATCGGCGCGGACGTCCACTCGGCCCAGCTCGTGGACCTGCGCACGGCCATCTACACCGACCCGGTGCCCCTGCACGAGGGCGCCCGGCGCTACTACCGCTCGGTCAAGCCCTAGCTAGAGCTTTCGCGCCCCGGGCCGGGCCTCCGCCGCACCGCTCGCGTCCGCAGCGGACCCCAGCCGGCACCAGCTGCCCCGACCGGCACCGGCCGCCCCCACCGCACCGGCCGGCTGAACTTAGCGCACCGGCCCCGACCTGGGCACCGACACCGTCACCCGCAGCCCGTGCGGTTCCCGGTGGCCGTACGCGATGGAGCCGCCGCCCGCCTCCAGCAGGACCCGGGAGATGGACAGGCCCAGTCCGGAGCCCTTGATGTTCTGGTGCTGCCCGCTGCGCCAGAAACGATCGCCGACGCGGGTGAGTTCCTCGTCGGTCAGGCCCGGCCCGCGGTCGGTGACCACGATGGTCGAGACATCGCCGTTCGACGCGACCGCGACCTCCACGCACTCGTCCTCGGGCGTGAACTTCACGGCGTTGTCGATCACCGCGTCCAGGGCGCTGGACAGGGCGACCGGGTCCGCCCAGGCGGTAGTCGGCGGGCAGTCCCCCACCAGCCGTACGCCCTTCGCCTCGGCCGTCGGGGACCAGGCCGCGACCCGCTCGGCGGTGAGCGCCCCGATGTCGGTCAGGGTCAGGTCGGCCTGGGCGTGCTCGGCCAGGGCCAGGTCGAGCAGATCGTCCAGGACCTGGGCCAGACGCTTGCCCTCGGCCTGGACCGAGGCGATCTCCTCGTTGCCCTCGGGCAGTTCCAGGGCGAGCAGTTCGATGCGCAGCAGGAGCGCGGCGAGCGGGTTGCGCAGCTGGTGCGAGGCGTCGGCGACGAAGGCGCGCTGCTGCTCCAAGACGTCCTCGACGTTGTCGGCCATCTCGTTGAACGACCGGGCCAGCCGTCTGAGTTCCGGCGGACCGCTCGCCACCGCGACCCGGGACTTCAGCCTGCCGCTCGCGATGGAGTGCGTGGTCGCGTCCAGGATGCGTACGGGCCGCAGCACCCAGCCGGTCAGCCGCAGGGCCGCGCCGACGGCGAGCAGCATCGCGGCGAACTCGCCCGCCGCGACGAGCAGCCAGCCCTGCAGGATGCGGGAGCGCATCGCGCCGGTCGGCGAATCGGTGACGACGACCGCGACGACGTCACCGTCCCGGATGACCGGTGAGGCGACGACCATGCTGCGGCGCTGCCAGGGCCAGATCTGCTTGGGGTCCTGGCTGCGCCGGCTGAGCAGCGCCTCCGCGAACGCCCGGCGCACCTCCCCCTCGTCGGGCAGCAGCCAGTCGGTGGGCGCCTGGGCCATCGGGGAGCCGTTGCGGTAGAAGACCCCGGCACGGATGCCGTAGACCTCGTAGTAGCTGGCCAGTTCGCGGCTGAGGGTGCGCTGGTCGGGGGAGGTGGCGCCGGGGCCGGTCGTGGTGGGCGTGACGTACTGGGCGAGCGCGGCGAAGCGGGCCGTGTCGTCGATCCGGTCGACGATCACGCGCTGCTGCTCCCCCGCGGCCACGCTGACGGCGAGCGGCACGCCCAGCGCCAGCAGTACGGCCGCCATCAGGACGATGAGCAGCGGCAGAAGTCGAGTGCGCACCCCGGCCCGCTAGGCGGCGGGGGCGACGAGCCGGTACCCGACGCCTCGCACGGTCTCGATCAGCGCGGGCATCCGCAGTTTGGCCCGCAGGGACGCCACATGCACCTCGAGAGTGCGCCCGGTCCCCTCCCAACTCGTGCGCCACACCTCACTGATGATCTGCTCCCGGCGGAACACCACTCCGGGCCGCTGCGCCAGGAGGGCGAGCAGGTCGAACTCCTTGCGGGTCAGCTGGACGACCGAACCGTCGACGCTGACCCTGCGCGTGGGCAGTTCGATGTGCACGGTTCCCAGGCGCAGCACGGCGTCGCCGTCGCTTGCGGCGTCCTCGGGCACGGTGCGCCGGCTGACCGCGTGGATGCGCGCGAGCAGTTCTCCCGTGTCGTACGGCTTGACGACGTAGTCGTCCGCCCCCAGGTTGAGGCCATGGATGCGGGAGCGGACGTCGGAACGTGCGGTGACCATGATGACCGGGGTGCTGGTGCGTTTGCGGATCTTCCCGCAGACCTCGTAGCCGTCCTGGTCGGGCAGGCCGAGGTCGAGCAGGACCACGCCGAAGCCCGGCCCCTCGGGGACGAGGGCCTGAAGGGCCTCCTCGCCGCTGCGGGCATGGGTGACGTCGAAGCCGTGCCGCGCGAGTACCGCGGACAGGGCGGCGGCGACATGGTTGTCGTCCTCGACGAGGAGCAGTCTCATCCCGGCCTCCTTCGGTTCATGGCGCGTACGGTCTCGTCGTCTACAAACGTATGCACGCGCGCGCGTGCATCAAGGCAGTCACGCCGATTGACGAGGACGGCGTCAAGAGGGTTCCGGTTGCTCGCGGCTTCCGTTATCCGGCCGATACGCGGCCAGGTCGCAAGTGCTACGACACGTGTCCGATTGCTATCGGATCGTGATGCTCAGATTCCCCTCAGATGTAATGACGCTGGTCGCGTAGGGTTATTACTGTCCTCCGAAACCGAGGAGGACGGAGCCAGAGAGCGATGACCGAAGTATCGGTGGCCAAGGATGACGCGGCCGCGCCCGACGAACTGGTCGTCCTGAAGAGCGTCAACAAGCACTTCGGCGCGTTGCACGTACTCCAGGACATCGATCTCACCATTGCGCGCGGTGAGGTCGTCGTGGTCATCGGGCCCTCCGGGTCCGGCAAGTCCACCCTGTGCCGCACCATCAACCGCCTGGAGTCGGTCGACTCCGGCGACATCACCATCGACGGCAAGCCGCTGCCCACCGAGGGCAAGGGCCTCGCGCGACTGCGCGCGGACGTCGGCATGGTGTTCCAGTCCTTCAATCTCTTCGCGCACAAGACCGTGCTCGAGAACGTCATGCTCGGCCAGGTCAAGGTCCGCAGGACGGACAAGAAGGCGGCCGAGGAGAAGGCCCGCGCACTGTTGGACCGCGTGGGTGTGGGTACTCAGGCGGACAAGTACCCTGCCCAGCTCTCCGGCGGACAGCAGCAGCGTGTCGCCATCGCGCGGGCACTCGCGATGGGCCCCAAGGTCATGCTCTTCGACGAGCCGACGTCGGCGCTCGACCCGGAGATGATCAACGAGGTCCTGGAGGTCATGCAGCAGCTCGCCCGAGACGGCATGACCATGATCGTCGTCACCCACGAGATGGGATTCGCACGATCGGCGGCAAACCGCGTGGTGTTCATGGCGGACGGCCGAATCGTCGAAGAGGCTGCGCCAGACCAGTTCTTCAGCAACCCGCGCAGCGACCGCGCCAAGGACTTCCTGTCGAAGATCCTGCACCACTGACGTTTCGTCGCTCCCGCGATGTAAAGCGTCTTCCAGCAACACGGCATCTCCTCACCACACGAAGGATGTTCACCATGAAGCTCCGCAAGGTCTCCGCCGCGGCGGCTGCTGCGCTCGTCCTGTCCCTGACCGCGACGGCCTGTGGGGGCGACGACGGCGACAACGACAGCGGCTCCGGCACCGGCACCGGTGGCGGCGAGACGATCAAGATCGGCATCAAGTACGACCAGCCCGGTCTCGGTCTGAAGGAGCCGGGCGGCAAGTTCTCCGGCTTCGACGTGGACGTCGCCACGTACGTCGCCAAGGAGCTCGGCTACGAGCCCGACCAGATCGAGTTCGTCGAGACCAAGAGCGCCGACCGCGAGAACGCGCTGGCCCGGGGCGACGTGAAGTTCATCGCCGCGACCTACTCGATCACCGACGAGCGCAAGGAGAAGGTCGACTTCGCCGGCCCGTACCTGCTGGCCCACCAGGACCTGCTGATCAAGTCGGACTCCGACATCACCAAGGGCACCGACCTCAACGGCAAGAAGCTGTGCTCCGTGACCGGCTCGACGTCCGCGCAGAACGTCCAGAAGGAGATCGCCCCGAAGGCCCAGCTCCAGGAGTACAGCTCGTACTCCGAGTGCATCGCCAACCTCCAGAGCGGTGCCGTCGACGCGGTGACCACCGACGACTCGATCCTGGCCGGCTTCGCCGCGCAGGAGCAGTACAAGGGTCAGTTCAAGCTCGCCGGTCTGAAGCTGAGCAACGAGAACTACGGCATCGGTGTGAAGAAGGGTGACACCGCGACCGTCGACAAGATCAACGCGGCCCTCGAGAAGATGGTCGCCGACAAGGCCTGGGACAAGGCCGTGGCGGACAACTTCGGCCCGGCCAACTACCAGAACGAGCCCGCCCCGAAGATCGGCGTCATCGTGAGCTGAGGCCCCTGGCCTGGAGGTGGGGGGGGGGGGGGGGGGGGGGGGGGGGCGCCGGACCCCCCCCCCCCCCCCCCCCCCCGCCCCAGCCCCCCCCGCCTGGTCCACGTCCGCGCCCACAGGAGGCGTCCGACGCCCGGGTGACT
>NZ_JBVJGZ010000035.1:0-38835 GCF_055587025.1 Streptomyces sp. NPDC048600 | reverse complement strand
GGCGGACGCGCGATAACGGAAAGATAGCCCCTACCTCCCTTTTTCCCTTGCGGTTCCCGGGGGGGGGGCGTCCCCCCCCCCCCCCCGCCCCCCCCCCCCCCCCCCGCCCCTCCCCCCCCCCCCCCCCCCCCCCCCCCCCACCCGCACACCCCTACCCCCGGAAGCGCGGGAAACTGTGTTCGATTTTCTATCTGAATATAACGACCCGAGCCTGTTGGGGGCGTTCTGGGTCACGGTGCAGCTCACCGTCTTCTCCGGTATCGGCTCCCTGGTCTGGGGCACCCTGCTGGCCGCCATGCGGGTCAGTCCGGTACCGCTCATGCGCGGCTTCGGCACCGCGTACGTGAACATCGTCCGGAACATCCCCCTGACGGTCATCATCGTCTTCACCTCGCTCGGCCTCGCCGGCGTCTTCCGGGTGAGCATGGGGGCGCCGGACAACTTCGAGACCCGTGACTTCCGCCTCGCGATCCTCGGTCTCGTCGCCTACACCGCCGCGTTCGTCTGCGAGGCGCTGCGCTCCGGCATCAACACGGTGCCCGTGGGCCAGGCCGAGGCCGCCCGCGCGCTGGGGCTGAGCTTCAGCCAGGTGCTGCGACTGGTCGTGCTCCCGCAGGCGTTCCGCGCCGTCATCGGCCCGCTCGCCAACGTGCTGATCGCGCTGACCAAGAACACGACGGTGGCGGCGACGATCGGTGTGGCCGAGGCGGCCTATCTGATGAAGGCAATGATCGAGAACGAGGCACAGACACTGCTGATCGGCGCCGTCTTCGCCTTCGGGTTCGTGGTTCTGACCCTGCCGACCGGCCTGTTCCTCGGCTGGCTCAGCAAGCGACTGGCGGTGAAGCGATGAGTTCGGTCCTCTACGACGCTCCGGGCCCCAAGGCCAAACGGCGCAATATCCTGCTGTCCATCGTCTTCTTCGCGCTGCTCGCCCTGGCGCTGTGGTGGGTGTGGCGGGTGATGGACGACAAGGGACAGCTGGAGTGGGCGCTCTGGGAGCCCTTCACCACGTCCGAGGCCTGGACGACGTATCTGCTGCCCGGACTCGCCAACACCCTCAAGGCAGCGGCGCTCGCGATGGTCATCGCCCTCCCGCTGGGCGCATTCTTCGGCATCGCCCGTATGTCCGACCACCGCTGGGTGCGTGTCCCGGCCGGCGCCGTGGTCGAGTTCTTCCGGGCCATCCCGGTGCTGCTGCTGATGCTGTTCGCCAACGAGTTCTACGCCCGCTCCACCGACGTCTCCAGCGCGGACCGGCCGCTGTACGCGGTCGTCACGGGCCTGGTGCTCTACAACGCCTCGGTGCTCGCCGAGGTCGTACGGGCCGGCATCCTGGCGCTGCCCAAGGGCCAGACGGAGGCCGCCCAGGCGATCGGTCTGCGCAAGGGCCAGACGATGTCCAGCATCCTGCTGCCACAGGCGGTCACGGCCATGCTGCCGGCCATCGTCAGCCAGCTCGTCGTCATCGTGAAGGACACCGCACTCGGCGGTGTGATGATCGGCTTCACCGAGCTGCTCAACTCCCGCGGCACGCTCGCGGCGTTCTACGCCAATGTCATCCCGAGCTTCATCGTCGTCGCGGTCATCTACATCATCCTCAACTTCATCCTGACCAGCTTCGCGAGCTGGCTGGAGGCCAGGCTGCGGCGCAGCAAGCGGAGCACGGGCGCGGTGCTCTCGGCCGAGGACGAGGAAGTGAACCCGGCCGGAACGGGCGGTACGTTCGGCACCGGTGCCGGCGGCGCGGTCTGATCCACGGTCGATCTCGTCGAGTGACACGAAGGCAGTGGCGATCACGCCACTGCCTTCGTCACTTGACGCAAGCACCGGCAATGGGTTGCATACGTTCTGTGATCGTGCACCCTGCTCAAACCTCCTGTTCACAGACGTCTCCTGAGACACCGCCACGAGCAGGGAGCGCCGCGCCGTGGACCCGGTGATCATCGTCGGAGCGGGGCCCGTCGGGCTCACGCTCGCCCTGGCGCTGGCCCGCCAGGAAGTGCCGTCCGTCGTGCTGGACGAGGGCCCCGGCAAGGAAGAACCGCGCCTCGCCCGGACGGTCGTGCTGCGCGAGGACACCGCCGCGCTCATGGAGCGGCTGACCGGCCTGCCGCTCGACGAGGCCGCTGCCCGGTGGTCCGGCTGGCGGTCGGTCAGGCGCAGGCAGGTCATGCGCGAGATCAACTTCGACGCCCCGGCCGACCCGGAGACCGAACCCGAGGCCCCGCAGGTCACCCCGCCCCTGCACATCGCCCAGCACGTCCTCACCGGCGCGCTGCGCGCGGCCCTGGCCGGCGAACGGCTCGTCAGGATCGCGGTGGACAGCAGGCTGGACGCCCTCGAACAGGAACCTTCCGGCGTCACCGCACGCACCCGCGGCTCCAAGGGGACCTGGTGGCGCGGCAGCTACCTGGTGGGCTGCGACGGGCCCCGCTCCACCGTGCGCAAGCTCCAGGACATCCGCTTCCCGGGCCGGACCGCTGTGGAACGACACGCCGTGGCCGCGCTGCGCGCGGAACTTCCGTGGCCCGGTCGCGCGTTGCTCCATCGGACACCGCCGTGGCGGATGTCGGGACCCTCTGCCGGGGAGGTGACCGCACGCCCGCTGCCGGACGGTGTCTGGCGGCTGGACTGGCTGCTGCCGCCGGGCAAGGACCTGGTCACCCCCGAACTGCTGGTCGCCCGCGTCCGGGAGACCCTGACAGGCTGGACCGACGGCGCCACACCGTCGTACGAACTGCTGGACACGGGTGTGCACACCGTGCACCACCGGCTGGCCCGCCGCTGGCGGGTGGGCCGCGTCTTTCTCGCCGGGGACGCCGCCCATCTCCTCGGCGCGCTCGGCACCCAGGGGCTCGACGAGGGGCTGCGGGACGCCGACAACCTCGCCTGGAAACTGGCGCTCGCCTGGCACCACGGGCCGCACCCGTCGCTGCTCGACAGCTACCAGGCCGAGCGGCGCGCCGTCGTCGCCGCCCGGCTGCGCGCCGCCGACCAGGTGCTGCCGCTGCTGCGGGGCGGGAAGGGCCTGCGCGCCTACGTCCCGGGCTCGGGGCGCGGCCATGACGCGCTGCTCACGGACGGCCATCTGGGGCAGGGCCCGGTGGGCGCCCCGGGCGGTTACGCCGACTCTCCGCTCGCCCCCCGGCACATCGAGGCCGAGGTCCCGGTCGACACGCCTGTGGGCGCGCCCGTCGCCGACGTACGGGTCACCGCCGAGGACGGCACCTTCGTACGGCTGCGGGACCGGCTCGGCCGGGGCGCGCTGCTGGTGGTGCTGATCGCGCCGGGCACGGGGGTGTGGGAGCGTCGGCACTGGGTGTCGGCCGGGCTGATGCCCCGCCTGGCGGCGGCGGTGACGGCCCTGCCGCATCCCGCCGAGCTGCTGGTCGCCGAGAGCTACCCGGGCGCGGCCGCCCACACCGTCCTCCTCGTACGTCCCGACGGGCATCTCGTCACGGCGCTGAACGGCGTGCGTCCGGCCGACCTGTATTCGGCGGCCGAGGCGGCGATCGGAGGGCCCGGGGAGAGGGAGGCGGAGAGGGAGTCGGAGGAGGAGGCGGAGGGGCACGAAGGTGCCGCGTCGGCTTCCGGCTCCGCGTCTGCGTCTGCGTCCAGCTCCGCTTCCGCTTCTGCTTCCGCTTCTGCGCGCAAGTGACCGTGGGGCCACCTGCGCCCAGGTGACCGTGGGGGGGCCGCCTGCGCCCAGGTGACCGCGGGGGGGCCGCCTGCGCCCAGGTGACCGCGGGGGGGCCGCCTGCGCCCAGGTGACCGTGGGGCCACCGTCCGGTGGCCACCGCGCGCGCTTCCGCGCGACTGTCACCCTGCGTCCGCATGGTGACAGTGAGTTGACCCGTCCGGACCGGCGTGGTCTACTCCGGATCGTGACCGACACCGATGTGCGCCTGTGGCGGAGGGTCCATATGGACCTGGTCCGCTATGCGGGCTGCGTGTGTCGTCCGTCCTGCTGAACTCGCATCCCTTTCCTTCCGCGCGTGCCGCCGCCTTTCCGCCGCCGCGCGCGCTCTCGCGATTTCTCCAGGACGGTGTCCGTTGTCTGTCTCTCCCACCTCCGCCGTGTCCGCGCCCGCCCGGGTCCCGACCCAGGCGGACCTTCTCGACTTCGTACGGCGCACGGCCGCCGACGCCGAGCTGATCGCTTCCCTGCCGCTCGACCCCGAGGGCCGTACCTGGGTCCGGCTGGAGGGCCCCGGCGGCAGTGAGGCGTGGCTGATCGGCTGGCCGCCCGGCACGGGTACCGGCTGGCACGATCACGCCGACTCGGTCGGCGCCTTCCTCACCGCCCGCGGCGAGCTGACGGAGTACTCGCTCACCATCCGGCTGCCCACCGACGGCTGGAAGACCCTGGAGCTGACCGAGGGCGTGGACCGCGAACGCCGGCTGCCCGCAGGGGAGGGCCGCGGCTTCGGACAGCACCATGTCCACGAGGTTCTCAACGAGTCCACCGAGCATCACGCGGTCTCCGTTCACGCCTACTACCCGCCGCTGCCCCGTATCCGCCGCTTCAGCCGCACCGGCCCGGTGCTGCGCCTGGAGCAGGTCGAGCGTCCGGAGGACTGGCAGTGAGCATCGTGACGGGGAGTGGTGGTGCGGCGCTTCGGGGATCCTCGGGGCGCGGACGCGGGGTCGACGACGGGGACGGAGGGGCTGTGGTGAGTACGGGAGATGAACCGGGTCGTGCGGCGGATGCCGGTGGACACGAGGGCCGGGCGCCGCTTCCCTCGGTCCATCGGGGCGGCGGCCGGACCGTGGACACCCGGGGCCACGAAGGTGGTGCGGCCGACGGTGAGGCCGGTCGGCCGGTCGGTATCGACGCGTTGCTGGACCGGGTGCGCTCCGGCTACCAGCGGGTCGGACCCACCGAGGCCCACACCGCAGCCCTCGCCGGAGAGGCGCTGCTCGTCGACATCCGCTACGCCGCCCTGCGCGAACGGGACGGACTGATCCCCGGCGCCCATGTCGTCGAGCGCAACGAACTGGAGTGGCGCCTCGACCCCCTGGGCAGCCACCGTCTCCCCGAGGCGACCGGCCATGACCTCCGGGTCGTGGTGATCTGCAACGAGGGCTACGCCTCCAGCCTGGCCGCCGAGTCCCTGCACCGTCTGGGCCTCCACCGGGCCACTGACCTGGTGGGCGGCTTCCAGGCGTGGAGGGAGGCGGGACTTCCGGTGACGGGACCCACCGGGGCCTTGTGACAAGGCCGTGGTCCCGTGACAGGGCCGGGCTCCGCTGAGAGAACCGGGGTTCCGCTGCCAGATCCGCTGCCCGTCCCAGATCCGAGCTTCCGGTCGCGGAACCGCGCGTCCGGTCACGGAGGCCGCGCTCGGTCACGCAGGCCGCGCTCCCCGGGCGGCGGTGCCGAGCCCCTGGGCGGCCGGGGCTCAGAAACCCTCGTCGCCCAGGTGGTCCGTCTCCTCGCCCTCTTCCTCGAGCGCCTGCCGGACGAGGCGCAGGGCCATGCCCTCGGAGTAGCCCTTGCGGGCGAGCATGCCCGCGAGCCGGCGGAGTCGCTTGTCGCGGTCCAGGCCGCGGGTGGAGCGCAGTTTGCGGTCGATGAGTTCGCGCGCGGTCGCCTCCTCCTGCTCGGAGTCGAGCTGGGAGACTGCCGAGTCGATCAGTGAAGGGTCGACGCCCTTGGTGCGCAGTTCCTGGGCGAGCGCGCGGCGGGCCAGGCCCCGGCCGTGGTGCCGGGACTCCACCCAGGCGTCGGCGAAGGCGCCGTCATCGATCAGGCCGACCTCCTCGAAGCGGGAGAGCACCTCCTCGGCGGCCTCGTCCGGGATCTCCCGCTTGCGCAGGGCGTCCGCGAGCTGCTTGCGGGTGCGCGGGGTCCCGGTGAGCAGGCGCAGGCAGATCGCCCGTGCCCGCTCCACCGGGTCCCCTGAGGACTCCCCCGTCTCGGCCCTCGACGAGCCAGGGGTGCCTCCGTCCTCGCCGAACGGCTCCGCGTCGCCCCGCCGACGGCGCCCACGCCCCGTGCGTGAGCCACCCTCGCCCGGCCGGCGGCGCCCATCGCGGCGGCCTCCGTCGTCGTCGGAGCGCGTGGGGCCGTCCGGCCAGTCGTCACCGTCCCCGGCGAAGCCCGCGTCCCCCTGCCGCCCCGGCTCCCGGGGAGTGCCGGGGTGGGCGTACTCGGCCCAGTCGGTTCGCCGTGTCACGCCGTCAGCTCTTGGCAGCCGCGGCCTTGGGCTTGGCGGTCTTGGCCGCCGCCGGAGCCGGCACCGACTTCGCGTCGTCCGCGGGCGTGGAGACCGCGGCGTCCGTACCCGGCTCGGCGGCCGGGTCCTCGGGGCGCACGCCGACGCCGAGCTTCTCCTTGATCTTCTTCTCGATCTCGTTGGCCAGGTCGGGGTTGTCCTTGAGGAAGTTGCGCGCGTTCTCCTTGCCCTGGCCGAGCTGGTCGCCCTCGTACGTGTACCAGGCGCCGGCCTTGCGGACGAAGCCGTGCTCCACGCCCATGTCGATCAGGCCGCCCTCGCGGCTGATGCCCTGGCCGTAGAGGATGTCGAACTCGGCCTGCTTGAAGGGCGGCGCGACCTTGTTCTTGACGACCTTGCAGCGGGTGCGGTTGCCGACCGCCTCCGTGCCGTCCTTCAGGGTCTCGATGCGCCGGATGTCGATGCGCACGGAGGCGTAGAACTTCAGCGCCCGTCCACCGGTCGTGGTCTCCGGGGAGCCGAACATGACGCCGATCTTCTCGCGGAGCTGGTTGATGAAGATGGCGGTGGTCTTGGACTGGTTGAGCGCGCTGGTGATCTTCCGCAGGGCCTGGCTCATGAGGCGGGCCTGGAGGCCGACGTGGCTGTCGCCCATCTCGCCCTCGATCTCCGCGCGCGGGACGAGCGCGGCGACGGAGTCGATGACGATGAGGTCGAGGGCGCCGGAGCGGACGAGCATGTCCACGATCTCCAGGGCCTGCTCGCCGTTGTCCGGCTGGGAGAGGATCAGGTTGTCGATGTCGACGCCGAGCTTCTTCGCGTACTCGGGGTCGAGTGCGTGCTCCGCGTCGACGAAGGCGACCTGACCGCCGGCCTTCTGCGCGTTCGCCACGGCGTGCAGGGTCAGGGTCGTCTTGCCGGAGGACTCCGGGCCGTACACCTCCACCACGCGGCCGCGCGGCAGGCCGCCGACGCCCAGGGCGACGTCGAGCGCGGTCGACCCGGTGGGGATGACCTCGATGGGCTCGTTCGGCCGCTCGCCCAGGCGCATCACCGCGCCCTTGCCGAATTGCCGTTCAATTTGTGCGAGCGCGGCGTCGAGCGCCTTCTCGCGGTCGGTTCCTGCCATGGGTTCCACCCGGTTTGCTTGAGTCGATCGCTTCACGTCAAAGACGCTAACGCCTGCCACTGACAATGCGCCCCGACGCGGGTCCGGCCTGTGGATAACTCGGGCATTTCTCCGTATGAACTACATCAAATCACCCACGAAGAACCCCGCCGGAGCCTCCATAAGAATGGATGTTCGATTTTCGTGTCAAGCGCACCACGCGGCTCCGGAAGCGTGTCTCCGGAACGGCGGACCCCCTGCCGCGAAGGGGCGGGAGAGCCTCGTGCCGCCCGATGACGACGGACCCCGTCGCCCCGGCCCAGGTGCCGCCGGGCCCCGTCGCCCCGGCCAAGGTGGGCCCAGCCCCCGTCGCCCCGGCCCAGGTGCCCTCTGGTCACTGCTCCTCGGGCAGCTCCACGAGCTTGCCGTTCTCGTCGAGCGTGTGCGTGTACCAGTACACGTCCCACTTGTCGCCGACGACCTCCGGCACCTTGCCCTCCGGGTACCGCGCGTACCCCTCCCCGGGCTCCTCGCCCTTCGGGACGCAGTCCGAACCGCTGCTGTTCACCGCCAGGACCGGGTACTCCGTGCTCATGCACATCTCCTCCCGGATCTCGAAGGCCGAGCATCCGGTGAGCCCCGCCACTGCTGCCGCTCCCACGAGGACGGCGGTGACGGCGGGAAGCCGACGGAGGCGCGTCGCGGGGGCGGGCCGGTGGGCGCTGCGGGGCTTGAACATGATCGTCTCCAGTCGGTCGGTGTGCCCTCAGTCTTGTCACCGACCGTCGCCGATCCCTGAGTACGCGTACTCAGCGCCGTATGCGCGGATGCTCAACATCGCGGCTTTGACTGCGTGGCACGCGGCACGGGACCGTCCCGCGTGCCACGTGGGACGGAGACGCGGACCGTCAGTCCGAATCCGGCCCGTTCGTCGGCGCCTCCCCGTCGGAGCGGCCCTCCGGGCGGTCTTCCGAGCCGTCCCCCGGGTGGTCCTGCCGCAGCCGGTCCAGCAAGCGGCGTCCGCGGCCGAGCAGACCGGGGTCCTGGTTCTCGCCGCGGCCTCGGTGGCCGTGCACGCGCGGGTCGTCGGTGACGTCGTAGCGCTTCACATAGGCGCCCAGGAAGGCCTGGAGCGTGGCGACCGCCGGGATGGCGATCAGGGCGCCGACCGCGTTGAGCAGCGCCGTGCCCGCGATGACCGAGCCGAAGGCGACCGCGGGATGGATGTCGACGGTCTTGGAGGTCAGCTTGGGCTGGAGCACGTAGTTCTCGAACTGCTGGTAGATCACGACGAAGATCAGTACCCAGAGCGCGTACCAGGGGTCGACGGTGAAGGCGATCAGCATCGGCAGGGCGCCCGCGAGATAGGTGCCGATGGTCGGGATGAACTGCGACACCAGGCCCACCCACACCGCGAGCACGGGCGCGTAGGGCACGCCCAGCGACTGGAGCAGGATGTAGTGGCAGACGCCCGAGATCAGCGCCATCAGACCGCGTGAGTACAGATAGCCGCCGGTCTTGTCCACGGCGATCTCCCACGCGCGCAGCACCTCGGCCTGCTTGGCGGGCGGCAGTACGGAGCACAGCGCGCGGCGCACCCGGGGCCCGTCGGCGGCGAAGTAGAACGCGAACAGCACGATCGTCAGCAGCCGGAAGAGCCCGCCCAGCACCTGCGCGGAGACGTCCAGCACCCCGGTGGCGCTGTTCTCGACGTAGCTGCGCAGCCAGTCCGAGCGCAGCACGCCCTCCTGGACGTCCACCCGCTTCAGGTCGGTGTTGAAGTGGGCGTTGATCCAGTTGATGACGGAGTCGAGATACTGCGGGAAACCCTCGACGATCTTGATGATCTGGCCGGCGAGCAGCGACCCCAGGGCGATCACGAACCCCGCGGACAGGACGATCACCAGGAGGAAGACCAGTCCGGTGGCCAGGCCCCGGCGCATCCCCCGGGAGGCCATCCAGCTCACGGCGGGCTCCATGGCGAGCGCCAGGAAGAACGCGATCAGGATGTTGATCAGCAGCCCGGTCAGCTGGTGGAAGGCCCAGCTGCCGAGCTGGAAGCAGGCGACGAGCGCGAGGGCGAGCACCATGGCACGCGGCAGCCAGCGCGGCATGCGTGCGCCCGGCCGTCCCGCGCCGCCTGCCGGGGGCTGTGCGGGCGGTGTCGTGCCGATCGCGGATGCCTGCGGGGCCGCCTGCCCCGTCTCGTCAGTGGGTGCCACGGAGAAAGTCTCGCCCACGCCACCGACACTCGTACGGCCGCCCTGTGTTCTGGTGCCCGCTCAGTGCCGTTCCCGCGGGACGTTCATCACCGAGCAGACCACCCGCCACACGTCCTTGGCCTCCCAGCCGGAGTCCAGCGCCTCGACCACCGTGCGCCCGCCGAGCTCCGACATCACGTGATCGCGCGCGAAGGTTTCGGCGTACCCCGCACCGAAGTGCTCCGCCATCCGCTCCCAGAAGACCGTCAACCGCATGACATCAGTATCCCGCCCCTGAGAGTGGGCCCCGGCCGGGGCGGCTCTCCCGGACCGCTTTCCGCCCTACGGTCTGACCATGTCCGAAACCGGAGCTTCCCCACTCCCCGCAACGCCCCCGGCGCACTCCCCGCTCTTCCGCGCCGAGCACTTCGTCTGGCTCACCGCGCGCGTGCTGGAACAGCGGCTCTTCGCGTACCACTTCCTGGACGGCGCCGCCGATCCGGTGGAGACCGCGCTGGACGCCTACCGCAACGAGGACGGCGGATACGGGCACGCCCTGGAGCCCGATCTGCGCGGCCCTGTCAGCCAGCCGCTGCACACCGCGCACGCGCTGCGCGTGCTGGACGCCATCGGGCGCTGCGGCGGACAGCGCGTGGAGCGCGTCTGCCGCTACCTGACCCTCGTCTCCACCCCGGACGGCGCCCTTCCGGCGGTGCATCCCAGCCAGCGTGGCTATCCGGCGGCCCCGTTCGTGCCGATCGTGGACGACCCGCCCGGCGAGCTCCTGGCCACCGGGCCGGTGGTGGGGGTGCTGCACCGCAACGAGGTGTGGCACGCGTGGCTGTTCCGGGCCACCGACTTCTGCTGGGAGGCGGTCGAGTCGCTGAAGAGTTCGCACCCCTACGAGATCCATGCCACGGTCGCCTTCCTGGACTCGGCACCCGACCGGTCACGCGCGCAGTCCGCCGCCGACCGGCTGGGCCGCCTGGTGCGCGAGCAGCGGCTCGCGGCGCTTGACCCGGCGGACCTCGACGCCTACCCGGTGGCTCCGGGATACGGGCCGGGCGAGCACCACTTCCCGCACGACTTCGCGAGGACACCGCAGTCCCTCGCGCGCGCGTGGTTCACCGACGAGGAGATGGCACGCTCCCTGGACTTCCTCGCCGCCGAGCAGGAGGAGGACGGCGGCTGGCCCGTCCGCTGGCGTCGGTGGGCGCCGGGCACCGCCCTGGAGGCGCGTCCCATGGTGACGATCGAGGCCCTGCGCACCCTGAGGGCGTACGGCCGGTTCATCGGGTGAGGCGCCGGCCCGCCGGGGGTGAGGTGCCGCAGTACTACTGAGGTGTCGAGGCGCGAGGCCCTGTCGCACCGAGGCGGGCCCTGTCCTGCATCGTCCGCCCGGCCCCCGTGGCCGGCCGCCTCTCACCCGCCCAGCGCCCGCACCCCCGCCGTGACCAGCACCGCGGCCGCCACGACGACCAGAAAGGGAGCGCGCAGCACCAGGGCCACGGCGGCCGCGGCGAGCCCGGCCGCCCGCGCGTCCAGCACCAGCGTCCGGCCGTCGGCGAAGGTCTGCTGCGCCGTCAGGGCGGCGAGCAGCGCCACCGGGAGCAGCGCGGCGAGCCGCCTGACGAGGGGGCGCTCCAGGGCACCTGCGGGGACGAGCAGTCCGGCGAGCTTGACGGCGTAGCAGCCGACCGCGGTGACGGCGATCGCGATCCAGAAGTTCATCGCTCGTCCTTCGCGCTCTCGTCGTTGCCGGAGGGCGTGTCCTCACGGCCGGATGCACCCGAGTCACGACCGGATGCCGAGTCCGAACCGCCGGATGCCGTCTCCCCGCGGCCGGATACACCCGAATCACCGCCGGATGCCGACTCCCAACCGTCGGACGCGCTCCCGTCTCCGCCGGAACTCGCGACCGGCCCCGACCGACGCGGTTCGGCTCCCCGGCGGCGTCCCTGTACCCACAACACGGCGGGCGCCGCCAGCGCGGCCAGCAGCACCGGCACTCCCGCGGGCAGCACCGGCAGCAGGACGAGTCCGAGGATCACGGCGAGGCCGGCGACGGCCCGCTCGGTGGCGCTGGTGAGCATGGGCGCGAGCAGCGCCAGGAAGACGGCGGGCCCCGCGGCGTCCAGACCCCACGCGTCCGTGTCGCCGATGGCCTCGGCACCCAGCGCGCCGAGCAGCGTGGTGAGGTTCCACAGCACATAGAGGCTGAGCCCGGTCACCGTGAAGCCGATCCGCGCGGCACGGCGTGTGGGCTGGGCCAGCGCGACGGCCGTGGTCTCGTCGATGACCCACTGCGCGGCGAAGGGCCGCACCGCGCGCGGGAGCGCCAGCAACTGCGACAGGCGCAGTCCGTAGAACGCGTTGCGCACGCCCAGGAAAAAGGCACCGGCGGCGGCCGTGAACGGGTTCCCTCCGGCCGCCAGGGCCCCGACCAGCGCGAACTGGGAGGCCCCGGTGAAGACCAGGAGGCTGAGCGCACAGGTCTGCAGGAGGGTGAGCCCGCCACCTGCCGACGTCACCCCGAAGGCGAAGCCGGACAGCCCTACGGCGACCCCGACTCCGAGGGCGTCCCGTACGACGGCCGCGTCCGGCTTCCGCGGACCACCGGTGTCCGCCGCGCGGCCGGTGTCCCGCCTTCCCGGGCCGCCGGCCCGTGTGTCCGCTGTGAGCGCTGTCTGTTCTGCCACGTCTCGGACGGTACGAGGAGCCCGCGCGTGCCGTCTTGTACGTTCTTGCGCTCGCGCTGGTACGCGCCCGGCGGTACGCCCACGATGCGGCTGAAGTGCCGGTTCAGGTGCGGCTGGTCGGTGAAGCCCACCGCCACGGCGGCCTCGGCGGGTGCGGTGCCCGCGTCCAGCAGCGCCCGCGCCCGCCGTACGCGCGCGTCGGTGAGCCAGGCGTGCGGCGGCATCCCGTAGGCGTCGCGGAACGCGCGCAGCAGGGCGAAGGGGCTGGTGCCGAGGTCCGCGGCGAGGCGCTCCAGGGTCGGCGGCCCGGTCATCCGGTCCTCCAGCGCGGCACGCGCGCGTGCGGCGACGCTCGCGCCCGCGGTCCGGACCGCCCGCTGTGGAAGGGGCCCGCCGTTCAGGCGGAGCAGCCGGGTCACTGCCACCCGCAGCAGTGTGTCGGCGGCCAGGGCGTTGCCCTCGTCGGCGGCGCGCAGCACCTTGTGGACCAGGGCGACGGTGTAGAGGTCGTCGAGCACGGGCCTGACGAAGCCCGGGGTGCCGCGGATCGTGGTCGTCTCGGCGGCGATGGCGGACACGACGTCCGGGGACGGGTAGACCGCCCCGTACCGCCAGCCCTCGGGCACTCCGGCCCGCCCGGTGTGCGGGGTGTCCGGGTTGACCAGGGCCAGCGCGCCCGCGCCCGCGTACTGGTCGCCGCTGCCGTGGTGGAAGATCTCGACGCCGTCGGCGATGGCCGCGATCACGAAGTGCTCGTGGGTGTGGCGGACGAACGTCTTGCGGATGTACCGGGCCCGCAGCAGATCGACACCGGGCAGTTCCGAGTACTGCCAGTGCCGTGCCCGCTCGCCGGAACCCGCCATGCGCCTATTGTCGGCCAATCTGATCGGCGTGCGGAAACCCGCCCGGCACGGCCAAGACGCCCGGGACATCCGGGACGGGGCCCACTCGGATCGGCCGTCGATGCCCGTCGGCCGGCTGCCCGGCGGCGGCACACCGGCCGCCCCCGCAGCCCGCCCGCCCCCGAAACCCGCAGCTCAGCGCCGTTGTCAGTGTGTGGGTGCAGGATGGACGCATGGTCAGCTCCGCCCACCGGGCCCTCGACGGCTTCTCCCCCGCGACCCGCGGCTGGTTCACGGGGGCCTTCTCCGCGCCCACCGCGGCCCAGGCGGGCGCGTGGCAGGCCATCCGGGAGGGCTCGGACGTGCTGGTGGTCGCGCCGACCGGGTCGGGCAAGACGCTGGCCGCGTTCCTCGCCGCGCTGGACCAGCTCACCGCGACTCCCCCGCCCGCGGACCCCAGGAAGCGCTGCCGCGTGCTGTACGTCTCGCCGCTGAAGGCCCTGGCCGTGGACGTCGAGCGCAACCTGCGCAGTCCGCTGACCGGCATCCGCCAGGAGTCCGTCCGGCTGGGCCTGCCCGAGCCGGAGGTGAAGGTGGGCATCCGCTCCGGCGATACCCCGCCGGCGGAGCGCCGCGCGCTGTCCGCACGTCCTCCGGACATCCTGATCACCACCCCGGAGTCCCTGTTCCTGATGCTGACCTCGGCCACGCGTGACGCGCTGACCGGCATCGAGACGGTGATCCTCGACGAGGTCCACGCGGTGGCCGGCACCAAGCGCGGTGCCCACCTCGCCCTGACCCTGGAGCGGCTGGACGAGCTGCTGCCGAAGCCGGCCCGCCGCATCGGCCTGTCGGCGACCGTGCGCCCGGTCGACGAGGTGGCCCGCTATCTCGCGCCGCGCGGCAAGGTGGAGATCGTCCAGCCGAAGTCGGGCAAGGAGTTCGACCTCTCGGTCGTCGTCCCGGTCGAGGACCTCGGCGAGCTGGGCACCGCCCCGGCCGTCGACGGCGACTCCGCCGCCGAGCGCCCCTCGATCTGGCCGCATGTCGAGGAACGCATCACCGACCTGGTCCAGTCGCACCGCTCCACCATCGTCTTCGCCAACTCGCGCCGCCTGGCCGAGCGTCTGTGCAACCGGCTGAACGAGATCGCCTACGAGCGCGCCACCGGCGAGCCCCTGGACGAACAGCACGGCCCCGCCCAGCTGATGGGCGGCTCCGGCGCGGCGATGGGCGCCCCGCCGGTCATCGCGCGCGCCCACCACGGCTCGGTCTCCAAGGAGCAGCGGGCGCTGGTCGAGGAGGACCTCAAGGCGGGCCGCCTGCCCGCGGTGGTCGCCACCTCCAGCCTCGAACTGGGCATCGACATGGGCGCGGTCGACCTCGTCGTCCAGGTGGAGTCCCCGCCCTCCGTGGCCTCCGGGCTCCAGCGCGTCGGCCGTGCCGGGCACCAGGTGGGCGCGGTGTCCACGGGCGTGGTGTTCCCGAAGTACCGCGGCGACCTCGTGCAGGCGGCCGTGGTCACCGAGCGCATGCGCACCGGCTCCATCGAGTCGCTCAAGGTCCCGGCCAATCCCCTGGACGTGCTGGCACAGCAGCTCGTGGCCATGACGTCCATGGACACCTGGCAGGTCGACGACCTGCTGGCCGCGGTGCGCCGCGCGGCGCCCTTCGCCTCGCTGCCCGAGTCCGCCTTCACGGCCGTCCTCGACATGCTCGCCGGCCGCTACCCCTCCGACGCCTTCGCGGAACTGCGCCCGCGCGTGGTGTGGGACCGCGTCGCGGGCACGGTGACCGGCCGGCCAGGAGCGCAGCGCCTCGCCGTCACCTCCGGCGGCACGATCCCCGACCGCGGCCTGTTCGGCGTCTTCCTCGCCGGTTCCGACCCCAAGAAGGGCGGCGGGCGGGTCGGCGAGCTGGACGAGGAGATGGTCTACGAGTCCCGCGTGGGTGACGTCTTCACACTGGGCACCAGTTCGTGGCGGATCGAGGACATCACCCGCGACCGCGTGCTGGTCTCCCCCGCCCCGGGCGTGCCGGGCAGGCTGCCGTTCTGGAAGGGCGACCAGCTGGGCCGCCCGCTCGAACTGGGCCGCGCGGTGGGCGCGTTCCTGCGCGAGGTCGGCTCCCTGGGCAAGGAAGACGCCCGGCTGCGCCTGTTCGCCGCGGGCCTCGACGCCTGGGCCGCGGACAACGTCCTGTCCTACCTGGACGAGCAGCGCGAGGCCTGCGGCCACGTCCCGGACGACCGCACGATCGTCGTGGAGCGCTTCCGTGACGAGCTCGGCGACTGGCGCGTCGTCGTCCACTCCCCCTTCGGCGCCCAGGTCCACGCCCCCTGGGCTCTCGCGCTCGGCGCCCGCCTGTCCGAGCGCTACGGCATGGACGCCCAGGTCATGCACGCCGACGACGGCATCGTGCTGCGCCTGCCCGACGCCGACCTGATGAGCCTGGAGCTGCTCGACCAGGAGCCCATGAAGACGGGCGCCCCCCTCGACACGGCGGCTGACGCCGACCAGGCGCCCGTGGGCGCGGCGGACGTCGTCTTCGACAAGGGCGAGGTCGACCAGGTCGTCACCGACCAGGTCGGCGGCTCCGCGCTGTTCGCGTCACGCTTCCGCGAGTGCGCCGCCCGCGCGCTGCTGCTCCCGCGCCGCAACCCGGGCAAGCGCACCCCGCTGTGGCAGCAGCGCCAGCGCGCGGCGCAACTGCTCCAGGTGGCGAGCGAGTTCGGCTCGTTCCCGATCGTCCTTGAGGCGGTCCGCGAATGCCTCCAGGACGTGTTCGACGTCCCGGGCCTCGCGGAGCTGATGGGTGACCTGGAGTCGCGCAAGGTGCGCCTCGTCGAGGTCACCACCCCCGAGCCGTCCCCCTTCGCCCGCTCCCTCCTCTTCGGATACGTCGCCCAGTTCCTCTACGAGGGCGACTCACCGCTCGCCGAACGCCGGGCGGCCGCGCTGTCGCTGGACTCCCGCCTGCTCGCCGAGCTGCTCGGCCAGGCGGAACTGCGCGAACTGCTCGACGCCGAGGTGCTCACCGAACTGGAGCGGGAGCTTCAGTGGCTCACCGAGGACCGGCGGGTCAAGGACGCCGAGGGCGTCGCCGACCTGCTCCGGATGCTGGGCCCGCTCACCGAAGCCGACCTGGCCGAGCGCGGCGCGCAGCCCCAGTGGGCCCACGACCTGGCCGCGGCCCGCCGCGCCATCCGGGTCCGCATCGCGGGCGCCGACCACTGGGCCGCCGTCGAGGACGCGGGCAGACTGCGCGACGCGCTCGGCACCGCCCTGCCGGTGGGCGTGCCGGAGGCCTTCACCGAACCCGTGAAGGACCCCTTGGGCGACCTCCTCGCGCGCCACGCCCGCACCCACGGCCCGTTCACCTCCGCCACGGCGGCGGCCCGATTCGGCCTCGGCGTCGCGGTCACCGAGGGCGCCCTGCAACGGCTGGCGGCGGCCGGCCGGGTCGTACAGGGCGAGTTCCACCCGGCCGGGATCGGCCAGGAGTGGTGCGACGCGGCGGTCCTGCGCCGACTGCGCCGCCGCTCGCTCGCCGCGCTGCGGCACGAGCTGGAGCCGGTGCCGCCGCCCGCGCTCGCCCAGTTCCTCCCGCAGTGGCAGCACATCGGCCGCGGGCACGGGCTGCGCGGCGTCGACGGCCTTGTGCGGGCCGTCGAGCAGTTGCAGGGCGCGTCCGTGCCCGCGTCCGCCCTGGAGAAGCTCGTGCTGCCCTCCAGGGTCTCCGACTTCACTCCGGCGCTGCTGGACGAACTCACCGCGTCCGGCGAGGTGGTGTGGGCCGGGGTGGGCTCGCTGCCCGGCAAGGACGGCTGGGTCTCGCTGTACATGGCCGACGCAGCCCCGCTGCTGCTGCCTCCGCCCCACCCGCTGGAGCAGACAGCGCTGCACGAGTCCGTCCTGGGCACCCTGTCCGGCGGCTACGGCCTGTTCTTCCGTCAGATCGCCGACCAGGTCCGGGCCACCACGCACCCGGACGCCACCGATCCCCAACTGGCCGACGCCATCTGGGACCTGGCCTGGTCCGGCCGCCTCACCAACGACACGCTGGCGCCGATGCGCGCCCTGCTGGGCTCCGGCCGCACCGCGGGCTCCACGGCCCACCGCGCCAAGCGCACGATCCCGCGCGGGCGTTACGGCTCGCTGACCGCCGCGGCCCGCCCGGCCTCCCGCACCGGTCCCCCGACGGTCGCCGGCCGCTGGTCGCTCCTGCCGGAGCGCGACGCCGACCTGACCGTGCGGGCCCATGCGCTGGCCCGGGTCCTCCTCGACCGGCACGGCGTGGTGACCAGGGGAGCGGTGTCCTCCGAGGGCGTCGAGGGAGGGTTCTCGGCGGTGTACCGCGTACTGTCCGCCTTCGAGGAGACCGGACAGACCCGCCGCGGTTATGTCGTGGAGGGTCTGGGCGCCGCGCAGTTCGCGATGGACGGGGCGGTGGACCGCCTGCGCGCGGTCTCCAATGCCCGCGAGGGCCTGCCCGTCCCCGGTTTCGCCGACGGCCGGGGACAGGACCCGGCGGCGGGGGCCTTCGGCACGAACGCGCCCTTCACCGACGAGGCCTTCGCCTTCCCCGACGGCCCCGCGTCGCCCGGCGACTTCACGTTCCCGAACGACCCCGTCACGCCGGGGGAGTTCGCTTTCCCCGACGACCCGACCCTGCCCGGCGGCCGCTCGTACCCCGGCAACCGGACCGCCCCGGGCGACTACGTCTCCCCGCGCGACCTCGCCCAACCGCGCGAGCCGAACGACCCGTACGGCTCGAGCGACTCGTACCGTACGGACGCCCCCTACGGCTCGAACGGCCGACCGTCCCGGAACGCCCCCTGGCGAGGCACCGGCACGCCCCCCTACGCCCCGGGCCACGGCAGACGCCCCGCGCCCGCCTCCCGCGCGGTCGTCCTCGCCGCCGCCGACCCGGCCAACGCGTACGGCGCCGCCCTGTCCTGGCCGGAGCCGCCCACCGGCGCCGGGCACAAGCCGGGGCGCAAGGCGGGCTCGCTCGTGGTCCTGGTCGACGGCGAGCTGACTCTCTACATGGAGCGCGGCGGCAAGACCCTGCTGGCCTGGCTCGCCGACCCGGACGGCACGAGCGGCTCACCCTCGGACGACCCGCGGCTGCACGAAGCCGCCGAGGCGCTCGCGGCGGCCGCCCGTGCGGGCTCCCTCGGCACGGTCACCGTGGAGCGCGTCAACGGCGTCCCGGCCCTGACCTCACCCATCGGCACCGTTCTGGAAGGAGCGGGCTTCATCGCGACTCCACGCGGTCTGCGCCTGAGAGCGTGAGACACATACCCCCGTGCCACCCTTGACCCATGCCCGAAGGCGACACCGTCTGGCAGACCGCGAAGAGGCTGCACACCGCCCTCGCGGGCCAGCTGCTGACCCACTGCGACCTCAGGGTGCCGAAGTACGCCACGGCCGACCTCACCGGCCGCTCCGTCCTGGACGTCACCCCCCGCGGAAAGCATCTGCTCACCCGCTTCGAGGGCGGCATCACCCTCCACTCGCATCTGAGGATGGACGGCTCCTGGAAGGTGTTCACCGCGGGCCAGCGGTGGAGCGGCGGCCCCGCCCACCAGATCCGGGCCGTCCTCGGCAACCCGGCGCACACCGCCGTCGGCTACCGCCTCCCCGTCCTGGAACTGCTGCGCACCGCCGAGGAGGAACGCGTCGTCGGCCACCTCGGCCCCGACCTGCTGGGCCCCGACTGGGACCCGGACCGCGCCCTGGCGAACCTCCTCACGGACCCGTCCCGCCCCCTCGGTGAGGCGCTGCTCGACCAGCGCAACCTCGCCGGGATCGGCAACGTGTACAAGAGCGAGCTCTGCTTCCTGCTCGGTGCCACCCCCTGGCTCCCCGTGGGCGCCCTCCCTACCGACCGCGCGGCCGCGCTGCCCGTCCTCGCCAAGCGGCTCCTGGAGGCCAACCGCGAACGCCCGGTGCGCACCACGACGGCCCGTCGCGGACAGGACCTGTTCGTGTACGGCCGGGCGTCCCGGCCCTGTCTGCGCTGCGGCACGCCGGTCCGCCTCGCGGACCAGGGCGACGGCTCCCGCGAACGCCCCACCTACTGGTGCCCGACCTGCCAGCCGGGCCCGGCCCCGGCACCGGGCTCCCCGGCCGCCCGCAGAAGCCGCCGACCCGCCGATTGACGATCCGTCAGAAACGCTCGTACGGTCCCTTCATGGCCGTCGACGCGTACGACCTCAACGGACGCACCGCCTTCGTCACCGGTGCCGCCGGAGGCATCGGACGGGCCAGCGCGGTTCTGCTGGCCCGCGCGGGCGCCCATGTGCACTGCGCCGACCTCGACGCCCCCGGTCTCGACGGGACGGCCGCCCTGATCAAGGCCGAGGGCGGCACGGCCGTGACCCACCGTCTGGACGTCACCGACCGCGCACGGCTGCGGCAGGCCGTCGCGGGCTGCGAGCGGCTGCACGTGCTGGCGGCCGTCGCCGGGATCATGCACAGCAGCCCGGTCCTGGAGACCCGCGACGAGGACCTCGACCGGGTGCTGAACGTCAACTTCAAGGGTGTGCTGTACGCCTGCCAGGAGGCGGCGCGCCTGATGATCGCCCATGGCATCAGGGGCAGCATCGTCACCATGGCATCCGGTGCCGTCGACACGGGCGGCCCGGGCCTGCTCTGCTACGGCGCGGCCAAGGCGGCCGTGGTGCAGCTGACCAAGACTCTCGCGAACGAGGTCGGCCGGCACGGCATCCGCGTCAACGCCGTCGCGCCGGGCTGGATCCGTACGCCGATGACCGACCGGCACGAGGCCGGCGAACAGGCCCGCGCGGAGGCGCTCATGGCCCGCCGGTCGCCGCTGGGCCGAGTGGGCGAGCCCGAGGACGTGGCCCACACCGTTCTCCACCTGGCGTCGGACGCCTCCGCCTTCATGACGGGCCAGATCCTCCGCCCGAACGGCGGCGTCGCCATGCCATGGTGAGAACCGCGCGGCGTCACCGGCCTGCGCCCGCTGCCCCCATCGGCCCCTCCACCCCGCCCCGCCCCTGCCGAGAACCCCCGCCCATCCCGACCCACGCTCGACCGACCGTCGAGCAGCCTTCCAATCGGCACGGCCGCCGAGCGCCGACCATCAGCCCCGGCGTCCCCCTCCCGGACCCCCGAGACCGCTCCCCAGCCCCCTGTCGCCCACCCGCCAGGCCCGCACCCAGCGCCCCGTGGCGAGCGCCCCCGCCGCGCGCCCCTTCGGGACACAGTGCACCGGCAGCAGGCTCAGCCCCCAGCCCCCGGCCGCCACGGCACCCTCCAGCACGCCGGCGTCCGGCGTGACCGCGAGCCGCACCACGGCCCACCACCACAGCGCACCGAACCCCAGACCGGCCCCCCAGCGTGCTATCCGCCCCACCATGGCGCCACCTCCAGCCCGATCCCGTCGGCCACCGCCTCAGCGGACCGTCGCCCGACGAACGACGCTAAGTACGCCTCACTTCCGTCACCAGGGCGCACCCCGGGCACACGGATGCAGGATGTCCCGCACGGCGTACGGGCGGATCTCCGCGGGCCGCGGCGGGACATGCCTCTCCACCATGACCGCACCGCCCGACAGCGGCAAACGGAGGCAAGCGGGTTGTTTTGTGGCACGTTCCACACGGCCGCACCCACGCGAAAGGCCCCGGCCGACCTCCCCGGTTACCCGGAGAAGCCCTGGCCAGGGCCTCACACAACGCGTCGCGTCGAATCACGCGCTCATGCGCACGACCGTCAGGCGGCGACGACGTCCACCGCTTCGGCGGGCGCCTTGATCGTCACCCGTTCCGGTGGCACACCGGTCACCGAAACGGAACCCAGCATGGGTCGCACCGGCGTGGGCACGGGTTCGCTGGGGGTGGCCGCTGCGGACTGGGCCAGCTCGGCGAGGGCGAGCTCGTCGCTCACTTCCCGCATGAGCTCGGACATCCGTACGTCCAGCGCGTCGCAGATGGCGGAGAGCAGTTCGGAGGAAGCCTCCTTCTGCCCCCGCTCCACCTCGGAGAGATAGCCGAGTGAGACTCGGGCGGACGAGGAGACTTCGCGCAGAGTACGGCCCTGGCGCTGGCGCTGCCGACGCAGCACGTCACCCAGCAGGCGACGGAGCAGAATCATCGGTGGCTCCCTCCTCGGACCGCGTAGCCGCATCCTTCACGCCCCACCGTACCGCCTCGCGCCGCGGCCGTGCGGGGAGCGATGTCGTGTTCACTCAGGGCTGCAAACATCAAAACCCCCCGTTCTGTTCCGTATCCTGTGCCCGCTCATTCCCGGTCTGTTCGCCCGCGAGCTCCCGCAGAAGCAGGCCGAGCACGCTCCGTACACTCTCCATACGAATTTCCGCACGGTCGCCGTTCAACCGCAGCGCCTCCACTTTTCCGCCACCGGCGGAAACGGAATCCGCCCCCAGGGGGCCGTCGACGGCGATGAAGACCGTCCCCACGGGCCGGCCGTCCTGGGGGTCGGGACCGGCCACACCGGTCGTCGCGATGCCCCAGTCGGCACCCAGTGCCCTGCGCACACCGGCCGCCATCTGAGCCGCGACCTGCGGATCGACCGCGCCGCGCTCCTCCAGCAGGGTGGCGTCGACCCCGAGCAGCTCATGCTTCAGAGCCGTGGCGTACGCCGTGACGGAGCCCCGGAAGGCCTTGGACGCCCCGGGGACCGCGGTCAGCGCGGAGGCCACCATTCCGCCGGTGAGCGACTCGGCGACGGCGAGCGTCTCGCCCTTCACCGTCAGTAGTCGCACCACATCGGCGGCGGTGGAACTCACGCTTCCGTCTCCTCCGACGCCCGCTCGCGCTCGGCCATTCCCTGTCGGCGCAGGACAATGGCCTGTCTTACGTAGTCCAGCCCGGTCACGACCGTCAGCACGACGGCCGCGGCCATCACCCACCACCTCAGGGTGGCCAGCCATCCCGTCAGAGCCAGGATGTACATCCCGACGGCCACGCCCTGGGTGAGGGTCTTGAGCTTGCCCCCGCGGCTGGCGGGGATGACGCCGTACCGGATGACCAGGAAACGCATCAGCGTGATCCCGAGTTCCCGGCCGAGGATCACCGCGGTCACCCACCACGGCAGGTCGCCGAGGTAGGAGAGACAGATCAGCGCCGCGCCCATGATCGCCTTGTCGGCGATGGGATCGGCGATCTTCCCGAAGTCGGTGACCAGGTTGTAGGTGCGCGCCAGATGCCCGTCGAACAGGTCGGTGATCATGGCGATGGCGAAGGCCGCCCAGGCGAACGAGCGCCAGGCGGGGTCGTATCCTCCGTCGGCCAGCATCAGCGCGACGAAGGCCGGCACCAGGACCAGCCGGAGCATGGTCAGCAGGTTGGCGATGTTCCAGACGCTCGCCTGGTTGACGGCCGCGGCCGCCAGCTTGCCGCCGCGCGGGGTCCGCGCGGTGCCGTCGCCGGCCTCCGGGGAGCCACCGTCGCCGGCCGGAGCGGCGGCGGCGGTGCCGGGCCTGACCGGCTGGCTCTTGGACCGGCTCAGGGCCGACGCGCCGGCCGGGGACACACCGCTCGCGGAGGAGCCCGCCTTGGCGGGGCCGCCCGCGGCGGATGCCGGTACTCCGGTCATCTGCCCGCCTCCTCGCTACACGCGTGCGAGCCCGCCAGCGGCTCGGCCACCAGGTCGACACCCTCCGTGCCGACCACCTTCGCCTCGACCATACGGCCGACGCTCAGGCCCTCGCCGCTCGTGAGCAGCACCTGGCCGTCCGTCTCGGGCGCCTGGTGGGCCGCGCGGCCGAAGACGCCCTCCTCCTCGTCCACGGACTCCACGAGCACGCGCACGGTTTCGCCCAGCCGCTCCTCGGCGCGCTGGGAGACGAGCTCCTCGGCGAGCCGCGAGATGTGCGCGAGGCGCTCGGCGACGACGTCCTCGTCGAGCTTGTTGCCGTAGGTGGCGGCCTCGGTGCCCTCCTCGTCGGAGTACCCGAAGACGCCGATGGCGTCGAGTCTCGCCCCGGTCAGGAAGCGCTCCAGCTCGGCCAGGTCGGCCTCGGTCTCACCGGGGAAGCCCACGATGAAGTTCGAGCGCACACCCGCCTGCGGCGCCTTGCCGCGGATCGTGTCGAGCAGCTCCAGGAAGCGGTCGGTGTCGCCGAAGCGGCGCATCGCGCGCAGCACGTCGGGCGCGGAGTGCTGGAAGGACAGGTCGAAGTACGGCGCGATCTTCGGGGTGCCGGTGAGGACGTCGATGAGGCCGGGGCGCATCTCGGCGGGCTGGAGGTAGCTCACCCGCACCCGCTCGATGCCGTCGACCTCGGCGAGCTCGGGCAGCAGCGACTCCAGCAGACGGATGTCGCCCAGGTCCTTGCCGTACGAGGTGTTGTTCTCGGAGACCAGCATGATCTCCTTGACGCCCTGCTCGGCCAGCCAGCGCGTCTCGTTCAGGACGTCCGAGGGGCGGCGGGAGATGAAGGAGCCGCGGAAGGACGGGATGGCGCAGAAGGTGCAGCGCCGGTCGCAGCCGGAGGCCAGCTTCACCGAGGCGACCGGGGCGCCGTCCAGCCGGCGGCGCAGAGGCGCGCGGGGGCCGGAGGCGGGCGCGAGACCGTCCGGGAGGTCGGTGGGGCCGTGCCCGGGCAGGGCGACCTCGGCGGCCGAATCCTGACGCTCGGCCGGGCTGATCGGCAGCAGCTTGCGCCGGTCGCGCGGGGTGTGGGCGGCGTGGATGCCGCCGGACAGGATGGTCTGGAGGCGGTCGGAGATGTCGGAGTAGTCGTCGAAGCCGAGCACGCCGTCGGCCTCGGGGAGCGCCTCGGCGAGTTCCTTGCCGTACCGCTCGGCCATGCAGCCGACCGCGACGACGGCCTGGGTGCGGCCGTGCCCCTTGAGGTCGTTGGCCTCCAGCAGGGCGTCGACGGAGTCCTTCTTGGCGGCGTCGACGAAACCGCAGGTGTTGACCACGGCGACGTCCGCTTCCGCGGCGTCCTCCACGAGGTGCCAGCCGTCCGCCTCCAAGCGGCCTGCGAGCTCCTCCGAGTCCACCTCGTTACGGGCGCAGCCAAGTGTGACGAGTGCGACGGTACGGCGTTCAGGCATGGGCTCAAGACTACTTCGTCCCACCGACACCCCACGTCGACGGGGTTGGCCGATCTTGGCCAACCCCGTCCGAATGCGCATGCTGTGGGCCCGAAGGCCCCGCCTCAGCCGACCTGAGGGTCGCCCTTGGTGTAGGTCAGACGCTCCACAGCGCCGGGCTGGAAGTCGTCGTCGATCTTCTTGCCGTTGACGTAGAGCTGGATGGCCCCGGCGTCTCCGAGGACCAGGTTGATCTTGGAGCTGTCCTGGAAGGTCTTGGACTGCCCCTGCTTGAGCAGGCCGTCGAACAGCAGCCGGCCGTTGTGGTCCTTGGCCGCGACCCAGCTGCGCCCGTCCGTGGCGCTGACCTGGACGGTGACCTTGTCCTGGGGCGCGGCCGCGATGGCGCTCTCGGTGGGGTCCGGCTTGGGGGTGGCAGGCTTCTTGCCGCCCGCGGAGGGCGAGGCGGTCTTCTTGGTGGTGGGCGAGGGGCCGCCGGCCACCTCGTTCTTCGCGCCGTTGTCGGAGTCACCCTTGACCACGGTGAACCCGACGAAGCCAACCACCGCGACGATCGCGGCGACCATCGCCGCGGTCCAGTTCGGACCGCGGCGCTCGGGGCGGATCCGCTCCGCCTCGAACAGGGGTGCGGCAGGGGTGGGCGCCGGACGGCCGCCGTGCTCGTCGTCGTACTGGGCGAGCAGGGGCGCCGGATCGAGACGGACGGCCCGGGCCAGCGTCTTGAGGTGGCCGCGGGCGTACACGTCGCCGCCACAGGGTGCGAAGTCGTCAGCCTCGATCGCCTGCACGATGGCGATCCGGACCCGGGTGGCGGTACTGACGTCGTCGACAGTCATCCCGGCCGCGACACGCGCGTCGCGCAGCGCACGGCCGATGGAGGGGCGGGCTTCCTCGGAAACGTCTTCGAACGGACGCTCGTCTTCAGGGGAGTTGCCGATGGACACGGGGGCGCCTTTCGAGCGTGTAGCCGCCTGCGCTGGAGGTTCAGTCTAGGGGGGTGCAAATGGGGTGGGGCAACCGGGCGGAGGAAATCTGTACGCCATCGGAATGGCCGGTCAAGCCGATGGTGGGGTACCTCTTTGTCGCTTCCCTCAACTTGACGTACGCCACAGGGAAACGGTTGCTCAATGATCCCTTACGGGTGAGTCACGATCGGACAACCGGCAGGTCGCGGAGCGGCTCGCGCGGTCCCTGTTCCGCTACCCGTCGGACTCCCCGCGAATCACCGCGAGCACACCGTCCAGCTCGTCCGGCTTCACGAGAACGTCACGGGCCTTGGAGCCCTCGCTCGGCCCGACGATGTTCCGCGACTCCATGAGGTCCATCAGCCGCCCGGCCTTGGCGAAGCCGACCCGCAGCTTGCGCTGGAGCATGGACGTCGACCCGAACTGCGTCGACACCACCAGCTCCGCCGCCTGGCACAGCAGGTCGAGGTCGTCGCCGATGTCCTCGTCGATCTCCTTCTTCTGCTTGGTGCCCACGGTGACGTCGTCGCGGAAGACCGGCGCCATCTGGTCCTTGCAGTGCTGCACGACCGCCGCGACCTCGGCCTCGGTGACGAACGCGCCCTGCATACGGGTGGGCTTGTTGGCCCCCATCGGCAGGAACAGGCCGTCGCCCTTGCCGATCAGCTTCTCGGCGCCCGGCTGGTCGAGGATGACGCGGCTGTCGGCGAGCGAGGAGGTGGCGAACGCCAGCCGCGAGGGCACGTTCGCCTTGATCAGACCCGTGACGACGTCGACCGAGGGCCGCTGCGTCGCCAGCACCAGATGGATGCCGGCCGCGCGCGCGAGCTGCGTGATGCGCACGATCGAGTCCTCGACGTCCCTGGGTGCCACCATCATCAGGTCGGCCAGCTCGTCCACGATCACCAGCAGGTACGGGTACGCCTGGAGCTCGCGCCCGCTGCCCTCCGGCGGCTTCACCGAGCCTTCGCGCACGGCCTTGTTGAAGTCGTCGATGTGCCGGTACCCGTAAGCCGCCAGGTCGTCGTACCTGAGGTCCATCTCCCGCACGACCCACTGGAGCGCCTCGGCGGCCCGCTTGGGGTTGGTGATGATCGGCGTGATCAGATGCGGGATGCCCTCGTAGGCGGTCAGCTCGACCCGCTTGGGGTCGACCAGGATCATGCGGACGTCCTCGGGGGTCGCCCGGATCATGACCGAGGTGATCAGACAGTTGATGCAGGAGGACTTGCCGGAGCCGGTGGCGCCGGCGACCAGCATGTGCGGCATCTTCGCCAGCGAGTGCATGACGTAGCCGCCCTCGACGTCCTTGCCGAACGCGACCAGCATCGGGTCGTCGTCCTCGGCGGACTCCGCGAGCCGCAGCACGTCGCCGAGGTTCACCATCTCCCGGTCGGTGTTGGGGATCTCGATGCCGACCGCCGACTTGCCGGGGATCGGGCTGATGATCCGCACGTCCGGGCTGGCGACGGCGTACGCGATGTTCTTGGTCAGCGCGGTGATCCGCTCGACCTTCACGGCCGGGCCCAGCTCGACCTCGTAGCGGGTGACCGTCGGGCCGCGGGTGAAGCCGGTGACGGCGGCGTCGACCTTGAACTCGGAGAAGACGTTGGTCAGCGAGGCGACCACGGCGTCGTTCGCGGCGCTGCGCGCCTTGCCGGGGCCGCCGCGGGTGAGGAGGTCCAGCGAGGGCAGCGAATAGGTGATGTCCCCGGAGAGCTGGAGCTGCTCGGCGCGCGGCGGCAGATCCCGCGTCTCCTCCGGCGGCGCCTTGGTGAGGTCGGGCACCACCCCCGCCCGGGACTTCTCCTGACGGGGCTTCTCCTGTCGGGACCTGTCCTGCCTGGCCCGTCCCGCCGGGGCCGGCACGGGCGTCGGCATGGTGTCCTCGCGGTCGGACACGCTGACGCCCTGGGTGAGGTCGGCGACGATCGGCGAGGGCGGCATGCCGTGCAGCACGGCCCCGTCCAGATCCGCGGCGGCGGCCGCGGCGAAGTCCACGGCGTCCATCCGCCGGTCCGCCCCGTGCTGCGACGCGGCGGAGCGCCGGGGGCGGCCACGGCGCCGGGAGAGCGCGTCCTCCTCGGCGGTCTCCGGGTCGTACGCCTCGGGCGCGGAGCCACGCCTGCGGGGGCGCGCGGGCAGCGCGTCGCGCCACTGGTCGTCGTAGCGCTCCTCGTCCTCGGTGAACTCCTCGCGCTCCGGGTCGTGCATCACGCCCAGCCGTACGCCCAGCTGACGCAGCCGCTGCGGAATGGCGTTGACCGGTGTGGCGGTGACCACCAGCAGCCCGAAGACGGTCAGCAGCACCAGCAGCGGTACGGCGAGCACCTCGGTCATGGTGAACGTCAGCGGGGTGGCCGCCGCCCAGCCGATCAGACCGCCGGCGTCCCTTATCGCCTGCATGCCGTCCTCGCGGGCCGGCGAGCCGCACGCGATGTGCACCTGCCCGAGCACGCCGATCACCAGCGCGGACAGGCCGATGACGATCCGCCCGTTGGCGTCCGGCTGCTCCGGGTGCCGGATGAAGCGGACGGCGATCACCGCGAGCAGGATCGGCACCAGCAGGTCCAGCCGCCCGAAGGCGCCGGTCACCAGCATCTCGACCAGGTCGCCGACGGGCCCGCGGAGGTTCGACCAGGTCCCCGCGGCCACGATCAGCGCGAGGCCGAGGAGCAGGAGGGCGACACCGTCCTTGCGGTGGGCCGGGTCGAGGTTCTTGGCGCCCTGCCCTATGCCGCGGAACACGGCACCCACCGCGTGCGCCAGGCCGAGCCAGATCGCCCGCACCAGCCGGTAGATGCCCCCCGTCGGGCTGGGGGCCGGCGGGGGTGCCGCCTTCTTGGCCGCGGCCTTCTTGGCGGGTGCCTTCTTGGCGGGAGCCTTTTTCGCGGCGGCCTTCTTCGCCGGAGCCTTCGCGGGAGCGGCCGCCTTCCTGGCGGGCTGCTTCTTGGCTGCGGAGGGACGTGAGGCCATAGGTGTGAGGTTACCTGTGGAGGCGACGGCGGACACGTGTGCCCGCTGCTTCACCCGTTCGTGTCGCCCCTGTGGACACGCGAAACTGACGCCGGGCCAGGAGGGCCCCGTCGGGCGTCAGTTCTGCGAGGGCAGCACGGGCGGTCCGCCGGTGCCGGGCTCGAGGGCGTCCAGCGCCCGCCGCAGTCCGGTGAGTTTGCGCTCCAGATGCGCGGCCGTCGCCACCGCGGCGGCGTCCGCGGAGTCGTCGTCGAGCTGCTTGGACAGCGCCTCGGCCTGCTCCTCGACGGCCGCGAGGCGCGCCGACAGCTCGGCCAGCAGACCGGCCGACTCCTTGCCGGGGCCGACCGAACCGCCCTTGTTGCCGCCCTCCAACTGGAGCCGCAGCAGCGCCGCCTGCTCACGCAGCTGGCAGTTCTTCATGTACAGCTCGACGAAGACCGAGACCTTCGCCCGCAGCACCCACGGGTCGAACGGCTTGGAGATGTAGTCGACCGCCCCCGCCGCGTACCCGCGGAACGTGTGGTGCGGGCCGTGGTTGATCGCCGTGAGGAAGATGATCGGGATGTCTCGCGTGCGCTCGCGGCGCTTGATGTGTGCGGCCGTCTCGAAACCGTCCATACCCGGCATCTGGACATCCAGCAGAATGACCGCGAAGTCGTCCGTGAGCAGCGCTTTGAGTGCTTCCTCCCCGGACGATGCCCGAACCAGCGTCTGATCGAGCGCCGAGAGGATCGCCTCCAGCGCCAGCAGATTCTCCGGCCGGTCATCGACCAGGAGGATCTTGGCCTTCTGCACCATGGCCCGCCCTCCTCGCCCCGGCTTGGGGCCTCCCCTGTCCTCAGGACTCGGGGTGACATCCGCGGATGCCGCCCCAGGGGACGACTCCCTTTCGCCGCCCGTCCTCGTGCCGGTCATGGTAGCCGCACCCCGCTCGTCGCCACACCCTGTCACCGCGATGTCACTGTGCACATAGCGGAAACGCGGTGTGAGACCAGAAGGTTCCCCGATTCCCGTACTTCTACACGGCGTCGGCCACACTCGACCGGCAACTCCGCGTGAACACACAACGTTCCCACGACCCGTCCCCATCCCCGCCCTCACCTGCGGGTCTTCACTCGCCTCGCATCCACTGCTCCATCACCGACAGCAGATGGTCGGGGTCGACCGGCTTGGTCACGTAGTCCGAGGCGCCCGACTCGATCGCCTTCTCCCGGTCGCCCTTCATCGCCTTCGCGGTCAGCGCCACGATCGGCAGCCCGGCGAACTGCGGCATCCTGCGGATCGCCGACGTCGTCGCGTAGCCGTCCATCTCCGGCATCATGATGTCCATCAGCACCACCGCCACGTCGTCGTGCTGCTCCAGGACCTCGATGCCCTCCCGGCCGTTCTCCGCGTACAGCACCGACAGGCCGTGCTGCTCCAGGACGCTCGTCAGCGCGAAGACGTTGCGGATGTCGTCGTCGACGATCAGCACCTTCTCGCCGGCGAACCGGATGCCGCCGCGCGGCTGCGGCGCGGTCTCCTGCTCACCGGACGTCCACCGCTCCACCACCCGCTCGCCGAGCCCGTCCACGGCCGCGGCCCGTCGGCGGCGCCGGAACAGCGCGGCGGCGCCGTTCTGCGTCTCGATGTACGACTTCACCTCCGCCGGCGTCTCGATCGGCGGCTCGGACAGCAGCAGCTCCGCCTCGACCGCGCCGGACTCCCCGGCGGGCAGCGCGGGCTGGTTGTAGCCGTGCGGAGGCAGCTCGCCGGGGTGCAGCGGCAGGTACAGGGTGAAAGTAGAGCCGCGGCCCGGCTCGCTCTGCGCGTGGATCTCGCCGCCGAGCAGCTGCGCGATCTCCCGCGAGATGGACAGTCCAAGGCCGGTGCCGCCGTACTTGCGGCTGGTGGTGCCGTCCGCCTGCTTGAACGCCTCGAAGATCACCCGCATCTTGCTCGCCGCGATGCCGATGCCGGTGTCCGTCACCGAGAACGCGATCAGCGGCGCGGCCGGGCCGGTCAGCGAGCCCGTCTCCAGCAGCTGCTCCCTGATCGCCACCGGCACATCACCGCCGGCCGGCCGGATGACCAGTTCGACCGAACCGGAGTCGGTGAATTTCACCGCGTTCGACAGCAGGTTGCGCAGCACCTGCAGCAGCCGCTGCTCGTCGGTGTGCAGCGTGGCCGGCAGCTCCGGCGAGATCCGCACCGACAGGTCGAGGCCCTTCTCCGCGGTCAGCGGCCGGAAGGTCGCCTCCACGTAGTCGACGAGCTGGACGAGCGCGATCCGCGTCGGGGAGACGTCCATCTTGCCCGCCTCGACCTTCGACAGGTCGAGGATGTCGTTGATCAGCTGGAGCAGGTCGGAACCGGCACCGTGGATCGTCTCGGCGAACTCGACCTGCTTCGGGGTGAGATTGCCCTCGGCGTTGTCGGCGAGCAGTTTGGCCAGAATCAGCAGCGAGTTCAGCGGCGTACGCAACTCGTGCGACATGTTGGCCAGGAACTCGCTCTTGTAACGCATGGAGACGGCCAGTTGCTCGGCGCGCTCCTCCAGGACCTGCCGCGCCTCCTCGATCTCGGTGTTCTTCACCTCGATGTCGCGGTTCTGCCGGGCGAGCAGCTCCGCCTTCTCCTCCAGCTCCGCGTTGGACGCCTGGAGCGCCTTCTGCCGGTTCTCCAACTCGGCCGAGCGCTCCTGGAGTTGCTCGGTCAGCTCCTGCGACTGCTTCAGCAGCACCTCGGTCTTGGTGTTGACGGAGATGGTGTTGACGCTGGTCGCGATCATCTCGGCGATCTGGTTCAGGAAGTCCTTCTGGATCTGCGTGAACGGCGTGAACGACGCCAGTTCGATCACACCGAGGATCTTCGCCTCGAACAGCACCGGCAGCACGATCACCTGCGCGGGCGGGGCCTCACCGAGCCCGGAGGAGATCTTCAGATAGCCGCTGGGCGCGTGGTCCACCAGGATCGTGCGCCGCTCCAGGGCCGCGGTGCCCACCAGGGCCTCACCGGGCCGGAACGAGGTCGGCATCGAGCCCATCGAGTAGCCGTAGCTGCCGAGCATCCGCAGCTCGTACTGATCCTCGCTCTCGGCGGCCAGATCCTGCTCGTCGATCAGCGGCATCGCCAGGAAGAACGCCCCGTGCTGCGCGGAGACCACCGGCGTCAGCTCGCTCATGATCAGCGAGGCGACGTCGTCCAGGTCCCGGCGGCCCTGCATCAGGGCGGAGATACGGGCGAGATTGCCCTTGAGCCAGTCCTGCTCCTTGTTCGCGATCGTGGTGTCGCGCAGGTTGGCGATCATCTTGTTGATGTAGTCCTGGAGTTCCTGGATCTCCCCGGACGCGTCCACGTCGATCTTCAGGTTCAGGTCGCCGCGGGTCACCGCGGTCGCCACGCGCGCGATGGCACGCACCTGCCGGGTCAGGTTCCCGGCCATCTCGTTCACGGACTCCGTCAGGTCCCGCCAGGTGCCGTCCACGTCACGCACGCGTGCCTGCCCGCCGAGCTGCCCCTCCGTGCCCACCTCACGGGCGACCCGGGTGACCTCCTCGGCGAAGCTGGACAGCTGGTCGACCATGGTGTTGATGGTCGTCTTGAGCTCGAGGATCTCGCCGCGGGCGTCGATGTCGATCTTCTTGGTCAGGTCGCCCTTCGCGATGGCCGTCGTGACCATCGCGATGTTGCGCACCTGACCGGTCAGGTTGGACGCCATCTGGTTCACCGACTCGGTGAGGTCCTTCCAGGTGCCCGCCACACCCGGCACATGCGCCTGACCGCCCAGGATGCCGTCCGTGCCCACCTCACGGGCCACCTTGGTGACCTGGTCGGCGAACGAACTCAGCGTCTTCACCATCGTGTTGAAGGTGTCCGCGAGCTGCGCGACCTCGCCGCGCGCCTCGATCGTCACCGTACGGGTCAGGTCACCGTTGGCGACCGCCGCCGCGACCTGGGAGATGTTGCGCACCTGCATGGTCAGGTTCTTGGCCATCAGGTTGACGTTGTCGCTCAGGTCCTTCCAGATGCCCGTGACGCCCTGCACATGCGCCTGACCGCCCAGGATGCCCTCGGTGCCCACCTCACGGGCCACCCGGGTCACCTGCTCGGCGAAGCTGGACAGCTGGTCGACCATGGTGTTGACCGTCGTGACGAGCTGAAGGATCTCGCCCTTGGCGTCGACAGTGATCTTCTTCGACAGGTCGCCCTTGGCCACTGCGGTCGTGACGTCGGCGATGCTGCGCACCTGCACGGTGAGGTTGTTCGCCATGAAGTTCACCGACTGGGTCAGGTCCTTCCAGGTGCCGGACACGCCCTGCACCTCGGCCTGACCGCCCAGCATGCCTTCGGTACCCACCTCACGGGCCACCCTGGTGACCTCCTCCGCGAAGGAGGACAGCTGGTCGACCATGGTGTTCAGGGTGTTCTTCAGCTCCAGGATCTCGCCGCGCGCGTCGACGGTGATCTTCTGCGACAGATCACCCCGCGCCACCGCCGTCGCGACCTGGGCGATCTGCCGCACCTGGGCCGTCAGGTTCCCGGCCATGCCGTTCACCGAGTCGGTCAGATCGCGCCACACCCCGGCCACGCCCGGCACCTGCGCCTGACCGCCCAGCCGGCCCTCGGTACCCACGTCACGGGCCACCCGGGTCACCTGGTCGGCGAAGGCCGAGAGCTGGTCGACCATCGTGTTGATCGTGTTCTTCAGCTCCAGGATCTCGCCGCGCGCGTCGACGGTGATCTTCTGCGACAGATCACCCCGCGCCACCGCGGTCGTCACCTGGGCGATCTGCCGCACCTGAGCGGTCAGGTTGCCGGTGATGGAGTTGACCGAGTCGGTCAGCTCCTTCCAGGTGCCCGACACGCCGTCGACCCGTGCCTGCCCGCCGAGCCTGCCCTCCGTACCGACCTCCCGGCCGATCCGCGTGACCTGGTCGGCGAAGGAGGACAGCTGGTCCACCATCGTGTTCACGGTGTTCTTCAGCTGGAGCATCTCGCCGGCCACGTCGACCGTGACCTTCTGCGACAGATCACCGTTGGCCACCGCCGTCGTCACCTGCGCGATGTTCCTCACCTGTCCGGTGAGGTTGCGGAACGCCGTGTTGACGCTGTCGGTGAGGTCCTTCCACGTCCCCGCCGCGCCCGGCACCTGCGCCTGACCGCCGAGCTCGCCCTCGTCGCCGATCTCCCGCGCGACCCGGGTCACCTCGGAACCGAACGCCGACAGCTGGTCCACCATGCCGTTGACGGTGTTCTTCAGCTCCAGCATCTCGCCGGCCACGTCCACCGTGACCTTCTGCGACAGATCACCGTTGGCGACCGCCGTCGTCACCGCGGCGATGTCCCGCACCTGCGTCGTCAGGTTCCGGAACACCGTGTTGACCGAGTCCGTCAGGTCCTTCCACGTGCCCGCGGCCCCCGGCACGTTCGCCTGGCCGCCCAGCCGCCCCTCCGAACCGACCTCGTTGGCCACGCGCGTGACCTCGTCCGCGAAGATCCGCAGCGTCTCGGTCATCTGGTTGATCGTCTCGGCGAGCTGGGCGACCTCGCCCCGCGCCGGGACGGTCACCTTCCGCGACAGATCACCGTTGGCGACCGCCGTCGTCACCTCGGCGATCCCCCGCACCTGGGCCGTCAGATTGCCGGCCATGGTGTTCACCGAGTCGGTGAGTTCCTTCCACACCCCGTCCACACCGGGCACCTGGGCCTGAGCGCCCAGAATGCCGTCCGTGCCGACCTCACGGGCCACCCGGGTCACCTCGGACGAGAACGCCGAGAGCCGGTCGACCATCGTGTTGACGGTCTCCTTCAGCTCCAGCATCTCGCCGGCCACATGCACGGTCACCTTGCGTGACAGGTCACCCTTGGCGACTGCCGTCGTCACCAGCGCGATGTCCCTCACCTGCGCGGTCAGCCGGTCCGCCATCGTGTTGACCGACTCCGTCAGGTCCTTCCAGGAACCCGACATGCCGCGCACCTGCGCCTGCCCGCCCAGCTTGCCCTCGGTGCCCACCTCGCTGGCCACCCGCGTGACCTCGTCGGTGAACGTCGACAGCTGGTCGACCAGGTTGTTCACCGTCCGCCCGACCTTCAGGAACTCCCCGCGCAGCGGATGCCCGGTCCCGTCCGGCGCCTGCGTACGCAACTCCATCCGCGGCGACAGATCACCCTCCGCCACCGCCGACAGCACCCGTCCCACCTCGGAGACCGGCCATACGAGATCGTCGACCAGCGCGTTCGAGGCGTCGATCGCGGCCGCCCACGACCCCTCGCTCGCCCCCACCTCCAGCCGCTCGGTGAGCTTGCCCTCCCGCCCCACCACACGCCGCACCCGCGACAGCTCACCGGTCAGATGCATATTGCGGTCGGCGACCTCGTTGAAGACCGCCGCGATCTCCGACATCACGCCGTCCCCGGACACCGTGAGCCGCCTGCGGAAGTTGCCGTCCCGCATCGCCGTCAGAGCCGCCAGCAACCGGTTCAGGGCAGCGGTGTCCACCACCGTGGTCCCACCGCGCCCCTTGCGCGGATCGCGCGGCTTCGCACCCCGCGCTGCTTCCCGCGTCGCTGCGCCAGACTCCACTGTGTCCCTCCCGCAGGGGTCGACCGTCACTGCCGTGCTCAGTTGCCGTTGAACTCGGTACCACGTGCCGTGTGCCCACAAGGTCACCGGCCAGGGAAGGAGCCCATCAGGGACCACTGCCCGCGGAACCGGGAAGTCACTCTGCCTGCCCATACTTCCGACACAAAGCCCGTCCAGTGTTTCACCCCGACCCGACCAGGCCATAACAGTTCGGCAGCTTCGTACATCGTGCGCACACCCTCCGGACGTAAAACACCGGCGACCGGCATCCGCGCGGGCAGGGAAGGTAAGTAACCTTGCATGCGGCTGTCCAGCCGCGCCGGTCCGTCCGGCCTGGACGGTGGCACGAAGACGAGCGGGCATCGGAGGGGCGGCCGCACACATGACCACCGGACTGATCCCGGGAGCACAGCCCCCGGAACCCCGGCCCGACAGCGCGCTGCCCGCTCAGACGCGCCACGACCCCGCGGACCGGGCAGCCCAGCACACCGACGACCGGCCGAGGAGTTCCGTGATCACCGCGCGCGCGGCTGCCAGCTTCGAGCCCGTCGGCCGTTCGGTCGCCTCCGCCCGCTCCTTCGTCCGCGACACCCTCCAGGGCTGGGGCTTCGCCGACATCGTCGACGACGCCGTGGTCCTGACCAGCGAACTCGTGACCAACGCGGTCGTACACGCGGGCACCTCCGCCGACGTGCTCTGCCTGCGCATGGACGACGGCGTCCGCATCGAGGTCGCCGACCGCTACCCCGAACGTGAGATCCCCCTCCAGGGCGCCGCGATCACCATGGGCAGCCCCGACCGCGAGGGCGGCCGCGGCCTCCAGCTCTGCGCGGCCCTCGCCGGCCGCTGGGGCGTGGAATACACCCCCACGCACAAACAGGTCTGGTTCCAGCTGGAACTCCCCGCCCGGCCCGTGGGCACCCGCGCGGCCGGCCCCTCCCTCCCGGCCGCCCTGCTGCCGCTCGCCGACGGCCGCGTCCGCGTCGCCGTCGTCCAGATCGACCGCAACGGCGCCATCACCGCCTGGAACGAGGATGCCGAGGACCTCTTCGGCTACACCTGCGACCAGGTCACCGGCAAGCCCCTCACCGACCTCGCCGCCTGGCCGCACACCCCCGGCACCGGCACCGGAGTCGCCGAGGCCCTCCAACTCTCCCGCTGGGAAGGCAGTTACGGCATCCGTGACGCGGCCGGCCGGGTCGTCCCCGTCTACGCCTCCCACCTCCGCGTCCGCGACACCGGCGGCGACCCCTCCACGGTCTGCCTCCTCGTGCGCGACCACGAACGCGCCGTGCTCCAGACGCCGTTGCGCGCCACCGGCGGCGACTCCGGCGCCTCGGGCGACGGGCCGAACTCCGACCCCTTCGAGGTCTTCATCGGCTCCCCCGCCCCGGACGACCTCGACGGCCTCCTCCAGCGCACCGTCGAACGGGCGCGCGACATGCTCGACGCCGACTCCGCGTTCCTCCTCCTCGCCACCGACGACGAGACGGAACTGGAGGTCCGCGCCTCCACCGGACTGCCCTCCGCCCGCCAGCGCTTCGCCCGGGTCCCCGTCGAGGCCGGCCCCGGCCGCTACGGCTCCGCCCGGATGCCCGCCGTCCACGACGACCTCACCGCGGTCCCCGGCGCCGTCCCCCTCCTGAGCGGCACCGGCATGCGCTCGGTCGTCACCGTGCCCCTCAAGGTCGAGGGCCGCCTCACCGGCTCCCTCGGCGTCGCCGCCGAAGCCCCCGGCCGCTACTCCAACGAGGAGGCCCTGCGCCTCCAGTTCGCCGCCGACCGCATCGCCCTCGCCGTCGAGTCGGCCCGACTCGGTGAGCTCGAACGCCTGCGCCGAGGCTCCCTGAGCTTCCTCGTCGAGGCCTCCGACCTGCTCGCCGGCACCCTGGACCGCGACCAGACCCTGGCCCTGATGGCCCAGATGACCGTGCCGACCCTGGCCACCTGGTGCGCCGTCTACACCATCGCCGACCAGGCCTCGGAGCCGTATCTCTCGTACGTCCTGCACGAGGACGAGGAACTCATCGACGGCATCAAGTCGTTGCTGTCCAAGATGCCCCCGCCCGACCCGGTCCCCACGCCCGGCGCCCGCGTCTGGACCGCCCCCGCCGAGGTCGCCCACCAGGCCGCCCTGCGCACCTCCATGCGCAGCCTCGGCCGCGGCGAACCCGCCACCGTCAGCTCCGGTATCGGCCCCACCCTCGCCACGGCCGGCGCGGTCGGCGGCGAGACGGTCGTCCTGCCTCTGGTCGCCCGCAACCGCGTCATCGGCATGCTGACCCTCGGCAAGCCCACCGACGAACACTTCCGCCAGGAAATCCTGGAACTGGCCGAGGACCTGAGCCGCCGGGCCGCGCTCGCCCTCGACAACGCCCGCCTCTACTCGGAGCGCACGGCCATCAGCCAGTCGCTCCAGCGCAGCCTCCTGCCGCCCGAACTCCCCCAGATCGAAGGCGTGGAGGTCGAGGTCATCTACCGCGCGGCCGGCGAGGGCAACGAGGTGGGCGGCGACTTCTACGACGTTTTCCCCATCCGCGACGGCGCCTACGGCTTCGCCATCGGGGACGTCTGCGGCACCGGCCCCAACGCCGCGGCCGTCACGGGCCTCGCCCGGCACGCGCTGCGCCTGCTGGCCCGCGAGGGCCTCAGCGGCCCCGCCGTCCTCGAACGTCTCAACTCCGCGATCCTGGACGAGGGAGCCCGCAGCCGCTTCCTCACCCTCCTGTACGGCGAGATGCGCCCCCAGCCCGACGGCAGCGCCGAGTTGAAGGTGGTCTGCGCCGGCCACCCGCTCCCGCTGCGTCTGCGTCAGGACGGCAGTGTGGAGGCCGCGGCCGAACCCCAGCCGCTGCTGGGCGTCCTGGAGGACCTGGAGCTGTACGAGCAGACCGTCACTCTCGACCCGGGCGACGTCCTGCTCTGCGTCACGGACGGCGTCACCGAACGCCGCGAGGGCACCCGCATGTTGGGCGACGACGGCCTCGCCGACGTCCTGACGACCTGTACGGGCCTCACGGCCGGCGCGGTCGCCGCCCGCATCATGCGCGCCGTGGAACGCTTCGCCTCCGACGCCCCGTCCGACGACATGGCGATCCTGGCCATGCGCGTCCCGGGTCTGCACAACGCGTAAGCGGGTTGCCCCAGTTGCACTGGGGCAACCGATACGTACTGAGATAAAGCAAAAGGCCCCCGCCCGAATGGGCGGAGGCCTTTACTTCGGAGCCCCCAAACGGAATCGAACCGTTGACCTTCTCCTTACCATGGAGACGCTCTACCGACTGAGCTATAGGGGCCGGTCGCTTCTTGAGGTTTCCCTCGCAGCAACTGAATAGATCGTACCCCGAACGGACCCGAATTCCCAAACTCGTTCAGAGGGCCGACTGAAGCAGTCCTCCCAGCGCATTGCAGGCGGCGACGATCCGCTGCATGTCCCGCTTCGTCAACGCCGCGTCCACAGGCAGCGCCAGAGTCTCGTCCGCCGCCCGCTCGGTCTCCGGCAGGGACACGCACCGCCGGAACTCGGGCAGCCGGTGCACAGGAGTCTTCACCGGCACCCTGCAGTCAACTCCGCGCGCGCGTATGGCCCGTGCGAAGGCGTCCCGGTCGGGCCGCCCGTTGCCCGGCACACGCACGACGTACTGCTGGTAGGTGTGCCCCACGCTGCTCTCCGGTGTGAGCACGCCCTTCAGCCGTCCGTCCAGGTAGCCGGCCCGCTGCCGACGCTGCGCTGTCTCGTCGTACGGCGCCTCGGACTCGCCCTCCTGAAGGACCAGCAGACCGTGCCGTTCCCCCAGTTCGAGCAGCCGCGCGACCTCGGCGGGCCGCCCGAAGCGATGCACGGCGACGACGGCCGCGGTACGCGAAGTCACCACGGCCTCGACGGCTATGGGGTCGAGACAGTACGTCGCAGGATCTATGTCCGCGAACACCGGGAGCCCACCGGCCAGGGTCACGGCCTCGGCGATCTCCACGTTGCCGAAGGCCGGCACGATGACCTCGTCACCGAGTCCGACACCGGCAGCCCTGAGCATTGCAGCAGTACCCATGTCTGGATGCTGTGCGCGCAACGTGAACTTCAAGTGACAGTCAACAAAAAAGGGTTGGACCCGGAACAGAAGTTCCGGGTCCAACCCTTTTAATAATTGTTCGGCGGCGTCCTACTCTCCCACAGGGTCCCCCCTGCAGTACCATCGGCGCTGTAAGGCTTAGCTTCCGGGTTCGGAATGTAACCGGGC
>NZ_JBVJGZ010000034.1:52849-74384 GCF_055587025.1 Streptomyces sp. NPDC048600 | reverse complement strand
TCAACGCCCACAGGTCCGGCACCGTCAAGGGCCTCACCGCCGAGGTCGGCGCCTCCATCACCTCCGGCGCCCCCATCTGCGAGATCAAGGACTGAAGCCGCCCCATGACCCGCCGTTCCCCCCGACGTAGAGGAGAACGGCGGTGGATCCGGAGCGCTGGGCCCTGTCCTGCCGACACACACCGTGCGCTCCGGATCCGCTTCCCGCACAGGACGGCCGAGGAGCGTGCAGCGGTTCCCGGGAGTACGAGAAAGGTCCCCGGCAGTACGAGGAAGGCCCCCGGCCGGAGCCGGGGGCCTTCCTCGTGTGTGTCCGTCGTCAGCGCCGTACCCGCTCGCGGCCGGCCGAGGCCATGCCGTACAACCGGCCGGCGCGGTAGGAGGAGCGGACGAGGGGGGGCGGCCGCGCTCGCCGCCCTCCCCGAGATCCTCCAGGTGCACGGTCTGACGGGGGACAGCGACCTGCTGGTGCATGTCGTGGCCACCGACGCCGAGCACCTCTAACGCGTCGCGGGCCAGATCCTGGACCATCCCGGGGTGGAGCGCACCAACACCGCGCTGGTTGATATCGCTGATAACATTGTTCGCTGGCGAGTTTTGCGGACGCTGTTTCCGTGGACGCTGTCCCTAGGGAGGGCCATCGTGGCTGGAGTGAGCACGACCGGTGTGCGGCGCGTGCAACCACTGTCGGTGGTCGAGCAGGTGACCAAGGAGATCCGCAGGTCCATCCTCGCCGCCGACCTGCGTCCCGGCCAGGAGTTCTCCCTCCGTGAGATCGCCGGCCGCCTCGGGGTCAGCATCATCCCTGTCCGCGAGGCACTGCGCCATCTGGAGGGGCAGGGGCTCGTGATCACGGCCCGCGGCAAGAGCGCCGTCGTCGCCCCCCTCAGCCGCAGCGACCTGAGTGCCATCTACCGGCTCCGCCGCAGGATCGAACCCGAGCTCGCGGGGCGGGCCTGTCTGCTCCTGACCAGCCGCGATCACGAGCGGCTCGCGGGGCATCTGGCCACCTTCGGCGACGAGCACCTGGACCTCGACGAGATCTACGAGGCCCATCACGAGTTCCATCTCGACCTGCTGCGCCCCGCCGCCACCGAATGGGACCTGCGCATCCTCGGCATGCTCTGGCACGCGGCCGAGCGCTATGTCCGGCTCGCGTTCGGCGGCCGGGACAGCGACCCCGACGAGCCCCGCAGGCGGGAGGCCGCGCATGCCGAGCTGCTCGCGGCGGTCGCCGAGCGGGATCCGGGCCGTGCCGCCCAGGCGGTCATCCACCACCTGGACGTCAACGAGCAGATCGCCCAGCAGGGGATCGCGGCCGTCGCCGACTGAACCTGCCCGGCCCTTCCCGAGCACCGACTTCGGCGGCACACTCCTGTGGAGCAGTGCCGCCGTTGCTTTTCGCATGCGCCCGGGACAGCCCACCATCCGCTGACCCCCGTACACCCGTCGCCCCCGCCGGTTCCGTAAGCCCCGCCCTCCGTCGTGTGAGTACGTCGCGCCACCCGCGCCGCCGGCCACCTGCGTCGGTGAGACACCCGGCGTAGCGTGATGAGGACTGTTCCCGGAGGCGCAGCGGCCCCGCCGTGAGGCGGTCCGTCAGGCCGCTGACACGCGATCGACCACCGTCGTCAACGGCCCTGAAACCCCCTTCTTGTCAAAGAACTCGCTCAGAGACTTTCTGTTATCACATATCACCTACGGATCGGAGCCGACGTACTGCGCGACGGCGTCGCCGGCACCGTCGGCGGCCTCATCCCCGGTCATCACGTCCGTGGCCGCCCCCGTCTTCACGGTCGGCGAGTCCTTCCCGCTCGCCGTCACCCTGGTCATGCTCGCGCGAGGCGTCACGGACGAGGACCTGGCCCGTCTGTCGGAGGAACTCCTGTGCGCCACAAGGGAGATGTCCGAGGAACTGGGCCACGTCGCGGATCTGCACGGCCGGTAGCCGACCGCGTGTCAGGCGGCCGGCGCGGGCCGCGCCGGGCACGGAGGCGTCAGTGCGGCCGTGCGTCAGTGCGGCCTTGCCGTGAAGTGAGCTGCGGGCAGCTCGTCCGGAACGCGTCCGACTGCCCTGTCGGGCCGGCTCAGCACCGAGCCGAGCCAGCCCAGCGCGAAGCCCGCCGGAACCGTCACCACACCGGGCACCGTCAACGGCGTCAACTGGAAGTCGAGGTCCGGGAAGACGGCGGTCGGATCGGCCGAGATCATGGGCGACACGGCCGACAGACCGAGCGTCAGCAGCGTGGAGCCGTACAGGCACCACAGCGCTCCCGTGCTCGTGAAGCGCGGCCACAGCAGCCCGTACAGCAGGACCGGGGCGAGAGCGGACGCCGACAGGGTCACCGCCACCGTGGACAGCACCAACAGCGGCCAGTCGCCCGCGAGTACGGCGAGCAGCACGGCGATCGCGCCGATGGCCGGGGCGGTCCACCGGGCGCATGCCGAGATCCGCGCGGGGGAGGTGTCACCGCGGCGCAGTACGTGGGCGTACAGGTCGTGCGCGACCGTGCGCGCCCCGGCCAGTACGACGTCGGCGACGGTCGCGAGGGCCGCCAGGAACACCGCGCAGGCCACGGCCGACAGCAGCAGCCCGCCCGTGTCCAGCGCCCCGGCCAGCGACAGGACGGCGCCCGCCGCCGATTCCGAGCCGGCCAGGCCGGCACCGCCGACCACGGCCGCGGCGCCGAAACCGACGACCACCAGCAGCGTCGCCATCAGCACCATCTGACCGGCCGCCCAGCGCGTCGCCGCACGGGTCTCCTCCGGACGCCGGGTGGCGAGGACACGCATGGTGACCTGAGGCAGACACGCGATGCCCAGCGGAACGACGATCGCCGTACCGATCTGCTCCAGTACACCGACCGTGTCGGAGCCGTACTGGAGCCCCGAGCCGAGCAGAGCCCGGCCGTGCCCACCGGCCTGCACCGCCCCCGCCAGCAGCCGGTCCGGGTTCCAGTCGAAGCGGCGCAGGACGACGAGCGCGAGGACCACGTACACCAGCAGCAGCACGCACACCTTCACGATCTGCACCATGGCCGTGCCGCGCAGCCCGCCCGTCACGGCCATGGAGACCATGACGGCTCCCACGATGACGATGCAGGCGGACTTCGGCTCCGAACCCGACAGCCCGAGGAGGCGCACGGTCAGGGTGCCGACGGCGGCCAGTTGCAGCACCAGGTAGCACAGGCAGATCGCGAGGGTCACCAGGGCGAGCGCGATCCGGACCGAGGACCGCGGAATCCGGTGGGCCAGCGCGTCACCGACCGTCCGGCGGCCGGCGCGGCGCAGCGGTTCCGCGAGCACCAGGGCGAGCAGCACCATGCTCAGCACGATGCCGAGCAGCAGCATCACACCGTCGTTGCCGGTGGCCGCGACCATGCCGGTGATCGCCATCAGGGTGACCGACGACATGCCGGTACCGCTGATCGCGAGGCCCTGCTGCCACGGCCTCAGTCCGCGGTGCGGCAGCAGCTCGTCCGCGTCGTCGCTGTCGTCGGAGTTGGTCAGTACGCAGAGGAAGCCGCACAGTGTCATGAAGATCAGGAAGCCGACGACCGTGGTCGCCTGATGTCCGGCCGCCGCGATCATGACCACGGCCCCGGGTCGTGCGCCCGTGACCGCGAGGCCGCGGGCCCGACGGCCGCGGCCCGGCGCGCCGGAACGGCCAACGCCGCCACCATGACGCCCACTTGGAGTGTCACGAGGACCAGGCCGAAGCTCACCTGTCCCACGACGCGCGTGCTCATCAGGGTGGGGTGGAGCGCGGCCGTGACGGCGAGGAGGAGGTAGCTGAGCACCACGACGCCGATGCGGCCGAGGGGGCGCGGAGGGCGGTCGTCGCGCGGTGGACGGTGCGGGGAGTTCACGAAGGCTCCACGAAGGTCGGAGGAGGTCGATGCCCGGCCACGCCCCCGCGTCTCATGGCACGGGGGCGGCGGGGACGGCACGGTGTGCGGCACCGCCCGCGGCGAGGTGGGTGAGCCGCCCGGCATGCCCTGATTCAGGTGCGTGGTCCGTGGCGACCAAGGCAGCATCCCGAGGCCCCGCGGGCTCGTCCAGCGCCCGCGCGCCATCGAGGACGTGAGGCCGTCATCGGGTGACCGGGCCCAGCGTCACCGCGCGGTCACTGTGCCGGTTCACAGCCGGGCCGCGACCCGTACCGCGGCCCTCGCCGGGCGACGACATGTGCCCCCGTCGGCCCGGTGCTGAGACGGTTCCGACCCGTTCATCCCGTACGCACGCGCCCATGAGCGGCACCCTGCCCCCGTCCGACGACGCCGACCACGCGGACGCCGACCGGGGCTTCGTCGCCGCACTGACACCGGGGTCGTGAAGGCCTCCGACTGCTGGGTCGTCCGGGGCGATCGTCACGCCGTAGCGGGGCGGTTCTCCTCCACCGGCCGCTCCGGCCCCTCGGCCACGCCGAGCAGGGCCAGGCAGATGTGCAGCACGGCGTCCTCCAGGCCCGGGACCTCGTCGACGCTGCCCCGGCGCAGACGGCGGCAGACGGCTTCGTGGGTGGCGTCGGCTGCGGCGATGTAGTTCGCGTCGGGGACACGGTCGTGACCGGGCAGCGCACTGCGCCAGACGCGCATCGACTCGGCGAACCAGGTCCGGCACGCGTCCTGGTGCTCCTGGGCCCGGCCCCCCGCCGTCGCCGTCTCCAGGAAGAACGCCCTGGCGAATTCCGGCTCTTCGGCGACCAGCCCGAGGAAGGCGCGGATCGAGGCGCGGAGTGTCGCCACCGGCGCGAGCGACTGCTCCGACGACTGCGCGAACGACGCCTTGAGCCACTTGATCGTCAGCTCACGGCTCGTGTCGGCGGCGGCGATGAAGCACTCCTCCTTGTCCGCGAAGAGCGCGTAGAACGTCTTGCGGGACACCCCCGCCCGCGAGGTGACGTCCGCCACGGTCGTGGCGATGTAGCCCTTTTCGGCCACCACGACCGTCATCGCGTAGAGGAGCCGTTGGCGCTGAGAGCCCGTCACGAGCTCCTGCGCGAGCCCGTGTGGCCCACGTGGGAGGTTGGACAGTTGAGGCTTCAGCAGGGGCCGGATCGAATCTGTCATGGCTGCCGAGCATTCTGATACATGTTGGGTACGCGAATGTTTCTCACTCTGCCGCACGACGAGAAGCCCGTAGGCCGAACGATCCCGCGGAGCCGGCGATCCCGGTGACCCCGGTGATCCGGCAGGACGCGCGATTCCGGCGATCCCGGCGATCCGGCAGGAGGTCTGATCCGGCAGGACGCCTGATCCCGCAGACCGGGCGTTCCACAGACCGAGCGTTCCACAGGGCGAGTGTTCCGCAGAGCGTGTGTTTCCCACTGGACGAGACAGACAGCAGAGAGGCCCCCCACCATGACGATGAAGAAGTCAACCGCCCTTTCGGCGACGACCGTCTTACTCGCGGCCGTCGCGGGCACCGTGGCCGCCGCGCCGACCCCCGCGCAGGCGGTCGAAGGGCCCGTCACGTTCACGGTCGACTCCACCCTGGACGCCGTGGACAGCGACGCGTCCGACGGCGTCTGCCGTACCGCCGCGGGCACCTGCACGCTGCGCGCGGCGGTCATGGCCGCCAACGCCCGGCCCGGCAGCACGGTCGAACTGCCCGCCGGCCATTACCGCCTGTCCATACCCCCGAACCCCCGCTATCTGAACACCCGTACGGCCGACCCGACCACCGGCGACCTCAACGTCACCGCCCCGACCACCTTCCGGGGAGCCGGGGCCAGGGAGACCGTCGTCGACGCCGACCATGTCGACCGCGTCTTCCGCATGGGCGCCGACACCTCGCTGTCCGACCTCACCGTCACCGGGGGCGAGGCCAGGCAGCGCGAGGTGCGCGTCACCGACCCGGGGGGCGGCGGAATCGCCAACAGCGGGAACATGACCCTGCGCAGGGTGGCGGTCACCGGGAACACCGCCGGTTACGGCGGCGGCATCTTCAACATCCCGGACTCCCACCTGACGTTGATCGAGAGCACGGTCAGCGACAACGTCGCCGGCGAGGCGGGAGGCATCCGTTTCGACGACACCGGCACCGTGCTCAACTCCACGATCGCGAACAACAGGGTGACCGACGACTGGGACAGGCCGGGCAGCCTGTCCGGATACGGAGGGGGCATCGACATCCGCGGCACCGGGCTGGTGGAGATCCGCAACTCCACGATCACGGGCAACAGTTCCACCGACGGCGGCGGCGGGATCAACATCGCCCCCGCCTATCTGGACAGTCTGCCCTCCGGCGTCACCGACGTGATCGACGCGCCGCTGGGGCATCTGGCCCTCCAGAACACGATCATCGCCGGCAACACCGTCGGACCCGCCTTCGGCGACTGCAAGAAGGCCTTCGCCGCGATCGAGTCCCGGGGCGGCAACCTCGACAGCGCCGGCACCTGCGGCCTGACGGCCCAAGGCGACCTGCCCCGCCAGGACCCCCGCCTCGGCCCCCTCGGCAACCACGGCGGGCCCACGGACACCCTGGCACTGCTGCCCGGCAGCCCGGCCGTCGACGCGGCCTCCGACTGCCCCGCCATCGACCAGCGAGGCGTCGCCCGGCCCCAGGGCCGGGCCTGTGACATCGGGGCCTTCGAGTACCGCCCCTGATCCTCGCCGCCCCCACCGGGTCCGGTGACACACACCGGCCCGGCGGGATTGGTGGCGCGGCTCAGACCTCGCCGCCGCGGCGCTCCACCGCGGCGGCGACGTCGTCGAGGTCCTTCGCGATCGCCCGGCTCACCGTCTTCGTCCCCAGCCGCCCCAGGACCTTGGCGAGCATGCCCGCCGCGCCCCCGGTCGGCACACCGGTGAACGTCATCCGCACGGTCGTCGTGGCCGGCCCGTCCGCCCTCAGCTCCCACTCCGAGATGTACCGGCTGCCGTGCGACTCGGCCTCCGCGACATAACGCCGGGGAGCCTCGCTGGCCGTCACCCACATCTCCTCGGTGGCGTCCTTGCCGAACATGCGCCGGGTCTCCCGCCACCGGGTACCGACCCCGAAGGGCTGCGGCGTGAGGACCTCGACCTTCGACACACCGCTGAGTACCCCGACCATCCCGGCGAGATCGGTCAGCGCCTCCCACACGGCCTGCTGCCCGGCACCGATACGCCGCTCCACGACGACGCTTCTGCTGCTCATGCCACCCATCAAAACACCACACCACGCCCCCCGCCGCCCGACGAGGCCCCGGCCGGGCGCAGGGCCGCTGTGGTGGGGCGAGAACCGGGTCAGCCGGTGCCCTCTTCGGAGGGTCCCGACTGGTTTCGCTGCCAGGTGAGCGTGACGGTGAAATTGGCGGTGGCGCTCGCGGCGGCGATGAACGCTCCGGCCTCCGCGTGCAGATTCAGTCCGAAGGCGACCTGGATCTCGTCGGGTGACTGGGCGGCGGACCGGATGTGGGCGACCACGGCGTGCATGGCCGGTTGCACCCGGTATATGGCTTCTTCGAAGGAACGCTTGGCGCGATCGGCGACCTCGGTACCTTGAATTCCGCGAGTCACGACGCCGGCCGGTTGACCGCTCACTTCGACGAGTACCGTACTGCCGTCGTCGGTGGAGAACTCGACAAGCCGTCCCATGATCGGCCCTCCTGTCTGCCTGCTGCCCGTGAGGAATCACTGGAAGGTCCACAGAGTGACGTCGGTCTTGGTACCGACTGCAAGACGTGTGCCGTACGGACTGAACGCCACCGAATTGACAGGCTCGTCGTGAATCATCCGGCAGATCAGTTGCCCGTCGGACGGGTCCCAGATGCGCGCGGCGCCATCTTCACTGCCGGTGGCGAGACGTGTGCCGTTCGCGTTGAACGCCACGGACGTGACGGGGCCCTCGTGGACCAGCTCCTCCACCTCGCCCGAAGTCCACAGCAGAGCTGTGCCGTCCCTGCTGCCTGCGGCGAAGCGTTTGCTGTCCGGGCTGTACGCGATCGACTCCAGAGAACTCCTGCGATCCTCGAAGGTCTTCAGCTCGGTGCTCAGGTTCCATGCGTGCAGTCCGAGCCGGTCGGCGATGACGAGTCGGCCGCCGTCCGGGCTGAAGGTCATCGCCTTCACCGCGTGCTGCTCGGTGCGGAAGAGTTCCTCACCGCTCTCGGCGTCCCAGACGTAAGCCGTGTCGTAGGTTCCGGTGGCGATGCGGCTGCCGTCCCGGCTGAAAGCTGCCGCGGTGACCCTCTGGCCGAGGGTGACCTGGAGGACGCTCGCGCCCGTTTCGGCGTCCCACACGGTCGCCCCTTTTCTTCCCTGACTGACCAGCCGCGTACCGTCCGGACTGAATCCCAGGACGTAAGGCGCCCACTTGTTCGAGGTCTTGATGCTCAACTGCTCGTCGCCGGCCATGTCGTACACACGGATCCGTGGATCGTCCAGCAGATTGACCGCTATCGACCATCCGCTGGATGCCCAGGCCAGGCACCCGCACGGTGCGTCGATTTCACGGGACACCCTCGCGTATGCGGGCGATTCGTCGGGGCTGTCGGAGACGCGTTCGTCGCGGTAGAGGCGTTCCAGGCACATACTGCGACGCTGCGTACTGTCCCTGTATTCGCCGTCGGCAAGTCGTGCGAGGTCGTCGTAGCAGGCGATCGCGGTCGCCCAGTCCTCGGAGTTTTCGGCCGCGCGGGCTCGGGTGTACAGGTCGAGTTGTGAAATGTGCGTCGCCTGAGCCAGCTCTTGGCGTGCGCGTGTGGTCAGCCCGTCGGGGTCGTCCGTGGCCGGGTCGATCCGGTGGAGTTCCTCACTGACCTCGACCACGGACTGCCATTGCTGTGTTTGCGCCTGATATCGCAGTTCACCCTGCAGTTGTGTGATGCGCTGCCGGTCCAGGCAGTGGTCGCGTCGTGTGAGAGCGTCCCGGTATTGGGGGTCCTTCTGCAGGATCTGTTCGTAGCCGTTGATCGCCGTGGCCCAGTCTTCGGTCTGTTCCGCGGAGTGGGCGCTGGTGTAGAGGTCTTCCAGTTGTGCCGCCTGTGCGGCCAGGGCGATTTCGTGACGGGCTTGTGTGGCGAGCCCGTTTGGGTCATGGGCGTCGGGATCGAGTCGGTAGAGTTCATCGCTGACCTCGAGTACCGACTGCCAACGTTGTGCTTCTGCGTCGCGACGCAAATTGTTCTGCAGGTTTGCTATGTGCTTCCGATCCAGGCAGTGGTCGCGCCGTGCGCGGGCGTCCCGGTACCGAGGGTCCCTCTGCAGGATCTGCTCGTAGCAGTCGATCGCCGTGGCCCAGTCCTCGGTCTGTTCCGCCTCGTGGGCGCCGGTGTACAGGCTCTCCAGTTGTGCCGCCTTCGCGGCCCGGGCCAGTTCTCTGCGTGCGCGTGTGGCCAGTCCGTCAGGGTCCGTCGTGGTGGGGTCGATCTGGTTGAGTTCCTCGTTCACGTCGAGGACGGACTGCCAGCGTTGTGATTCCGCGTGGTGCCGCAGCTCCTTGTGTAGGTCGTCCACGCGTTTCAGGTCCCGGCAGCGGTCGCGTCGTGAGGCCGCGTCCCGGTATCGGGGGTCAACTTCCAGAATCTGTTCGTAGCTGTTGATCGCGGAGGCCCAGTTCTTCGACTGTTCTGCGACGTGCGCGCTGGTGTAGAGGGCCTTCAGCTGCTCTGTCTGCTCCGTCTGGGCTATTTCCTGGCGGGCCCGGGAGGTCAGCCCGTCGGGGTCGGTCGTGGTCGGGTCGATCTGGGCGAGTTCTTCGCTGACTTCCAGGACGATCCGCCAGCGTTGTGCTTCTGCGTGGTGCCGCAGTTCGTCCTGGAGGTCTTCAATGTGCTCCAGGTCGCGACACCGGTCGCGTCGAGCGAGGGCGTCCTCGTATTCAGGGTTCTTCTCAAGGATCTGCTCGTAGCTCTCGATCGCTTCCGGCCACTGACGCGCCTTCTCCGCTTCCACTGCCTCTTCGTAGAGGCCTAGGAGGACCGCCTTTTCGGCTGCCTGAGTGCGCAGGAGGATGGCTTGGGTGTGATTCGGGTTCAGGCTGAGCAGGTCGTCCAGCAATGCGACGGCCTTGTCGGGGTTGCCGATGCGGAGCTCGGCTCTGGCGTTGACGTAGAGCGTCTTCGCCTGCGTGCTGCATCGGGCGTCCTTGGGCGGCTGGGCAGGATGCGGCTTCGGCGACTTGGGCATGCTGAACAAGAGGTTGGCCTCGCCCCGCACGTAGAGCACGGGTGTGATCCATTCCAGCGACTGGCTCGCGCCGAGCATGGAGATGCGTCCGCTCCTGACGGCATCGTCGACCCGGCGCCCATGGGCCAGCGCGGTGTAGAACCCCTGGGCGAAGCGCACCGAGGCCTGGTCGGTGACCGCGAACTGCATGGCAGCCACCGCGCTGATCTCGCGCTCGACGAGAGCGGCTCCCATGCTGGAGAATCTGCCCTTTCGGCCGCCTTGAGCAGACGCGCAGGAATTCAGCACCACCAGCCTCGGTGCGGGGACCGCTTCCCCGAGAAGGTCGGCCAGGCGGGAAGCCTCCACCATGTCGGTGCCGCCGCCCTCGCCCACCAGCGCGAGCGCCCCTTCTCCCGCCTCGTCGTCGTAGCCGCTGTGCCCGATGAAGTGGACGACGTGCCACGGCCCGTCCATGAGGCGCGTGTGCATGGTGTCCCAGCCGGCATCGGTCAACCACACCAGCTCGACCCAGCCGGCAGCGACCTGTGCCGCGAGCGCCTTCTCAAGTCGCTCCTTTTCGGCATCGGTGTTCAACGGCGGGAGCGTGTGAGGAGAGGCAATCACCCCCAGGATGCGCAGGGGTGGCTCCACCGGCAGGGGATCGGGTGTGTGGGTGGCGGGAACGTGCCGGATCATCGGCTCCTGGCGGCAGACATACGTCTCCAGCTCTGGGTCGAACAGCGTCTCCCACGGCAGAAGCGTCAGTTCCGGCGAGTCCAGCCGTAGCACTATCTGCAGCCGATCCTGCCGCTCCCGGGCCACACCGAGACTCGCTCGGTAGGTTCCCGAGACCGGACCGTCGAAGAGCGCGTCGAACAGTTGCCGTCCCACTTGCTGCACGTCCTGCTCATTCGCCGGCACGATCCGCCGGGGTGCAGCCGCAGAGGCGAGCAACTGGTCCTGCAACGTGGAACGCCGCCCCAGCAACTCCTCGACGTCGAGACTCAGGGGCCCTTGGGCCTCACCACCGGCGGCAGATCTCACCACCCGCACTTCGTACTCGCCCGAGTGAAGCCGGCCGATCTGCAGTTCCAGGGTCGTTGTCATCGCCACCCCGTTCCCGGTACGCCTTCGCATGGCGGTGGTGGCCTCGAGGCTGTGCCTCGTGACGGGAGGCGGCTCATCACCTACATATCCATGATGCGGCGAGTTCCATGCGCATGCCATCGCTGACGCCCGGCGGCCCGGCCCGGCGCACCGAAGCCGCCGCTGAAGCCCTCCGTCGCCCCGCCCGGCATCAGCCGACGCCCTCGAGTTCACGGCACCGAGTACGTGGCGGAGAAGCGGGCGATCTCGCCCGACAGCCGTGTGATGGTGCGGTAGGTGTCGTTCGCGGCGGTGAGGTCGCCGCGGTGCAGGGCGTCGTGGAGGCTGCGCGTCAGGCGCGGGGCGATGTTCTGGAGACTGTCCAGTTCGGCGATCGCACCGACGGCGTACGAGAACATCAGCCGCTGCGCGCCGGTCAGTACGGTGGTGCGGGGTGCGAAGCGTGCGACGAACTCGGAGACGTTCTGCTGGTCGGTGTGGTTCTTGAAGATGCCGATCAGATGCGGGTACTGCGCGAGGGGCTTGTCCAGGACGGACGTGGGGACCTCGAAACCGGTGGTGGAGTTGCAGGACAGGACCACGGGCGTGTCCACCGCCGAGAGGACCTCGTCGTAGAACTCCTCGAACATGACGCTGGTGGGAGCGATCGAGTGGCCGATGGTCGGCGGGTAGAGCTGCACCGCGTCGACCTCGCGCCGCACGGCCTCCTTGATGTAACGGACGTTCTCGGCGGCCGTCGGGGACTCGAGGTTGCCCGCGACCACGGGGATCCGGCCCGCCGTCTCGTCGGACACGATCTCCAGGACCCGGAAGATCTCGTCCTCGGTCATCTGGGACCCTTCGCCGGTGGCGGGGCTGGCCGGCCAGAAGCCGACGTTCTCCCGGGCCGTCCACCGCACGAGTTCACGCAGCGCGCCCGTGTCGACCTTGCCGTCCCGGGTGAAGGGCGTGAGTCCCACGACGTAGGAGCCGGCCGGAAGGCGGGTCAGCTCCCCGCGGGGCAACGGGGCCGACGGCACCGCGTGGCGAGTGGCGGCCCGCGCCGGTCCGGTGGCCAGGCCCACGGCGGCGACGGCCGCCCCAGCGGCCATGATCGTACGGCGGTTGACGGTGCGGTGTTCTGCCTGCTCGGTCACGAGGTCTCCACGGTTCGGCGTTCGGGTGTCATCGGCACGCCGAGGCCGGGACGTCGTCCAGGCGGCACACAGCCACATGCTCTCGGCGGCTCGCGCGGCACACCGGGCCGGGAGGTGCGACCCGGCGGGTATGCGCGTGCTGTCGTCGAGCCGTCGGGAAGGCGAGCGGTGGGCTCGCGGACAGGGCGGATCGTCCCGGGCTGTTGCGCGGGAGACACACGTGCGGCAGCGACGTGGCCCTCGGTGTCCTGAGAGCCTGCGATGGCCAACCGTAGCGGTGATATGTGATAACAGGAAGCCTGTGGGATGGGTGATCCGCCATCCGCCGTCTGCCGTCGGCCGTAGGCCGTAGGCCGCCCGAGGGGCGGAGGGTGTGGCAGGGCGGTCCCCCTTGGCGTAGGACCGCCCTGCCGGACGGTCACGAGGTGATCGCGGCCTTGACGGTCTTCACCTCGCCTGTGGGCAGGGCGACTTGGGCGGACGCGTAGAGCTGGAACGGACCGGCGATGCCCGGCATGGTCCGGGACACGGTGGCGGACCAGCCGGTGGTGCGCCGAGTACATGAAGGGGCACAGAGGTCGGCGGTCCTGTGGGTGTGCGTGCCGTTCATGATGTCACCGACCCGGACCCGGCGCGGCTGGATCCACCTGCCGGAGGCCGGAGCCACCGACAGCTTGCCGCGCTCCTGCATCGCCGTGCGGTAGCCCCGTTCGTGCCGGTACACACAGACCTTGCCCGCGGTGTAGGTGACACACCTCCGTGCGACCTCGGCCCAGTTGCTCCAGGAGGCACCGGCGTCGAACGCGTAACCGCCCTCGGTCTCACCGCGCACCACGTACGTACCGGCGGTGACCTTGACCGGGGACCAGGCCGAGGTCCACGCGGAGGTCTTCCGGGTGCAGCCGCCGGAGCAGACCTGACTCACCGCACCGTCGGAGCTCCAGACGTACGTGGTGGGCTTCATCCAGTGGCCGGCGGCCGGGGTGACGCTCACGCGCCCGCGGTAGCCGTCGACCGCGCCGTCGGCGGTGACGCGCTTCTGGACCTCCGCGCAGACCGATCCCGCCGTGACGGTCCGGCAGGTCCTGTCGTGGGCCTTCCAGGTGTCCGCGGCCTGTGCGGCGGGCGCGCCGACGAGGGCGCCGCCGACGAACGCGGCCGCGGAACCGGCGGCGATCAGTGCTGTTCTGAGTTTTCGCAAGGAACCTGTTCCTGTCGTAGAGGCGGTGCGCAAGGCGCGGTCTCCTGCGCCACCCGCCACTCCGGTCGGCGCGGTCTCCCGCGCCACCCGGCACTCCGGCCCGGTTTCCTGCGCCACCCGGCACTCCGGCCCTGGTCTCGAGGAGCACGCCGGCGGCGGGCACCAGTGGACCCTAGAGGCGGTGTGGGCCTGGGACTTGGTCCACCGTGCGGGGAACTTTGTCAGTCGCGCACCCGTCGCAACCGGCCGCTGCGTCGCGGCGTCCTCCTTGTGGACCTGCCCGGAAGCACCACCCCGGCCTTCCGGTGTGCCGCAGGCCCGAGCCGGCGTCGCACGGCGCGGCGGCCGTCGTACGTCGGAACGCGCGGTCGGCCGGACCGTCCAAAGTCGAGAGGTGGGCCGTGGGGGAACGCACCGAGGCATCACCGGCACGGCCCCGCGGCCGACGCCGGCAGGGGCCCGCCTCATGAGCCCGGTCCTGGACACCGAGTCGGTGCCGCCCGGGGACAGGGCGGAACTGATCCGGCACGCGGTGTGGGAAGCCGTCGTGGCCGTGGACATCGACCACCATCCTCCGGCGCAGGACATCTCGGCCCGGATCGGCTACGGCACCGCCGGCCCCATCAGGATCTTCTCGGCGCGGTCGACCGCCGCCACCGTGCGGCGGACCCGGCAACTGGCCCGGCTGGACGAGGAGCCCGCGGTCTTCCTCGGCCTTCAAGTCACCGGCACCAGCCTGGTGATGCAGAACGGCCGCCAATGCCTCCTGGGACCGGGCGACTTGGCCGTCTACGAATCGGTCGCTCCCTACACGCTGCTGTTCGAGGACGGCGTCGACCACCACTTCTTCCGCATCCCCCGCGCGGCACTCGCGCTCCCCGAACGGAAGCTGCGCGAGGTCACCGCGGTGACTCTGGGCTCCGCCAACCCCCTCGCCCGGCTCGCCTTCACCTACTTCTCCCAACTGGCCGTCACCGAGGAGATGCATCAGGGCCCGCACGCCGAGGCCGTCGTGGAACCCAGCGTCGAACTCGTCCGCGCGGTCGTGGCGACCCAGCTCGGCGACTCCCGTGAGGCCACAGGCCCGTTGGAGGCCACGCTGTCCTTGCGGATCACCCGGTACATCCGCGCGCACCTGGCCGATCCCGACCTGTCGGCCGCCCGGATCGCCGCCGCGCACGGCATCTCGGTCCGGCACCTCTACACGGTGCTGGCCCGCTCGGGCATCAGTCTCGGGGAGTGGATCCGCTCACACCGCCTGGCCGCGTGCAGACGCGAACTTGCGGGCCCGCACGGCAGACTGCGGACCGTCGCGGCGATCGGCCGCAACTGGGGCTTTGTGGACGCCACCCACTTCAGCAAGGTGTTCAGACAGGCCTACGGCGTCTCGCCCCGGGCCTGGCGCGACCAGAACCACGGCCGACCGCCCGCCTGAGGCGCTCGCCCGTTCCTCTCGTATAACTACTTGAACGTAGAGTTCATTCGTTCGATGGATACGAGGGCTGGCAAGCGAGCACGACACACATCGCCGACGAAGGCCGAGGAGAGCAGCAGTGAGCGGTAGGGGGAGGCGGCGCGCTTCGGCCGGGACGGGGCGTCCGCGGCGGGGGCGGGTCCTGATATGGAGTGCGGGCGTGTGCTCGGTGCTCGTCCTCGGCGTCGCCGGAGTCGGCGCCTGGGTCTACCAGGACCTGAACGACAACATCAGCGGCGCGGACGTGGACAGCAAGCTCGGCGGTGACCGCCCCGAGAACCTCAGTCCCGGCTCGAAGAACATCCTGGTCGTCGGCTCCGACAGCCGCGCGGGCGCCAACGCGAAGTATGGTGGCAAGAAGTTCACCACCATGCAGTCGGACACGCTGATGGTGCTGCACATCCCCGCGAACCACGAGTGGGCCACGGTCGTGTCGCTGCCGCGTGACTCATGGGTGGAGATCCCCTCGTGCGAGACGGGCAAGGGCGCGACGTCCGACCCGCACCACTTCAAGATCAACGAGGCCTTCGCACTCGGCGGCGCCACCGGTGAGATCGCCGACGCCGCGGCCTGCACGATCAAGACGGTCGAGGCCAACACCGGCCTGCGCATGGACCACTTCATGTCCATCGACTTCCAGGGCTTCAAAGGCATGGTCAACGCCCTCGGCGGCATAGAGGTCTGCCCCGAGGAGGCCATCCACGACGACAAGGCCGACCTGGACCTGGAAGCCGGCTGCCAGACCGTCAAGGACGAGGACGCGCTCGGCTATGTGCGCGCCCGCTACAGCGTCGGCGACGGCTCCGACACGGGACGCATCGGCCGCCAGCAGGAGTTCATGCAGGCCCTGGCCGAGAAGGCGCAGTCCAAGCTGACCAGCCCCAACGACCTCTACGGCTTTCTGCGTTCGGCGACCAAGTCCCTCACCACCGACGAGGACCTGGCCGGCATCCGCCCGCTGTACGGCCTCGCCTCCGAGCTCAAGGGCGTCCCCCGCGACCGTCTGACGTTCCTCACCGTGCCGAACTACCCGCGCGAGGCCGACGTACCGACCGACCGGGCCAACATCGTGTGGCGCTACCCGCAGGCCGCCGACCTGTTCACCTCCCTCGCCAAGGACAAGGAGGTCGACAAGAAGCGGCTGGAGGCGGACGCCGCGAACCCGCTCTACGCCTCGTCCGTGCGGGTCCAGGTCCTCAACGGCACGGGCGTGTCCGGCCGCGCCGCCGCCGTCGCCGAGGAACTGCGCAAGGCGGGCTTCACCGTCGTCGGCACGGGCAACGCCGACCAGACCAGCCGCACGACGGTCACTCACCCGCAGGGCCTGGAGAAGGAGGCCGCGGTGCTCACCTCCCGGGTGCCCGGCACGCGAGCCGGACAGGACACGGGCGCGGCCCCCGGCACGGTGACCCTCGTCGTCGGCACCGACCTCGACCCCGACGACATCCGCTGACGGGCAGCGGCCTGGACCGGTCGCTCGACGGGAAGCGGGCCGGACCCTTCGCCGCGCGGACCGGCTTCTTCCGGTCACCGTCGTACGGGTGGTCTTCGTACCGTTTTCCCGGGTACTCGGGCGCGGCACGGACGGGGCACAGCGGCCTGTCGGAGACGGCCGGCCCCGTCGGCCACCGAGGAGGAGGTGCCATGAGCACGGTCAAGGAAGCGGTCGAGGTCGACGTCCCGCTGCGCAGGGCGTACGACCAGTGGACCCGGTTCACGGAGTTCCCGCACTTCATGGAGGGCGTCGACGAGGTCACGCAGCTCGACGACCGGCACAACCACTGGGTGACCAGCATCGGCGGGGTACGGCGTGAGTTCGACACGGAGATCGTCGACCAGCTGCCCGACGACCGGATCACCTGGCGGTCCGTCGGCGGTGACACCCGGCAGCGAGGCTCGGTCAGGTTCGAGCCCGTGGACCCGATGCACACCCGCGTGGAGCTCACCATGGACGTCGACCCCACCGGCGTCGCCGAGAAGGGCGCGAACGCGCTGGGCCTGATCGACCGGCGCGTGAAGGGCGACATGCGGCGCTTCAAGGACTACGTCGAGGGCGGCGGGGGCGACGGCACCGGCTGGCGCGGACGCATCCGGCCCGAGGACCCGGGGTCGACGCTCTGACGGTTCGGAGTCCGGGAAGGCCATGTTGTCGTCGCGAGGGGCTGTGAGGTAGGGAGGGTGATGAGCCCGGACGCCGCATGCCCCTCTGGAGCGACTCATGGCCTTCTTCTCCCTCTCGCCCTCGCAGCCCCTGACGTTGCTGTCCGCCACCGACCTCACCGCGGAGAACGAACGTCTCCGGGAGGAGGCGGATCAGCTTCAGCGGGCGGTCACGTCGCACGCCCTGGTCGACCAGGCCATCGGTGCCGTCGTCGTGCTGGGGCGGATTCCGCCGGAGGAGGCCTGGCGGGTGCTGCGCGACGTGTCCCAGCGCACCAACGTCAAACTGAGCACGGTCGCCGCGTACATCATGGGCTTCGCCCAGGGCGCCGAGCTGCCCGAGGACGTGCGGGCGGAGCTGCACAGCGCGATCGCCCGGTACGCCGACTGCGGCGGCCGCCGCACGCGGGGGCCGGGCGGCACGGAGAGGGAGCAGGCCCCTGACACCCACCTGCCTCCGCCGCGAGACATGAGACGTGAGACGTGAGACGTGAGCAATGATGCTGGGGCGAGAGGCGCCGGCAGGGCGTGGCGTTCCCCAGGGAGGCAGAGCGTTCCCCAGGGACCTTGCCCCTGGGGAGCCGTCGGGGCTGTGGTCTCAACCCCGCGAGGTCCGGGTAGCCCCTCAGGACGCCGCTCACACGCTCGGCGGCGCACTCTTCAGCCGGGGAGAGCCGCACAGGTGTGCAGGTGCTCGAGAGCGTCGAGGACGACGGTGCGCCGATACCAGGAGCGCCACGCGGCGAGGTCGTCCGCGAGGATGCCCAGGGCCGTGCGCTGGGCGGTGGTCATCCAGGAGCCGGGCCGTCTTCGGTGGACGCAGATGACACCGATGCACTCGCCGCCACCGCTGATCGCCGGGACCGCGTACTGCGCGCGGGTGCCGACGGCGAGCGCCGCCCGGCCCGCCTCGGACCGGGCCAGCTCGGCGTCGTCGGCGATGTCGGGGACGAAGACCGGTGCCCTCCGGTCCCGCGCGCGGGCGGCCAGGGCCGGCGGACCGCTCACGAGCGCGAGGCGGTCGCGATAGGCGGCGTCCAGGCCGGACTGTGCCTCCAGGATCATGTGGCTGTCCAGGGCCCGGTCGGGCAGATGCACCTCCGCGGCGTCCGCGTCGGTCAGCGTCACGGCGTCGTAGACGAGGACACGCAGGACGTACTTGCGGTCGTGCAGGTGGAGTGCCGAGCAGCCGAGCAGGCCGGGCCGCGGCGGTGGTGCGGGCCGGCGGCCGGGAAACCAGTCCGCCGAGCCAGGCGTCGGCGCCGGAGCCGTCACGACGGCCGAGGCGAGGATCCGAAGGGGCACGTTGAACCGCTGGGAGGCCGTGCGCAGCAGGTCGAAGGCGGCCCCGGAACCGGCCAGCCGATACCGCTCCAGCAGGATGCCCTGGGCCATGCCGATCACCGCGCCGCTCCGCGCCCTGGTCCGCAGACCGAACACCTCGGTCCGCAGATCCGCGCGCGTCGTCACGGCCTCCTCGTCCGGGTCCGCGGCCGTGGGCGTGTCGACGGCCGGCTCCGTCAGTACGGCGTCGAGACTGTCGTACACCCGCAGACCCGTCGGCGGGGCGAGCGTGAACAACTCCCGTACCGCGGCGGTGGTCGCGATCACCAGGAGGGGTTCCCTGTCGAGGTGGCGCGTGTGGAGATCGAGCGTCCGGACGGCTGCCGCGCTGACGGACCGCAGATCCGACAGATCCAGGACGAGCCGTCGCCCCGTGCGGGAGGCGCGTTCGAAGTGAGGCGCCAGTTCGCGCAGCAGCGTCGTGGCCTCGTCGGTGTCCAGGACGCCGGACAGGCAGAGGATGTCCACCCCGGCGGCCAGCGGGCGCACGGTGATGACCACTCCGCGTTCCTCTTCGGCTCCGCCGAGTGGGCCCGCCTGTTCCCGTCGTGACATACGGCCGACCCTTCACAAAATCTCGGCCGCCCTCTTGCCTTTCATGACCAGCTTTGCCCCAGTTTTGCGTACTGACAAGTACCGGCTTCCGCTGACGCGTGAAGGCGGTGGTCGCGGCCGGTACGAGCGAGTCGGACCGCTGCTTCGGGGAACCCGGTGGCTGACCGAGCCCGTCGCGACCACAGTCAGGAGGAACTCCATGCCTGCCGGATCGAGTCCCAAGCGGGAACGGCAGTACGAGCACATCAAGAAGAGCGCCCAGGACCGTGGCGAGTCCACCGAGCGGGCCGAGGAGATCGCCGCGCGGACCGTCAACAAGGAGCGGGCCAGGTCGGGCGAGTCGAGGACGGCGAGCAGGGCCTCGCTCCGTGACCCCAAGTCCGCCTCCCAGCGCGGCGGCGAACGCTCGCACAGCGGCGCGCGGGGACCGACGAAGGACCAGCTGTACGAGGAGGCCAGGAGGCGCAACATCCACGGCCGCTCCTCCATGTCCAAGAAGCAGCTGGCGAACGCCCTCGGGCGCTGACCGGCATGGCTCGGGGTGAGAACAGCACTCGGGGTGAGAACAGCAGACGGCGTTCGGCGACTGTCGAGGGTGAGGAGATGGTGGGCCGTGCCCCCTGAACCCTCGGCGCGGTCGTCCGGCGGCGGGGAACCCGCCGAGGCGGCGGAACTGCGGCGCGTCATCGAGGCCCAGTTCGCCGAGGCCTTCGCCGCCGAGGCGGCGCGGGCTCCGACGGAGCTGTGCCGGGCCTGCGTGGAACTGCTGCCGGTCACGGGCGCGTCGGTGTCGATCAGCGGTGGATCGACGGTACGGGCGACGTGGTGTGCCAGCGACGAGGTCGCGGCACGGCTCGCCGAGGCCCAGTACACCCTGGGCGACGGTCCGTGCCGGGCGGCGCTGGACAGCGCCGCTCCCGTGATCGCGCCGGATCTCTCGGACGGTCCGGACAGCGGAAGGTGGCCGATGTACGCCCGGCAGGCGGTCGAGCTCGGGGTCCGTGCCGTGTTCTCGCTGCCGCTCGGGGTGGGGGAGTCGCCGCCGGGAGCGGGGGAGTCCTCGATCGGCACGCTCGATCTTTACCGGGACCGGCCGGGCGGGCTCTCGGATCGGGAACTGGGCATAGCACTGGCGGTCAGGGACGCGGTCACGACCGCCGTGATCCGACTCCACCTCCGCCATGGCGGCGCGTCCATGCCGGACGGGGCCGTCCCCTGGGCGCAAAGGCCGGACGCCGAACACCGCGAGGTCTACCAGGCGATCGGCATGGTGATGGTCCAGCTCGGCGTCGACCCCGTGGACGCCCTGGACCGGCTGCGTGCCACGGCTTTCGTCGCGGCGCGGACGGTCTCCGAGGTGGCCCGTGACGTCGTCGCCCACAAGCTCAGCTTCCGTCCGGAGACGGACGGCTGACCCGGCGACGTGCGGGCCCGATGTGCGCCCGGCGGTGGAGGTTTGGGGCGGGAAAGGCCGGGCCACTCGGTGAACAGGCAATCCGCAGAGAGAAGATGAGCCGCCGTGACCGGTCGAATCGCACAGAAGCCCGCACTCCGAGTGCCGGAAACCGGCTGGTCCAAGGCGCGGCATCTTCCTCGCAAGGGGATGCGCACCTGCGTCGCCGCCGTCGCGGACGAGAGTGCCTCACCCGCCGCCCACACGAGCGCCGACTGGAACATCGTCAGGGGCGACGACTGAACCGAAGCCGCGTCCGCAGCCCTGCTCCCGCGTGGTACACGCTCCAGGACGCGCCAGGTCACAGACGACAGACCTGTAAGGACATACGCGAAAATCTTTTCGCGTCTTTGCCTGCATGAAAAGGCGACCGTACGATTTGGGGCATGGTGGCAAGCGACGGAGTTCCCGAGCCGCACACCGGCTGGACGTTCCTGACGAGTCATGCACGCGTCCTCGCCAGCATCGCCGACAACCACAGTGCGCGGGTCCGCGACATCGCGGCCCGCTGCCGGCTCACCGAACGCGCTGTCCAGAAGATCATCTCTGACCTGGAACGGGACGGTTACCTCTCCCGAACCCGCAAGGGTCGCTCCAACCGCTACAGCATCGACCCGAGCAAGGTGCTGCGTCACCCGGCCGAGGCAGGCCTGACGGTGGCCGCCCTGCTGTCGGTGCTGGCCAGGGACGAGGTCGAACGTACGGGCGCCGCGAGCCCGGAACCACCCGCCCCCGACGGCCACTGATCGGCATCCCGCCCGGCTCCACAAGGCACTGTCCGCACGGCACGGCGTCAAGGCGGCCGCTGTGCAGTTCTCCCTGGCCCACCCGGCGGCCACCGCCGTCGTCCCCCCCCCCCCCCCCCGAACGGCGCCTGAGCCGCACCGCCCCCTCATCGGCGGATTCGACGCCCGGAGAAAGTCCGTTTGCCGCTGGTCGGAGGGGGCAGTCGCGTAATAGGGGCAGGCAGGTGTGTTCCCCCCTCGTCTGTCTGCCCCACACGCTTGCC
>NZ_JBVJGZ010000034.1:46714-52753 GCF_055587025.1 Streptomyces sp. NPDC048600 | reverse complement strand
TGCCCGGCTGCCCGGCTGCCCGGCTGCCCGGCTGCCCGGCTGCCCGGCTGCCCGGCTGCCCGGCTGCCCGGCTGCCCGGCTGCCCGGCTGCCCGGCTGCCCGGCTGTCGCCCCGGGACCCCGTCACCCCAGGCGGATGCCCACGATGCAGGTGTCGTCGTCCGTGTCCGACCTGCTGTACGTCAGCAGACGGTCCAGTTGCTGGTCGAGGGTGCTGGGGGCCGAGCGGGCCGTGGTGAGCAGCTGGGCCAGGGACTCCTCCACCGAGCGGTCGCGGCGCTCGATGAGCCCGTCGGTGTACATCAACAGGGTGTCACCCAGGCTCAGTTGCTGCTCCGTCTCCTCGTAGGCCGCCTCCGGCAGCGCGCCGAGCAGCAGGCCCTTGAGCAGCGGGAGCGGGCTCGACCGGCCGTCACGGACCAGGACCGGCGGCAGATGCCCCGCCCGCGCCCAGCGCAGGGTCCGGCGGTCACGGTCGTAGAGACCGCAGACGGCCGTCGCGGTGACCCCGCCCGTCAGGTGGTGCGCCACGATGTTCAGCCACGACAGCAACTGTCCCGGCCCCGCCCCGGTCACGGCGAGACCGCGCAGCGCGTTGCGCAGCACCACCATGCTGGTCGCGGCCTCTATGCCGTGCCCGGCGACATCGCCCACGCACAGCAGCACCAGCCCGGACGGCAGGACGAACGCGTCGTACCAGTCCCCGCCGACCAGCTGCTCCTCCTCCGCGGGCCGGTACCGCACGGCCACCTGGAGGTCCTCCACCCGCAGCGGGTCCTGGGTGGGCGGCATGATGGCGTGCTGCAACTGGAGTGCCAGCCGGGCGCGTTCACTGGCCTGCTGCGCGGTGTGGGCCAGCTGGTCACGGGTGGCGGCGAGCGCCACCTCGGTCCAGTGCTGGGCGGAGATGTCCTGGTAGGCGCCGCGCACGCCGAGCAGGCGGTCGTCGGTGTCCAGCACGGGTTCGGCGACGATCCGCAGATGCCGGGTCACCCCGTCCGGCCGTTGGAGCCGGAACGCCGCCGACGCGGGCCGGCCGTGGTGCAGCACCGTACGCAGGAACCGGCCGATGGCGACGAAGTCGTCCGGGTGAGCCTGCGAGGGGAGATCCTCCAGCGGGACCGGACCGGCGGAACGCGGGCGCCCGTACAGATCGAACAGCTGGCCGTTCCAGGTGATCTCGCCGGTGAGCAGGTTCTCCTCGAAACCGCCGATCCGGCCGAGCCGCTGCGCGTGCTGGAGCAGACTCGCCAGCCGGGCCGTCTCGTCCTCGATGCGCCATATGAGCAGCACCGCGTTGCCGTGCCGGCTGATGCCGATGTCCGCGACGGTGGAGAGCGGGACCTGGTCGACGAGCGCGGTGAGACTCGCCCGCCGCGCCCGGAAGGGCTCACCGGTGGCGTAGACCCGCTCGACGTTCTCCAGCAGCCCGCTCTCCCCGGCGGCCAGCGGATACGCCTCCAGCAGCAGCGCCCCGTTGACGACCGCGCGCGGCCGGCCCGCGGGGTCGAGGAAGCGCCGGTTGACGTGCTGGATGCGGAAGTCCGCCAGTTCCCCGGAGGGACCGAGCTGCGGGACGAGGACCAGCGCCGGGTCGTGCAGGGCGTCGGCCAGGTCCATCAGCTCCGCCGCGTCGGGCAGCACCCTGCGCTGCCGTTCGATGTCACCGGGCGGCGTGTACGTCTCCAGCGTGTGCGCGCACAGCTCGGCCAGCGCCTCCAGCTGCCGGACGACCTGCGGTGGCTGCGGCGGCAGGGGGGACGGCCAGGCGATCTCCAGTACGCCGTGGATGCGGCCGCCGGTACCGGCGGGCAGGGCGACCCGGGCACCCCGCGGATACTGGTGCCGGCCCACACTCGGCAGCGAGCTGTCGGCGAGGGAGGCCGTCCACTGCGCCGTCCGCTCGGTCAGCGCGCCGCGGGCCACCGTCACCACGTCGGGCGGGACGTAGTGCCAGCGGGCGGCCTCGGCGGCGGACAGGCCCGCGTGACCGGCGAGCGCGAGCGACCCGTCCGCCCCCGCCGCCCAGATCGCCACGGCGGCGGCGCCGAGCGGGCGCAGCGCGTGCTCCAGCAGCGCCTCGGCGGCGGCCTGGGTGTCGCCCGCCGCCAGCGCGCCGCTCTGCGCCGACCGCAGCCGCAACGAGGCCTGCGTCTTCTCGGTACGCCAGTCCTGTGCGGCGTGCGCGGTCCGGCCGGCCGCGGTGGCCGTCAGGAACGCGTCCGCGACTTCCGAGACCCGGTCACGAGCGGCCTGGTCGATCACGTCGACCGCGAACTCCAGCGGTGTCACCTGCGCCTGCCCGGCCAGCTCGGTGAGCTGGCGCGCGGCGTGCGCGGGACCGCAGCCGAGGCGCTCCACGAGGATGCCCTTGGCCAGTTCGATCAGGGCGCGCCCCTCGGCCTCGGCCTGGGCGGCGCGTACCGCGTGGCTGAGCCGGTCGACGGTGGCGGCCAGTCTGCCGACGGGTGTGGTGGGGGAGACACCGGCGAACTCGGCGGCGGCCCCCGGCTGTCCGGGACTCTCCGCAGGCCCGTCCGGCCAGCTGTGGCCGTCCTGCCGGGGAAGGCCGGCGGCGGGCGCGGCCGTCGCGTCGGAGGCGGCCGGGAACTGCTCCGAGGGCGGTCCGCCCGTGTGGTCGAAGGCGCTCACGTCGTCACGGCTCCTCGGCTGCGGGCAGCGGAGGCGTGCGGTACGAGGCACCGCACACCGCCCGGCCCCGGTAGGGGCCCGGTGACGGCAGCCGGGGGCCTCATGCGGGCAGCCAGCGCCGTACGCAGGCCATGAGGTCGTCGGTGTCCACGGGCTTGGTGACGTAGTCGCTGGCGCCCGAGGCCAGGGACTTGTCCCGGTCGCCGGGCATCGCCTTCGCGGTGACGGCGATGACGGGCAGATCCGCGAACTCGGGCATTCTGCGGATCTCCGCGGTCGCGGTGTAGCCGTCCATCTCCGGCATCATCACGTCCATCAGGACGAGGGAGACCTCCGGGTTCTTGATGAGGGTCTCGATGCCCCTGAGGCCGTTGTCCGCGTGCAGGACCCGGAACCCGTGCAGCTCCAGGATGCCGCTGAGCGCGAAGAGGTTGCGGGCGTCGTCGTCGACGACGAGTACGGTACGGCCGTCCGTCGGCGGCTCGATACTGGGCCGAGGCACCGGATGCGGCTCCTCCGGGCGCACCAGGGAGAGCACGTCGCCGGGCTGTTCGGCCGACAGGTGCAGGGCGATGCGCTCGCGCAACTCGTCCAGGCTGGACAGGAATTCCAGCGCCCCGGCCTCCGCCCGCGGCCGCAGACTCTCCTTGAGCGTGACGTCGGCCGCGTGGCTGCTGTGCACCAGCACGGGCACCGCCGACAGCGCCGAGTCCCCCTGCAGCGCGTCGAGGAACCGGGAGGCCTCGCCCTCCGGCAGGCCCAGCTCCACCACGACGCAGTGGCACGGCTCGGCGGCCAGCGCCCCCGCCGCCTCCTGCGCGCCGGCCGCCGTGATGATGTCGATCGGCGTCGGGGCCCCCGAGCCGTCGCCGCCGTGCGTCAGGTCCGACACGACGCTCTCCGCGACGAGGGTGAGCAGACCGCGCGGACGCTCCTCCACCACGAGCAGCCGCCGCGGGCGCTGCCGGGACGCCCCGGCGCGCTCGGGCAGGGAGACCGGCCCGAAGGAGGTCTCGATCGCGGACGCGGCCGACGCCCCGTCCTGCGACGGCCGGGCGTGCCGCAGGAGTTCGGCGAAGTCCGGCCGTGCCACCGGCAGATAGAGCGTGAAGACGCTGCCCTCGCCCGGCGTGCTGTCCACGGTGACGACACCGCCCAGCAGTTGCGCGATCTCCCGGGTGATGGACAGGCCCAGACCCGTGCCGCCGTACTTGCGGCTGGTGGTGCCGTCCGCCTGCTGGAACGCCCCGAAGATCGACTCCAGATGCTGCGTCGGGATGCCGACGCCGGTGTCCTTGACCCGGAACGCCACCACCGTGCCGCCCCGGACGATCCCGGTCGGCACCTCCTCGTCGGCGACGGGCTCGATGGCCAGCTCCACACTGCCGTGCTCGGTGAACTTCACCGCGTTGGACAGCAGGTTGCGCAGCACCTGCCGCAGCCGGGAGTCGTCGGTGAGCAGGTCCCCCGGCGCGCCCGCGGCGATGGTCACCGTGAGGTCCAGGCTCTTCTGGGCCGTCATGGGCCGGAAGGTGACCTCGACGTAGTCGATGAGCTGGCGCAGCGAGACCCGCTCGGGCGTGACGTCCATCTTGCCCGCCTCGACCTTGGACAGATCGAGGATGTCGTTGATCAGCTGGAGCAGGTCCGATCCCGCCGAGTGGATGATCTGCGCGTACTCCACCTGCTTCTGGGAGAGGTTGCGCGAGGGGTTCTGGGCCAGCAACTGGGCCAGGATGAGAAGGCTGTTGAGCGGGGTGCGCAGTTCGTGGCTCATGTTCGCCAGGAACTCCGACTTGTACTTGGATGCCAGCGACAACTGCTGCGCCCGGGTCTCCAGTTCCTGACGCGCCTGCTCGATCTCGAGGTTCTTCGCCTCGATGTCGCGGTTCTGTGTGACCAGCAGCGAGGCCTTGTCCTCCAGTTCGGCGTTGGAGTGCTGGAGTTCCTCCTGCTGGACCTGCAACTCGGTGGACCGGGACTGGAGTTCCGCGGCCAGGCGCTGCGACTCGACGAGCAGTTCGTCGGTGCGGGCGTTGGCCACGATGGTGTTGACGTTGACCCCGATGGTCTCCATCACCTGGTCCAGGAAGTCACGGTGGATCTGCGTGAACGCGGTCACCGAGGCCAGTTCGATGACCCCGAGCACCTGGCCCTCGACCACGATGGGCAGCAGCACCAGCGTGGTCGGGACGACCGAGCCGAGCCCGGAGGAGATGCTCACATAGTCCGGGGGCAGCGCGTCGATCGTGATGGCGCGCCGGCTGCGGGCGGCCTGCCCCACCAGAGTGCGGCCGAAGGAGATGCGGGTGGGCCGGGTGTCGTCCTCGGGGTAGCCGTAGGAGCCGACCAGGCGCAGTTCGGGGCCGTCGTCCCCGTCCTCGGCCAGATAGAAGGCGCCGTACTGGGCCGTCACGAGCGGGACCAGCTCGTCCATGATCAGCTCGGCGACCACGGGCAGGTCGCGATGGCCCTGCATGAGGCTGGAGATCCTGGCGAGGTTCGTCTTGAGCCAGTCCTGCTCCTGGTTGGCCCGGGTCGTCTCGCGCAGGGACCCCACCATCGAGTTGATGTTGTCCTTGAGCTCGGCGACCTCGCCGGACGCCTCGACGGTGATCGAGCGGGTCAGATCGCCCTCGGCCACGGCACTGGTGACCTCGGCGATGGCACGCACCTGTCTGGTCAGGTTGCCGGCCAGTTCGTTGACGTTCTCGGTCAGGCGCTTCCAGGTGCCCGAGACGCCCTCCACCTCGGCCTGTCCGCCCAGGCGTCCTTCGGTGCCGACCTCGCGGGCGACGCGGGTGACCTCGTCGGCGAACGCGGAGAGCTGGTCGACCATCGTGTTGATCGTCGTCTTGAGCTCGAGGATCTCGCCGCGCGCGTCGACGTCGATCTTCTTGGACAGGTCGCCCAAGGCCACGGCCGTCGTCACCAGCGCGATGTTGCGGACCTGGCCGGTGAGGTTGTTCGCCATGGAGTTGACGTTGTCGGTGAGGTCCTTCCACGTGCCCGCCACGTTCGGGACGTGAGCCTGCCCGCCGAGGCGCCCTTCCGTGCCGACCTCGCGGGCCACCCGGGTCACCTCGTCCGCGAAGGCCGACAGGGTGTCGACCATCGTGTTGATGACATCGGCCAGGGCGGCCACCTCGCCCTTGGCCTCGACGGTGATCCGCTGGGAAAGGTCGCCGCGGGCAACCGTGGTGGCGACCTGGGCGATGGAACGCACCTGATGGGTGAGGTTCGACGCCATCACGTTGACGTTGTCGGTGAGGTCCTTCCAGGTGCCCGACACCCCGCGCACCTGGGCCTGTCCGCCGAGGCGTCCTTCGGTGCCGACCTCGCGGGCGACGCGGGTGACCTCGTCGGCGAAGGCGGAGAGCTGGTCGAC
>NZ_JBVJGZ010000034.1:0-46618 GCF_055587025.1 Streptomyces sp. NPDC048600 | reverse complement strand
CGACCATGGTGTTGATGGTGTTCTTGAGTTCGAGGATCTCGCCGCGTGCGTCGACGGTGATCTTCTGCGACAGATCGCCCTGCGCCACCGCGGTCGCCACCAGCGCGATGTTGCGGACCTGGCCGGTGAGGTTGCCCGCCATGAAGTTCACGGAGTCGGTCAGGTCGCGCCAGGTGCCCTTGACGCCCTTGACGTCGGCCTGTCCGCCGAGGCGTCCTTCGGTGCCGACCTCGCGGGCGACGCGGGTGACCTCGTCGGCGAAGGCGGAGAGCTGGTCGACCATGGTGTTGATGGTGTTCTTGAGTTCGAGGATCTCGCCGCGTGCGTCGACGGTGATCTTCTGCGACAGATCGCCCTGCGCCACCGCGGTCGTCACCTGGGCGATGGAACGCACCTGGCTGGTGAGGTTGCCGGCCATATGGTTGACGGAGTCGGTCAGGTCCCGCCAGACTCCGGCGACTCCCGGCACCTGTGCCTGTCCGCCGAGGCTCCCCTCGGTGCCGACCTCGCGGGCGACGCGGGTGACCTCGTCGGCGAACGCGGAGAGCTGGTCGACCATCGTGTTGACGGTCTCCTTCAGCTGGAGGATCTCGCCCCGCGCCGGTACGTCGATCTTCTGCGACAGATCGCCCTTGGCCACCGCGGTGGCCACCTGGGCGATGTCGCGCACCTGGGTGGTGAGATTGCCCGCCATGGCGTTGACGGAGTCCGTCAGATCGGCCCAGGTGCCCGAGACCCCCGGTACCTGCGCCTGACCGCCCAGAGTGCCCTCGGTGCCGACCTCGCGGGCGACGCGGGTGACCTCGCTGGTGAACAGCGACAGCTGGTCCACCATGCCGTTGAAGACCTTGGCGATGTCACCCATCAGCCCGTCGCCGTCGTCCGGCAGCCGGGTGCCGAAGTCCCCGTCACGTACGGCGGTCAGTCCTGCCAGGAGTTGCCTGAGTTCCTGATCGCCCGGTGCCTGCTCGATGGTCCCGGCACTGTCGCCCGTCACCCGCACCCCTCGTTCCTGCTCCCCAGGAGCCCCCGAGGCCGGGGACCCGGAACCGCGGCGGGACGTGGTGGTCCCGGCACGGCGTACGCGTCCTTCCGCAGGTGGCGGACGCACGCGATGAGAAATACGCCGCAGGCTAACCCACGGGTACCGCACGGAACAAAGCCGCGAGCGGGCCCCCGTCCGTGGAGCGGCCGGGAGCCGGTTCCGCCGCATCGGACTACCCGGATACGGGATCGGCACACATTCCACGGGTGGTCCCTACGCCTGCGTTCGGCGTGTCCCCATGACTACCTCGATGATCTTGCCGTTCGCCGTGGCGTTCACGGTGACGCGTAGGCAGAGCCGCTGGACGAGCGGCCAGCCGAAGCCGCCCGGGGCGGCGGGGTCGGTGCGCGCCACCGTACGGGGCAGCCGGGGTGAGGCGTCACCCACCCGGAGCGTGAGGCTGTCGCCGTCGAGGAGAACACCGAAGGCGGTGACGCCGCCGCCGTGCCGCAGGGCGTTCGTCACCAGTTCGGTGACGACGAGCAGGACGTCGTCGACGGTCCCGGGGGCCGGGCCCGCGAGAGCGGCCAGGGCGTCGCGGACCCGGGAACGGGCCTCGGCGGCGGTGGCGGGCAACCGTAGCCGCTGCGGGGCGAGTTCGGAGGCCGGGGCGTCCGCGGCGCCCGTCGTCCGGTCGTCCCCGCCGTCGCGGTGCCGCCCGCCGGGGGCCGGTGTCGCGCGGGTCATGGGCGGGCACGCTCGGTGTCACGGGCGGCTCGGACCCGGACGCGCCGCAGGGCCGGTTCAGGCAAGCATGTTCTCCCTCAGTTCGCGCAGCGCCCGCGCCAGCAGGCGGGAGACGTGCATCTGGGAACAGCCGACCTCGGCCCCGATCTCCGCCTGGGACAGCTCGCGTCCGAAGCGCAGGGCGATGATCTTCCGGTCGCGGTCGTCGAGCTGCTTCAGGAGGGGAGCGAGGGTGTGCAGGTTCTCGACCATCTCCAGGGCCGGATCCTCCTCCCCGAGCAGATCCGCGTACGTCGTCGAACTGTCCGGGTCCGCCCCGTCCGTGGGCACGTCCAGGGAGTTGGCGGTGTAGCAGTTGCCGGCCACCAGCCCTTCGAGGACCTCCTCCTCGTCGATGCCGAGGTGTCCGGCGAGTTCCGCGACGGTCGCGTCGCGGCCGAGCCGCGTGGACAGGTGCTCACGCGCCTTGGCCAGCCGCAGGCGCAACTCCTGCAGACGCCGGGGGACATGGACGGCCCAGGTCGAGTCGCGGAAGAAGCGCTTGATCTCCCCGGTGACGTACGGGACGGCGAAGCTCGCGAACTCCACCTCGCGGGAGAGCTCGAACCGGTCGATCGCCTTGATCAGCCCGATCGTGCCGACCTGGACGATGTCCTCCATGTCACCGCTGTGGCGGAAGCCCCTCGCCGCGTAGCGGACCAGGGAGAGGTTCATCTCGATGAGCGTGTTGCGCGCGTACTGGTGTTCGTGCGTGCCCTCCTCGAGCGCGGCCAGCCGCCGCAGGAACAGCTTGGTCAGCTCGCGGGCGTCGCGCGGGGCAACCGCCGACGCGTCCTCGATCCGCGGCAGTTCCGCCGTGTCCTGCGGTGCGGCCCTGCGCCCGGATGCCGCCGCTGCCGTGGTGTCTGTCGCCGACGTCGCCGTCATCGTCGCTATATCTCCCTGTCACTCGCGTCGCGTTCAAGCTCCCGAGCAGGCGTCTTCCCCCAACGGGCCGGACGATGCACAGCAGTTTCCGGCCAGGGCGAGGCGGGTTTGGGCCCGCGTCGACGGGCAAGGCGAAGCGCCATGGCTGAACACAACGCTGAGACGAACGGAAAGTCCACGACGAAGCGGAGCACCGCGTCCAAGTCGCGGGGAACGGCGAGCGAGGCGTCCACGGCCGCGGGAGGCGCGGCGAGGAAGACCTCCGCACCCGCGGGCCGCGCGGCGAAGCAGGCTGCGGCGGCCACGGACGACACCGTGCGGGGCGCGGAGCCCGGCACGAAGCGCGTGACCGAAGTCGCGAACACGGCGGCGCGAACGGCGACCCGGGGTGTCGAGTCGGGCCGCGAGGCCCTGGCCACGGCATCGGGCCAGTGCGCCGTCGCCGCCAGGACGGCCTGGACACTGGTCGCCCACCACAAACTGATCACCGTCGGTGTCGGAGCGGGTGCCGCGGCGCTCAGCGGGGCGTCCTACGTACTGGGCCGCCGCGCCGGGCGGCAGGCGCAGCATCCCGTCCTCCGCCTGACCCGCCACCGGATATGGCCCTCCGCCGGGAAGCGCTGACCGGCGGACCGCCGACGGATCGTCGGCGAGGGCCGGCGGCGGGGCCTTGCGGCAACACCGGCGGCGGGGCCTTGCGGCAACACCCAGTGACAGACAGGAGATTCGACGTGATCGTGGACGGCGGAGCGACTGCCCCGGCGCGGGGCACCGCGGACGACCTGCAGACGCGGGTACGGACCCTGCGGCGCCGCCTGGAGCGGCTGATCGGCATCGCGGCCACCGAGGGAAACACGCTGCTGCCGCTGCGCAACGGCGACGAGATCTTCCCGGCGATGCTGGACGCGATCCGCTCGGCCGAGCACACGATCGACATGATGACCTTCGTCTACTGGCGCGGCCGGATCGCCCGCGAGTTCGCCGGTGCCCTGGCCGAGCGGGCCCGCGCGGGGGTACGGGTGCGCCTGCTGCTCGACGGGTTCGGCGCCAAGGAGATCGAACGGGACCTTCTCGGCCTCATGGAGTCGGCAGGCGTCCAGGTGGCCTGGTTCCGCAAGCCCGTCTGGCTGTCACCGTTCAAGCAGAACCACCGGTGCCACCGCAAGGCCCTCGTCGTCGACGAGCACACCGCGTTCACCGGCGGGGTCGGCATCGCCCAGGAGTGGTGCGGCGACGCCCGGGGCCCGGGGGAGTGGCGCGACACCCATGTCCAGGTGCGCGGCCCCGCGGTGGACGGCATCGCCGCGGCGTTCGCGCAGAACTGGGCCGAGTGCCACGACGAACTCTTCGACGAACGGGACCGTTTCGCACCCCAGGCGCAGGACGGCTCGTCGGTCGTCCAGGTCGTGCGCGGCTCCGCCAGCATCGGCTGGCAGGACATGCAGACCCTCATCCGGGTCATGCTCACCTCGGCGGAGGAACGCTTCCGCCTCGCCACCGCCTACTTCGCCCCCGACGACTACTTCGTCGACCTGCTGTGCCGGACCGCCCGCCGGGGCGTGCGCGTGGAGATCCTGCTGCCGGGACCGCACACCGACCAGCGCGCCTGTCAGCTCGCAGGCCAGCACCACTACGAGCGGCTGCTGAGGGCGGGTGTGGAGATCTTCCAGTACCGGCCGACCATGATGCACGCCAAGGTCATCACGGTGGACTCGGTCGCCTCCCTGATCGGGTCGACCAACTTCAACCGCCGCTCCATGGACCACGACGAGGAGGTCATGCTCGCCGTTCTGGACCCGGCGTTCACCGCCGCCCTCGACCAGGACTTCACCGCGGATCTGCAGCTCAGTGAGGGAATCGACCTCACCCGCTGGAGACGGCGGGCGCTGCTCCAGCGCACCAAGGAGGCGGCTGTCGCCCCGATCCGGCGCTTCCTGTGAGGGCCGCGCGTCCGAGGGGTCGGGGCGTGGCCGCCCCGGCCCGGAAGAGTGGGGCCTCCGGTGCCGGGGCTGCCTGTGCCGTGCGTCAGGTCACCGTTGCCGGTGACGGTCCGATCAGGTGAAGGATCAGGTGAAGGGGATCGTGAGGACGGAGCCCGAGCCGACCTGGAGGGTCGACGGGCCGTTGCCCAGCGCGCTCCAGACCTCCACGCGGACCGTGCCTCCGTTCAGATCGCCCAGGGTTCCCGAGGCGGAGTGCAGCCCCTGCCGCGCCGCCGAGTACTCCTCCCAACCGGGGACCGGGTCGGTGGCGAAGTAGCGGAAGGTCTCGACACGGTCGAAGGTGCCGTCACCGGTCAGGTCGTACGACACCCTCGCCTGCTGGGCGTGGGCGACGGAGGTCCCGGCGTCCACCTTGAACGTGAAGCCCGTGGCCGCTCCCGCCTTCAGGGAGCCGCGGACGTTGCGGACCTCGTACACCAGCGGGTTGCGCGGTGTGCCGTCGTTGTTCGTGCCTCCGGCGGACGGGATCGTGGCGCTGGAGGGCGATGTCGCCGCCGAGGTGGCGAGCGCGCCGCCCGGCTGCGGGTAGAAGGTGTCGCCCGTGACATACGGCGGGGGAGTGTCGCCGCTGGTCCTGACGCTGACCGTGCCGCCGGCCGGCCCCACCTGGTCGGCTGTGTCGCGGGCCCGCACGCTGTAGGTGTACGTGGTGCCGGCGGTCAGACCGGTGTCGGTGTAGGCGGTCTGGGTGACCGTGGCGACCTTGGCGCCGTTCCGGTGGACGTCGTAGTTCTTGACGCCCTTGTCGTCCTGGGCGGCCGACCAGTTCAGCGTGACGGAGGCGGCGGTGATGCCGCTCGCGACCGGGGTGCCCGGCGCGGTGGGCAGTTCGTCGCCCGGGGGAACGCCGGTGCCGCCGCAGAGCGTCGGGAGCACGGAGTCGTCGCCCGGTCCGGACGCGGTGGACTTCGCCGGCACGCTGAGCACGGCACCGTCGGAGAACCGGACCGAGCAGCTCTGGGAGCCGTAGTTGTGCGCTGCGTAGGTCCGGGTGCCGTTCTTGGCGAAGGCCACGGCGGACGGCATGTCGGCCGTGACCGTCATGTCCGGCGCGCCGACGGCGTTCATCGTGGCGACCCAGTGGTACGTGTGTGCCTTGCTCTCGCCCTCCTCGGGGACATAGCCGCCGTTCACCTGGTTCCACGCCGCCATCGCGTCGGCCGGGTCGGTGAGCGCGCGGACCTGCCAGAAGATGTCCCGCCACTCGACGGCCGGACCGCCGTTCTCCCGCTCCATCTCGGCGATGCTGCGCCGGAGCATGGCCTTCTCCCGGGCCAGGTGCAGCGAACCGCCGGTCACCGGAAGGAAGTTGATGCCGTGGATCTCCTCGGGGTTGGCCGTCCACCAGGTGGCGTAGCTGCCGCCGCTGCTCCAGACCATGCCCACCACGTCATGGGTGAAGTTCTCGGGGTAGACCTGCTGGTCCGCGTCGAACCAGTACTGGGCGATCGACTCCGACTCGGTCATCAGCATGTAGACGCCCTGGTCGCGCAGCGCCTTGTCACCTGTGGCTGAGCCCCACATGATCAGGCCGGCGCTGAGGTTGACCGACTCCGAGGACGACTCCTGGTTGTTGCCGGCGGCGAACGCCTGGTGTCCGGCGGCCCAGCTGTGTCCGGCGTAGACGTCGAAGCCCCGCAGGAAGGGGTACTTGCTCTCGCCCCGGGCCGGGTTGGCGGCGTCCTTGATCAACTCCTTGACCATGCCGCCCCATTCGCTGTCGGCGGCCCACTGCGGGTCGTACTGCGCCACGACGGCGGCCGCCATCACGTAGTACGAGTAGTGGAAGTGGTGGTCGTTGAGCTCCATGTCGCTGCCGTACGAGGCCGGGTAGCCGATGAGGGTGCGCCAGTTCCGGTCGTAGGAGAACTCCGAGGCGCCGCCCGCGGTGAACCACTCCTGCATCCGCGCCTTGATCAGGGCGAGGAGCCGGTCGCGCTGAGCCGTTTCGCCGATCTGCTCGGCGATGGGCACCAGTTGGGCGAGCTTGCCGAGCGCCTTGCCCGTCCAGTAGGTGTCGGTGGCGCCGCTGAACGGGTCGCTCTGCGCCAGGACTTCGTCGATGAAGGCCTTCAGCTTCGCCTTGTCGACGCCCGCCGCGCCGGGCAGCCCCGGCAGCACGCCGTTGACGTTCTGGACGGTGGTGAACGACGTGCCCTCGCGGACCTTCATCTGCCCGCGCGGTGAGACGTAGGTGTAGCCGGTGAGGGCGTCACCGGTGTGCAGCCACTGGTGCCGGTACAGGGCCTGGAACGTCCCCCGCTCGGTGCCCTCCTTCGCCTCGGTGGTCAGCGAGTAGGTCGCCTTGACCTTGCCCTCGCCCTCCAGGTACTGCCAGTCGACCTTGGAGCCGGTGACGAAGCTGAAGGCGTACTTCCTGAAGTCCGCCAGCGCGTTGGCGTTGGGCAGCACCGCCAGGGAGAAGTAGTTCTTCGATCCGAGGTCGGCCCGGATGTCGTTGCCGGACACCGTCCAGTCGGTGCCGCTGGGGGCGAACAGCGCGTAGTGGTGGCCGGAGATCGTGACGCCGAGGACGTTGCCCTGGTCGGCGAAGACCGTGGGCGGTGACGCCGCGTTGATCCGTGCGGCACCGCCGGAGCCCTGGGCGTAGACGTATGGCATACCGTGCCCGATGGTCGTCCGCAGCGTACGGGTCCCGTCGCTCCAGTACGGCGTGACGGTCCAGTCGCTCCAGTCGTCCGCCTTGGCGTCGGGGGAGTTGAGCCCCGCGAGACCCAGGGTCAGGTCGGCCTTGTGCGGGAACTCGTACTGGCGGCCCTCCCCGACGATCTGGTGCGTGGTCGGGTAGCCGACCTCCAGACCGCCGGACACCGCCTTGTAGGTGAGCGGATGGCCGTACATGTTCTCCGACCAGGGATTCCCCGCGTACCTCTGGAAGGCCAGCGAGGTCCACCAGTCGTTGGTCGGGACCGGGCGGTCGGCCGCGGCGGCGGTGACCTTGGGCAGCACCGCCTGGCCGTTGCTGTTGGAGGGCCCTTGGGCTCCCGCCGGACGGGTGTCCGTGTGGCTGCCCTTGCCGACCGGGACGGTGGCCGCGGAGGCGACGCCGGATCCGACGGTCGCCGTGAGGGCGGCGGCGGCCAGTGCGGTCACGGACAGCACGGCCAGATGTCTGCGTAGTTTCATGCACACCTCATGTGAGAGCGCTCTCAAGACGGCGCAAACGTAAAGGCGTCACAATGAACGGTCAATAGTTGAAACAAAGGATGTAGAAGCTCGTCGTGCGGCGACCCTCGGTCTCCGGCATCCGATCCGTCCCGGTTCGCGCATTCGTCCGCGTTCCGCCCCGAGGCCTGGCTTGTGAGCGCTCTCAGCCGGATGGGCACCGTCTATGCTGGCTGCGCCGGATCGGCGGCCTGGTGGGCCGGGCCGGCGGCACAGCGGAAGCCAGGACGAGACTGGGAGCCAACTTGCCCGAGCAGACCACGACGTCCCGTCCCACTCTGGAAGCCGTCGCGGAACGTGCCGGCGTATCGCGGGCGACGGTCTCGCGGGTCGTCAACGGCGGCGCGGGTGTGCGCAAGCCGCTGGTGGACAAGGTGCTCGAAGCGGTCGCCGACCTGGGCTACGTACCGAACCACGCGGCCCGCTCGCTCGTCACCCAACGTCATGGCGCGGTCGCCGTGATCATCGCCGAACCCGAGTTCCGGGTGTTCTCCGACCCGTTCTTCGAGCAGCAGATCCGGGGCATCAGCCGCGAGCTCACCGCCCACGACATCCAGCTCGTGCTCCTGTGGGTGGAGAGCGCCGACGACCACGAGCGGATCGCGCGCTACCTCGCCGGCGGACATGTCGACGGCGCCCTCGCCTTCTCCCTGCACAGCGACGACCGGCTGCCCGCCCTGATAGCCAGGAGCAGAGTGCCCGCGGTCTTCGGCGGCCGCCCCGGAGTCGGCTCCGACCTGGACATTCCCTTCGTCGACTGCGACAACCGGGGTGGCGCCAGGGAGGCCGTCCGTCATCTCGTCTCCCTGGACCGGCGCGCCATCGCGCACATTGCGGGTCCCCGAGACCAGACCTCCGCGCTCGACCGCCTCGCCGGCTACTACGACGTCCTGATCGACGCCGACCCGGACCTGCTCCGCCAGGGCGACTTCACCGAGGAGAGCGGTGCCCGCGCCATGGGCGAACTGCTCGACCGGCGCCCGGACGTCGACGGGGTGTTCGTGGCCAACGACCTCATGGCCCTCGGCGCGTTGCGTACGCTGCGTGAGCGCGGGCGGCGGGTCCCGGAGGACGTCGCCGTCGTCGGCTTCGACGGCATGGAGTCCGTCGTCCGCACGAGCGAGCCGGCGCTCACCTCGGTACGCCAGGACATCGAGGGCATGGGGCGGCTGATGGTGAAGCTGCTGATGCGGATGCTGGACAAGACCCACGACGCCGTGGCCGCGTCCCTGATCACCCCCACGGAACTGGTCCGCCGCGCTTCGGCGTGAGGCCCCTCCGGGTGGGGCCGGGTGAACGGCCGGCCCGCTCGCTGCCACGCCTGATCTACTCGCTTCCAAGCCGAGTGAACCCCTGACCTGCGCGCTGTGGCCGCAGGCCGGCCGGGGTCGCCTCTCGAAGGCGGTGGCGGGGTCGCCGACGGGCCGAGCCTTTCATGTGTTCAAGCAGTGACGGATTCCGGCTGTGTGGCGTACCGGTTTCGGTGAATTTCTTGAGAGCGCTCTCAGGCAAAGGGATTGACAATACGATACGTCTCGTCTTGCAACTTCCTGGATCATGACGTACCTTCGATGGCGTTGCAACGAGACGGTGCGTCTCGCAATGGCCCTGTCGCCGACATTCAGGAGATCGCCCTTGTTCCGTGCCCAACTCACCGAGGTCAGCAAGCGCTACGACGACCAGCACGTCCACCACCGGACCGTGCTCGACCGTGTCTCCCTCACCGTCCGCCCCGGCGAACGCCTCGGCGTCGTCGGCGGCAACGGGTCCGGGAAGTCCACCCTGCTGCGGCTCCTGGCCGGCCTCGAAACCGCCGATAACGGCACCGTCGCCGTCGAGGCCCCCGGCGGCCTCGGCCATCTCGCCCAGACCCTCGACCTGCCTCCGACCGCCACCGTGGGCGAGGCTGTGGACCTGGCGCTCGCCGACGTCAGGAAACTGGAACGGGCCATCCGCACGGCCGAGTCGGCCCTCGCCCGGACCGGCGACCTCGCGGGCTACGCGGAGCTGCTCGCCGCCTACAAGGCACGCGGCGGCGCCGAGGCCGACCGGCGCGTCGAGACCACCCTGCGCAGGCTCGGCGGACCCGGCCCCATCGACCGCGACCGCCCCCTGGGGACCCTGTCCGGTGGCCAGCGCTCCCGGCTCGCCCTCGCCGCGGTCCTCGCGGGCGACCCCGGACTGCTGCTCCTCGACGAACCCACCAACGACCTCGACGACGAGGCCGTCGCCTGGCTGGAGGAGCGGCTGCGCGCCCACCGTGGCACCGTCGTGACCGCCTCCCACGACAGGGTCTTCCTGGATCGGGTCACCACCGCCGTCCTGGAGGTCGACGAGGACCGGCACACCGTGCGCCGGTACGGCAACGGATACTCCGGATATCTCGTCGGCCGCGCCGCCGAACGGGCCCGCCGGCAGCGGGAGTACGAGGAGTGGAAGGCCGAGCTGGCCCGGTACGGCGCCCTCGCGGACAGCGTCGTCGACCGCTTCACGGCCATCCCGCGCAAGGCCCCGGCCGCGTTCAGCGGCGCGGGCGCCTTCCGCGCCCGGTCGCGGGCGCACGGGGCGATGAGCCGCATCCGCGCCGCCCGCCAGCGCCTCGCCCGACTCACCGAGCACCCGGTGCCCGCACCCCCTGAGCCGCTCCGCTTCAGCGCCGTCCCGACGGGCCGGGGTGCGTCGGTCGACCTGACCGGGATACGCGTGGACGGCAGGCTCCGCCTGGACGCCCTCCACCTGGACGCGGGCGAACGGCTCCTGGTCACCGGCCCGAACGGCGCCGGCAAGACCACCCTCCTCAACCTCCTCGCGGGCGAACTCGCCCCGGACCAGGGCACGGTGAAGGCCCCCGCCCGGGTCGGGACGCTCCGCCAGCACATGGCCCCGCCCGCCGGCCACCGCACGGTCGCGGAAGCCTTCGGGCAGGGCCGCGAGGACGAACTCCTCGCCCTGGGACTCTTCACCGCCCGGGACCTGAGGAGCCCGGTCCGGCTCCTGTCGGCGGGCCGGCGCCGGAAACTGGAGCTGGCCCGGCTGGTGACCACCCCGGCCGATCTGCTGCTCCTGGACGAGCCGACCAACCACTTGGCGCCGGGCCTGGTGGAGGAGATCGAGGCCGCGCTGGCGGCCTACCCGGGCACGCTCGTGATCGTCAGCCACGACCGACGCCTCAGGCAGAGCTTCGAGGGCCGCCGTCTCGAGCTGACCCCGGTGAAGGACCGAGGGCCCCGCCCCCTCGCAGGTGCCGCGCGCCGGTAGGGCGTCACGGCTCAGGAGGCCGACAGGTCGGCCGGTGGTACGCCGGCCGACCTGCCGAGTAGCGCCGGTCCCGCTCACTCGCTCCCGGTCTCGGCGCCGGCGGCGGCGCCGGGGGCGGCGGGAGCCTGGTCGCCGTGGTCGACCTCCGGGTCCCGCATCAGTATCCAGATGGTCCCGTAGCCGCCGAGATGTGTGCTGTCGTGCTGGGTGAGGCCGAACATGTTCGCGGTGAAGGCACGGCTGCCCGTCCCGGTCGGCCGGGAGGCACCGCCGGGCAGCACGAAGACGGCGCCGGTGGCCAGGTTCTCCGTGGGGGAGCCGATGATCAGCTCCGGCCGGCCGTCCTTGTTCAGGTCCGCGACCGCGAGGGTCGCGCCGAAGGAGTCGGATTCCTCGACGCTGCTGGGGACGCCCGGGGTGTTCTGGTGGAAGGAGTACGCGCCCTGTCCGAGCGGCCCCGAGCGACGCCCGGGGACGACCGTGACCACGCCCGCCTCATGGAAGGTGCCGACGTCCTCGAAGGGCGCGCCGACCACGATGTCCGCGAGGCCGTCCCGATCGAGGTCCGCCACCGTCAGGCCGGCCCCGAAGGTGTCGCCCCCCTCGCTCGTCCCGGGCACACCCGCGGTGTCCTGGGTGATCTGTTCGGGCACGGCGTCGCGCGCGATACCGCGGGCCGAGCCGCGCCAGACCAGCACACGCCCGCCGGTCACGCCGTCGACGCCGGGCGTCCGCGGGTCCTCCGGGTCGCCGACGACGAGGTCGGCGTAGCCGTCGCCGTTGACGTCCCCGGTCGCGGAGATCAGCCCGTTGCCCTCCTGGAGCGGTTCGGGCCAGTCGGTGCCGCCCGACGGATTGATCTGCACCCGGCCGCCGGTCAGGGCATGTGTCCGGTACGTCAGGCTCACCTGGTCGGCGGTTCCGTTCCGGTCGAGGTCGCCGAGCGCCACCGAGTCCAGGGCACCGGCGTCCGCCGAGTACGTGACCGAGCCGTAGGTGCCGCTGCGGCTGAACGGGCCCTTGAAGGCGGCGGTCCCGCTGAGGCCGCCTATCAGGAGCTGTGTCTTGTCGCCCTCTTCCGCGCTGTGCACCACGAGATCGACACCGTGATGCTGCGACTGGGCGGGCGACGGCAGGTTGGTGCCCTTGCCCAGACCGCTCCGGCCGCCCCACAACACCGTCACCACGCCGCGGTTGTCGTCCCGCGTGACGTCCTCGTAGGGCGTGCTGACGACCAGGTCGGCGTACCCGTCCCGGTTCAGGTCGGCGGTGGCGGTGGCGGAGCCGAAGCGGTCCCAGCCCTCGGGTGTGCCCGGGACGCCGGGCGAGTACTGGGAGATCTTCTGGTACCGGTCCGCCCTGAGCCCGGAGCGTGAGCCGTACACCACCACGACGGCTCCGGCGTGCCGCTGTCCGGCGACGTCCGCGCCGGGCGCCGGAAGCACCAGGTCGCGGTAGCCGTCGCCGTTGAAGTCACCGGGTACCGCCCCGTGCACGGCCACCGCGGGGCCGGCCGGAACCAGCGCCGCTCCGATCACTCCGGCGGCCACGAGCGCGGCCGCCGCTCTCCATCTGCCCATCCGCATGTCCCCTTCCCCGAGGCGCGGCCCGGATGCGCGCGCCGACGGCGGGCGGGAGGAGCGAGTTCCCGGGGATCACCGCCCCCGGGGTACACCTCGAGTCAACCCGCCTGACATGAAGATGACTTGCTGCCCCGGCGAAAGGTTGTCCCGGTTTCGTGAGCGGCGTCACGACCCCGGACGGACCCCACCCCGGTGGGCCAGTACAAGCGCCTGGGGTGGGATCGCACCGACAGGACCTAGCCGGCGGAGCTGCGGCGGCCGCCTCGGCGGTCGGCACCGCGGCCGCCCGATCCCGCGGCGCCGCCCGTGGCCCCACCGGAGCCGGTCCGTCGCCCGGCGGCGCGTCCGCCCGTGGCGGAGGTGCCACCGGACCTGGCCGCCCCGGACCTGGCCGCTCCCGACTTGGGAGCACCGGACTTGGGTGTACCGGACTTGGCCGTCCCGGCCGCGCCCCGGCGGTCCGCGCCGCGGGTCCCCGTGCCGGTCCCCGCGGTGGCTCCCGTCGGGGTCTTCGCCCCGCCGCCGCCGCCGCTGCGGCGTCGGCGGCCGGACCGCCCGCCGCTGCTCCTGCCGTCGGGGCGGGAGGCCGCGGGGGTGGCCGGCTGGGGGATCTCGATGGTGACGGCCACACCGGAGGGCTCACGGGCGCCGGTGATGGTGGCGAGTTCCTCGTCGCTCGACGTGACACGCGCGGTCCGGGGGCGGATGCCCGCGTCCGACATGAGCCGGGTCATGTCCCGCTTCTGTTCGGGCAGGACCAGGGTGACCACACTGCCGGAGCCGCCGGCGCGGGCCGTGCGGCCGCCCCGGTGGAGGTAGTCCTTGTGGTCGGTCGGCGGGTCGACGTTCACGACGAGGTCGAGGTCGTCGATGTGTATGCCACGCGCCGCGACGTTCGTCGCCACCAGCGCGGTGACCTGGCCGTTCTTGAACTGCTCCAGGGTGCGGTTGCGCTGGGGCTGGGAACGGCCGCCGTGCAGTGCCGCCGCGCGGACGCCGACGGCAAGCAGCCGCTTGGCGAGGCGGTCGGCGGAGCGCTTGGTGTCCAGGAAGAGGATGACCCGGCCGTCACGGGCCGCGATGCGCGTGGTGACGGCCTTCTTGTCGGTCTCGTCCTGGATGTGGAGCACATGGTGCTCCATGGTGGTCACCGCTCCCGCCGACGGGTCCACGGAGTGCACCACGGGGTCGGTGAGGAACTGCTGCACCAGGCGGTCGATGTTGCGGTCCAGCGTGGCCGAGAAGAGCATGCGCTGCCCGTCGGGCCGTACCCGCTGGATCAGCTTGGTGATCTGCGGCAGGAAGCCCATGTCGGTCATCTGGTCGGCTTCGTCCAGCACCGTGATGTGGACCTGGTCGAGGACGCAGTCCCCTCGGTCCACGAGGTCGTTGAGCCTGCCCGGCGTCGCCACCAGGACCTCGGCGCCGCGTCGCAGCGCACCGGCCTGCTTGGAGATGGACAGCCCGCCGACCACCGTGGCGATCCGCAGGTTCACGGCCGTCGCGTAGGGGGTCAGCGCGTCGGTCACCTGCTGGGCGAGCTCACGCGTGGGAACCAGCACCAGGACGAGGGGTGCCTTGGGCTCGGCACGCTGTCCGGCCGTGCGGGCCAGGAGCGCCAGCCCGAAGGCGAGGGTCTTGCCGGAGCCGGTTCGGCCCCGGCCCAGGAGGTCACGGCCGGCCAGGGAGTTGGGCAGCGTGGCGGCCTGGATGGGGAAGGGGGTCGTCACGCCCTGCGCGGTGAGGGTCTTCAGCAGCCCCGCGGGCATCTCCAGACCGGCGAAGTCCTCGACGGCGGGAAGTGCGGGTGTGGTGTTTTCCGGAAGCCGGAAATCCATCGGCGACGACGCGGACGGCCGGGGCGACGAGGGGCGTCGGTTCGGCTTCTGGGACCTGCGGGACATGCGGTGATCTGCCTTCCTCAAAATGGCACAAACCGGGGTCCGCACCATGACGGTGCGGACCCCGGTGAGCGGATACGCCTCCGGCGATCAGGCGGGGACGATGTTCTCCGCCTGCGGGCCCTTCTGGCCCTGCGTGACGTCGAAGGAAACCCGCTGGCCCTCGTGGAGCTCACGGAAGCCCTGGGCCGCGATGTTCGAGTAGTGCGCGAAGACGTCGGGGCCGCCGCCGTCCTGCGCGATGAAGCCGAAACCCTTTTCGGCGTTGAACCACTTGACGGTTCCCTGTGCCATGACCTGCTCCTTTGGTAGGCAGGGGCCCCATCCGGAGACGCCGGAAAAACAAATAATGCGCCTGAAGGATAAACATTCCCGTCAGGCGCACATAGGTTCATGGGTACCACAACTGCAACACCGAAACATTAGCACAGCTCGGTGTCCGGCGGCGGATCATGTGGCGCCCGCCACGGTCCCTCGAAGGCGTCCCACCTCGCGCTTTCGACGCGGCGGGCACAGGCCGGCCGTGGCGAACGAGCCGGTGCGGTCGTGCGCGAGCCGGAAGATCCCGAGGGGTTCGGTCGTGGTTGTGAAGCACGGGCACTCTCAACGCCGGGTCGGGCGTTGTCCGTCACGCGGCGAGGAGGACGGCAGGTCGTCCCATGCCAGGGAGGACATGCGCCATCCGTCCGGCGTGCGCAGGAACTGTGTCGTCTTGTGGCCCGAACCCTCGAACCACTCGCCGTTGTGGAAACCGGACTTGCGGTACTCGCTGAAGCGGTGGGCGATCGATCCGAAGACCTCGGTGCGCTCGGCGACCTCCCACTCGGAGAACTCGGTCAGCGTGCCGTCGGTGAGCATCTTCTGGCGCGGTTCGATGAAGGAGTCGAGGTCGTGGAACACCGGCTCGGAGCCGACATTGGCGATGATGCGTCCTTGCGGGACGAAGATGTCACGGATGACTCCGAGGTCGGGCCGTCGGCCCTCGGTGTTGGTGAACGCGCCGACGAACACGCCCATGAGACGGTCGAGTTCGGCCTGCACGGCGGCGGCCGCGGACCTCTCGGAGGCGTTGTCGGGCCATTCCTCGGACAGGACGGACCAGACCTCGATGTCGCGGCGTTCACCTCGGTAGGGAGTGTGCCGCCGCAGGATGCCGTCACGGGTCATGCCCAGCCGGCGTGCGACGGCGACACTGCGGGTGTTGCCCGAGGAGACCCACCACTCGACCCGGCTCATCCCGCGCTCGGCGAAGGCCCAGTCGATCAACGCGCGGCAGGCCCGGCCGACCAGCCCCCGCCCCTCACCGGTGCTCTCCGTCCAGCAGCCGATCTCGCACACCCCGGACGTGCTGTCGAAGCGGGTGAACATGACGCCGCCGACCAGGGTGCCCTCGAGCCAGATGCCGAAGATCCGGCCTGCGTCCGTCGCCTGCCGGTCGGCATAGCGCCGGAGGGTGGCGGCGGCCGACTCCAGGTCGGTGCTGAAGGTGGCCCAGGGTATCCACGGGTCCACCTGGGGGCGGGCGCGGTCGATGTGGGCCAGGAATTCGGGTGCCTGCCAGGGCTCCAGGGGGCGGAGCACGGCGTGGTCGTCGAGCGGCAGGGTGAACATGCGAGTCTCGCTCTCCAGGTACGTAACAAGCGTTCGGTACGTAAGCTAGCACCATGCCACCTGCACCTGGAGACCGAGAAGCCCGTCGCAAGGACGTGTCCGAGGCGGTGTGGCAGGTCCTCGCCGACAAGGGCTTCGGCGGACTGACCCTGCGCGCCGTCGCGACCGCGATGGGCGTCTCGACGGGCATGGTCATGCACTACTTCCGGACCAAACGGGATCTGGTCGCGCACGCCCTGGACCTGTTGGAGAAGGACACCGCGCAGCGGCCCCGCCGCGAGCGTCCCGCCGCGGGCCTGGCCACCGTGCGGGCCATGCTGCTGGACATCCTGCCGCTCACCCCGGGGGACACCGCCCGCAACCGCATCTGGGTCAGTTCCTGGGACGTCTCCCTCGCGGACCCGGATCTCTCGGCCGAACAGGCCGGTCGTTACCGCCGGTTGAGATCGACGGTGCAGCCCCAGCTGGAGGCGGCCCGTGACCGTGGTGAGCTGCCGTCCGGGGCCGACCCGGACCGGCTCGCCGCCACGGCGGTCGCGTTCGTCCACGGCCTGGTCGTCCAGGCCCTCTTCGACCCGGCCCGCTTCCCCGAGGACGTCCAGACCGCCATGGTCGACGACTTCCTCGTCTCCATCGGCCTGCCTCGTCCGGACACCGGAGCCGGTGACGGCACAGGGTCCGAACCTGCTGCCTGATAGGGCCCGGGCCGCCGAAAATCGCCGGTGGGGCCGGGGTCCGTACGTGGTCGGCTGCTACCTTCCGGCGGCATGACCGACAGCGTGTATGTGGGCAACGCGGGCAACGACGCGGCCCTGGACCGGGGTTGGCTGATGGGGCACTTCAAGGACGCCTCCGATCCCCGGCACAGCGAGGCCGTGGAGATCAAATGGGGGGTGCACCCGAAGGGCGACGAGCGGGCCCAGTGGGTGACCGGCGAGGAGCGTACCGCCCTGCTGGTCCTCATCAGCGGCCGCTTCCGCGTGGAGCTCCCCGACCGCGGTGTGCTCCTGGCCCGGCAGGGGGACTACGTCCTCTGGGGCCGAGGCGTCGACCACTCCTGGTTCGCGGAGGAGGAGTCCGTCGTACTGACGGTCCGCTGGCCCTCCGTCCCCGGCTACGGCCGCGACCCCGGCCGCTGAGGCACTGCGCGTGCGTGCGACAGGAGCAGTGGCGGACCCTCGTGCGGGTGACAGCCGTCTTCCGGCCGTCTCCGGGCGACCGGTCGGGTCGTCATCAGGTCACAGCTCCAACGATCCGACAGGAGAACTCACATGGACTCACTCTCCAGCCTCCTCTCCAGCGTCAGCGGCCTCCTCAGCGGCCTGCTCGGAGGTGGACTTCCCCTCTGACGGCGGCTGTCCCCGGCCGGTGTGCGAGGGGCCTGGACCCGTCCCAGGTCCAGGCCCCTCGGCAGGCGGCCCGTCGCGAGGCGGCCGGAAGGTGCCCGACCTTCCGGCCGGCCGTGCTCGTGCGTCTGTGTCCGGGCCGCGCGGACGGCGAACCGCGGGCGAATGCCGCGCACCCGTGCGGGTGAGATGCCGTGTCGTCGCCAAGGGGCCCTCCGTCCGGCCGTGAGACTGGCCGCACCATTCGGACGGAGCGAAGGAAACGTGATGGCGGAAGAGCTGTACGCGACGCTGAAGACCAACCGCGGCGACATCGTGATCCGGCTGCTGCCGAATCACGCCCCGAAGACCGTCAAGAACTTCGTGGAACTCGCCAAGGGCGAGCGGGAGTGGATCGACCCCAACACGGGTCAGCCGAGCACGGCACCGCTGTACGACGGCACGGTGTTCCACCGGGTCATCGAGGGCTTCATGATCCAGGGCGGTGACCCCCTGGGCAACGGCACCGGCGGCCCCGGGTACAAGTTCGCGGACGAGTTCCACCCGGACCTGGCGTTCACCAAGCCCTACCTGCTGGCCATGGCCAACGCCGGACCGGGCACCAACGGCTCCCAGTTCTTCGTCACCGTGGGCCCCACCACCTGGCTCACCGGCAAGCACACCATCTTCGGCGAGGTCACCGACGAGGCCAGCCGGCGCGTCGTCGACGCCATCGCCACCACGGCGACCAACCCGCGCAACGACCGTCCCGCGGAGGACGTGGTCATCGAGAAGGTCGTGATCGAGACGCGCTGACGGCCCGAGGCCAAGACCCAAGAACCCTTGTGGGAAGCCGGAGTTGACGGCGCGCGTATGGTGAGAGGGAAACGCATCAACGCCTGCCCCGGTCGGGCGGGCCGAGCGGGGGAAGAAAGGTGCGTGCCCGATGACGGTCGGGCTCCTCTCCACGATCGCCGCCGTGTTCTACGGCGGCACGGTCTCGGTTCTCGCCCTGACCGCGACCTTCGCCCGGCGTCGCACGCTGCGGCGTGAAGCGCGCAGCACCCTTGCCGTGCTGGTGCCGGGGAGGGCGGTGGAGGCGCAGCAGGCGGAACCGTACCGGCAGTAGTCCCTGGGCGGAGCTGCGGGCGGGGTCGCCGGAGCGACCCCGCCCGTGCTGCCCGCCACCGCCGAGGCCGGTCAGTTCGTCGCCGGGACCTCGTCGACGAACGCGGTGCCGGCCGTGCGGAAGGCGTTGATCCTGGCCGTGACCTGGGCCGGGGTGAGGACCTGGTCCTTGACGTGGAGGACGTAGTCGACCTGCTGGTCGTAGGCGCGAGGCGTGGTGGACGTCTGCCCGGCCAGGTCGATCAGCCACTGGTTGAAGTTGATCGACATCGGCCGCTCGGGCAGGTAGGCGGCGTCGTGCGTGCCGAAGTGCTGACCGTCGACGTAGTAGGTGATGGCGTTGTTGTCGACGGTGACGACCAGGTCGTGCCAGCCCGCGAAGCTCTGCCGGCTCTCGCTGTGCTGGTTGACGGCCTGCCAGGGGTCGGGGTTGTAGGTCTCCCAGGAGGTCGTGTAGAGGATGTTGGCGGGCTCGCCCCAGCCTCCGTTGGGCAGGTACTCGAAGTCGTACTCGGCGTAGTCGTCGGCCATCGGGGCCTTGAGGTCGTTGATGGTGAAGAAGGTCTGGACGATGCGGTCGCCGTCGGGGCCGTTCTTCGGGGCGTCGCTGAACTTCACCCGGGCGGCGTAGGTGCCGTTCTTGAACTTCGTTGCCTTGGTGAGGACTTCGGTGTGCCGGGTGGACTCACCGGTGCCCGCCGTGGACGTCTCCATGTTCATCACCGTGTTGCCGCCCTGATTGACGAAGGTGACCTTGGAGGGGTCCCAGGTCGCGCCGGGCACACCGGGGCCGCCGGAGTTGGAGCGGACGTTCCAGCCGTGGGCGGCGAGCGCGGGGTCGGAGTGCGAGGTGTAGGTGAAGTCGTCGAACAGGGTCTGGCCGCTGCCCGTGGGCGGGTCGGTCGGCGGGTCGGTGGGGTCGGTGGGCGGTTCGTTGCCGGCGGGGGCGGTGCCCCACACGGTCGCGCCCGCCAGCTGCGCGGTGACCTTGGTCCAGTCGGCGTACGCGGTCTGTGCGGCGCCGAAGGAGTAGTCGTCGCTCTGCTTCAGCGGCTGCCAGGTGGACTGGTAGAAGCGCAGCTGCATGTCGCCGGTGTCGGCGCCGGGGGCGAGGGTGCCGGCCCCGGAGGTGAAGCCGATCTCCAGGTAACGGTCCGCGGTGGCGGTGGGGTTGGCGAGCGTGCCGAACGTACCGGTGATGACCGAGCATCCCTTGACCGCCCAGGAGCAGGCGAAGCGGTACGTGGCGCCGGGGGAGTCGGCCTTGAAGTAGTAGCGGACCTTGACCTGGCTCAGCTGGACGCTGGACGAGCCGGTGTTGCGCACCTTGAGCCAGGGCTCGCTCTGGTCGGCGGTGGCCCCGCTCGCGCTCGTGCGGTACTGGACGGCGATTCCGTCCGCCGCGGCCGACGCCGTGGTCACGGGCAGTGCGGCCAGGGCCGTGCTGCCCACGAGGGCGGTGAGGGCGAGGGCCGCGCGGGTGGCGCGGCCGGTGGGTCGGCTGCTCATGGGGGTCCCTTCGATCGCTCCCGCCTTGTGCGGGAGGGGGGTTGGGGGTGTGGTGGTGCCGCTGGGGAGTCACACGGGGGCGTGCGTGGGTGTCGCCGGGCGGTGCGGCAGGGCGTCGTGCGGAACTCCGAGCGCGTCCAGACGTGCCTCGTGGCCCGCCAGGCGTGCGCGGAAGTCCGGCCAGTCGCCGCCGGCGTCCCACAGCCGCTCGGCCAGGGCGCACAGGCGGGGGTAGGTGAGGTACTCGATGTGCTCCGGGGTGGTGACGAACTCGGTCCACAGCTGGCCCTGGGCACCCAGGACCCTTTCGGCGAGCGCGGGTTCGGCGGGTGGCGCGGTGAGCTCGACGCCGTACGCGGTCCGCAGGTCGAGTACGTGGCCCGGCTGGGCGAGCGGCTCCTCGGGGCCGGGAGCGCGCGCGTAGTCGAAGTAGGTGGAGCGGTGGTCGGCGTGGATGACGTCGTGGCCCCGGCGCGCCGCGGCCCAGGCGTGTTCGGGTGTGCGCCAGCTCATCACCGTGCACTCCGGGGGAAGCGAGGTGCCGTTCTCGGCCCAGGCGACCGGGCGCCTGCCCGCGCGGGCGACGTGGTCGGCGATCCTGCCCATGAACCAGCCGTGCAGCGCGCGGGGCCCCTCCAGGCCTTCCCGGCTCGCGCGGGCGATCGCCGCCGGGCTCGCCTCCCACTCGTCGGTCGGGCACTCGTCGCCGCCGATGTGCAGGTAGGGGGAGGGGAAGACGTCCATCACCTCGTCGAGGACCGTGCGGAAGAAGTCCAGGACGTGGTCGCCGACGCCGAGGACGTTGGGGCACACACCCCAGTGCGTCCATACGTCGAGCTGCCGCTCGGGGTGGTTGCCCAGTTCGGGGTGGGCGGCGAGGGCGGCGCGGACGTGGCCGGGGACACCGACCTCCGGCACCACGGTCACCCCGCGCGCCGCCGCGAACGCCACCAGACCGGTGAGCTCGGCTCGGGTGTACGCGCCGCCGTGCGGACGGCTGTCGAAACGCCCGCTGCCGGCCGGCCCCACCATGGACCGCTCGCGCCGGCCGCCGATCTCGGTGAGCCGGGGGTACGCCGCGACGGGCATTCGCCAGCCCTGGTCGTCGGTGAGGTGCAGATGCAGCACGTTGAGCTTGTGCAGGGCCAGGAGATCGACGAACCGGCGGAGGTAGGACACCGGCTGGAAGTGCCGGGCGACGTCGAGCAGCATGCCGCGCCAGGGATACGCGGGTACGTCGGTGATCTCGACTCCGGGCAGGTCCACGCCGTCCCCGTCCGGCCTCACCGGTGCCTGGTACGGCAGCAGTTGACGTACGGTCTGCACACCGCGCAGCAGACCCGTCGGCCGTGCCGCGCGCAGCAGCACGCCGTGGGGGCCGACGGTCAGGCCGTATCCCTCCTCGCCCAGCCCCGTGAGCAGGGGGTCGAGGGCGAGGACGAAGGCCGCGTCGTCGGCGTGCTCCAGGCGGAGCCCGGTGACGGGCGCGAGGTAGGTGCGCAGGAGGTCGGCCGCCGCCTCGGCGCCGGGCGCTACCCGCAGGCGGGTCGTGCGGTCGATGCGGAAGCGGCCGGGCCGCGGCGACAGCCGGCGGGGGCGGGGGACGAGGGCGAGTTCGGGACGCGGCAGGTCCACGGTGCGGGTCTCCGATGTTCGGCCGGGCACGGTGTGCGGGACAGGGGTGGCAGGTGCGCGGGCGGTACGTCACGCGCGGCGGGCCGGAACCCTTGCGCGGTAAGGCCGTTCAGCCCTTGACTCCTCCCGCCGTCAGTCCGGAGGTCACATGGCGCTGGAGGACGAGGAAGACGATCAGCACCGGCAGCGCGAAGAGCGTGGAGGCCGCCATCGTGGCGCCCCAGTCGGTGCCGAAGGTCGACTGGAAGGAGGAGAGCCAGACGGGCAGGGTGCGGCTGTCCTGCTGCTTGATGATGAGGAAGTTGGCGTACGTGAACTCGTTCCAGGCGGTGATGAAGCCGAACAGTGAGGTGGCCATGAGGCCGGGGGCGAGCAGCGGCAGGGCGACCTTGCGGAACGCGCCCGTGCGGGTGCAGCCGTCGACCTGTGCCGCCTCTTCGAGCTCGGGCGGGATGCCCGCGATGAAACCGCGGAGCACCACGAGGGTGAACGGCAGCGTGATCATGAAGTAGACCAGGGTGAGGGTGGGCAGCCGGTCGAGCATGTTCGTGTCGCGGGCGATGATGTAGACCGGGATGATCAGTGACTCCCACGGCGCCATCTGGGCGATGAACACGGCCAGCATGAACTGACGCCGGCCGCGCCACCGCATCCGTGCCACCGCGTAGGCGGCGCCCAGCGCGACGACGAGTGCGAGGAGCACGGCGCCGAGCGTGACCAGGAGACTGTTGCGCCAGAAGAGCGCGAAGCCGTCGGCGCCGACCGCGGTGCGGAAGTGGTCCAGGGTCCAACTCCGCGGTATCAGGCGGGGGTCGTACGACTGGATGTCCGGGGACGGCTTGAAGGCGGTCGAGACCATCCAGTACACGGGGAAGAGGCAGAGAGCCGCGGTCAGGGCCGCGGCCGCGTGGAGCGGCAGTCGGCGCAGCGCCCGCCGAGGGGCACGTCGCGGAACGGGCGCGGGGGCGGGCCGGGTGGCGGGCTCGCGCGTCACGGGGCCGAGTGCGGTGGTCACAGGTGCTCCCCTTCCTGACGCAGCAACTGGCGGAAGTACACGACGAGTACGCCGCTCATCAGCAGCACCGTGACCATGGAGGCCGCGGACCCGAGGTCGTAGCGCTGGCCCGCCAGTGCCGTCTGGACGGCGTACACCGGCAGGAGGGTGGTGGCGTCGCCCGGCCCGCCGCGGGTCATCACCCAGATCTGGACGAACGCCTTGAACGTCCAGATGACTTCGAGGCAGAGCACGAGCATGAAGATCGGCCGGATGAGCGGGAAGGTGACCGAGCGGAAGACACGGGACGCGCCGGCGCCGTCGAGCCGCGCGGACTCGTAGAGCTCCTGCGGCACGGTCGTCAGGGCCGAGTAGAGGGTGATCGCCGCGAAGGGCACGGACTGCCACACGACGAGGACGGCGAGGATGGTGAACGCGGTGCCGCCGTGGGCGAACCAGGTGTAGCCCTCGAAGGAGGTGAGACCGAGGCCGGTGAGGGCTTCGTTGACGATCCCGAACTCGGAGTGGAACAGCCACTGGAAGACGGTGGTGGCGGCCACGACCGGTACGGCCCACACCAGTACCAGCGAGCTGAGGACCACGGTCCTGGTGACCCGGCCGAGCCGTTCGATCATCAGGGCGACGAGTGTGGACAGGACCATGATCGCCACGACGTTGACCGCCATGAACTGGAACGTGCGGCCTACGGAGTCCCAGAACCGCGGGTCGGCCAGCAGGGTCCGGTAGTTGCGCAGTCCGACGAACCGGGCGTCGCCCAGGATGAGCTGGCGCAGACGGAAGTCCTGCATCGAGATGATCAGGGCTCGCGCGAGCGGGTAGAGCAGGAGGTAGAGCATGCCCACTACGGCCGGGGTGATCAGCAGGTAGGGCCAGGGGGTGAACGGGCGGCGGCCGCCGCGGCCGGCCGGGGTCCGGGAGGAGCCGAGCCTGCCGGAGGGGGCCGGCCCGGGGGATCGGACAGGCGTCACCGTCATCGTCAGGAACCGCTGTTCAGCGTGGTGGTGATGTATTCGGACGCCTTGGCCGCCTCCGTCTTCGCGTCGCCGCCCGTCAGCACGGCCGTCATGTAGTCCTTGACGGGGTTCTTGGCCTCGACCGCCGCCCACTGGGGGGTGTTGGGCGTGGCGTGGCCGTTGGCGGCGCCCACCGCCATGGCCGCGGCGCCGGGGTCGGAGGCGACGGCGCCCGCCAGGGTGGTCCGGTTCGGGACGTAGCTCATCGCGAGGGCCAGCTTCTTCTGCCAGGCGTCGCCGGTGAGTTCCTTGATGAAGGTGAAGGCCTCGTCCTGGTGCGCGGCGACCACCGGCACGACGAGGTCGGAGCCGCCGGTGAACACGGCGCCCGGGGTGCTCGCGGTCTTGCCGGGGATCGGGAAGAAGCCCAGCTTCCCTTCCAGCGCGGGGTTGTTCTGTGTCACGACGCTTGCGCCGCCGGGTGCCGCGATGATCTGGGCGATCTGCCCCTTGGCCATGACCTCGGCCTGCGGGGGCTGGGCCTCGTCGGAGTCCTTGGGGCCCTTGCCGAGCGCCTGGAGCCTCTTGTAGAAGGCCATGGCGCGCAGGGCCTCGGGGGTGTCCAGCCCGCCCTTCCAGGTGTCGCCCGTGCGCACGGCGAGGTCGCCGCCCTCGTCCCAGACGAACCCGGACAGCGCGTACCAGTTCTGGCCGGGCAGGTAAATTCCCTGCGTGCCCTTGGTGTTGAGCTTCTCGGTGGCGGCTATCCACTGCTCGCGGGTCTTGATGCTCCTGGCGTCCACCCCGGCCTTCGCGAACAGGTCGGTGCGGTAGATGACGACGCGATTGGCGGCGTAGTACGGGATGCCGTACTGCTTGCCCTGGTAGGCGCCCGGTTCCGCGAGGCCCTTCAGCCAGCTGTCACCGCCGAGCTCGGCGACCTTGCCGGTGAAGTCGGTGAGCCCGCCGCTCTGGGCGTACTGGGCCACCTGGGTGTTGCCGACCTCGATGACGTCCGGGGCGTCGTTGCTGGCCAGGGCGGCGGTGACCTTCTCGCCGATCCCGTCCCACTCCTGGATCTGGATCCGCACGTCGATCTCGGGGTGGGCCTTCTCGAAGCCGGTCTCGAACTCCTTCTGGAAGGCGGCCGAGACGCTGTCGCGCATCAGCCACACATCGAGGGCGGTCCGGCCGCCGGCGGCGTCGGACGTGCCGCCGGAGGTGTCGTCGGACGAGGAACAGGCGACGAGGCCGGTGCTCAGCAGCAGCGCGCCGAGCAGGGCGAGGGAGCGGTGGCTCATGGATGACCTCTGGGAACTGGGGAGGGGAGAGGAGAGGGGCGCAGCAGGTCAACCCCAACCTGACCACTTGACCACTTGGGGTTTACCAGTTGGCGGGATCGAAAGTGGCATGGACCAATGGAGCTGTCAACCCTCCATGCGCCGGTAGCGCCGGTCCGAGGCGGCGACAGGGGGCGGCTGGATCCCTGGAATCCGCAGGGTTAGAGTGAGGTGACCAGCAGACCAGTGACATGACCAGTCATGTCGACGACGAACGAGAGCACGGTATGGAGATCGACCCGGCCGCCTCCGGCGCGATGCTCAAGCGTGAGCGGGTGCGCGACGCGATCCTCGAACTCATCGAGGCGCGCCGGCCCGGCGACGCCATCCCGTCCGAGCGCGTCCTGTGCGCCGAACTGGGCGTCTCGCGACCCACCCTGAGGGCGGCCGTCGACGAACTCGTCGTCGCGGGGCTGCTGGTGCGCGAGCACGGGCGGGGCATGTTCGTGGCCGCAGAGAAGATCACTCAGGAGCTGATCTCCGACCGCAACGCCTTCAGCCTGCCGCAGGCGGGCGGGGTGTGGACCAGCAGGCTCCTGGAACTGCGTACCCTTCCGGCGGGCGCCCGTGTCGGCCGGAAGCTGCGGATCTCCCCGGCCGCGGAGATCCGCTACGTCGCCCGGCTGCGCCTGGTCGACGGCTCACCCATGGCCATCGAGCACCTGCACGTCCGAGCGGATCTGGTGCCCGACCTGACCAGTGAGGAACTGGAGCAGGGCGACCTCTACGAGCACCTCCGCGACCGGCACGGCGTCCACGTCAGCGAAGCCGTCCAGTCGATCGAGCCCACCGTCGTCACCCGCGCCGAGGCCGACCTGCTCGACGTACCCGAACTGTCCCCGGCGCTCCTCTTCGAGCGCCTCACCACCGACACCCTCGGCCGCCCGGTCGAGTACGTCCACTCGCTCTACCGCGGCGACCGCTACCGCATCGTCTCCCGCCTCTCCCTCGCCCCCGGCACCGACCCGGCCACGACGGGGGAGGGCCACCATCCGGGCATCCCCCCCGGCGACTTCACAGGCAAGGACCCGGTTTCCTTCTCGACCCGGGGGGTCGTGCAGCAGGGGATGTGAGGCGCGACAGCGCGCCGTCACGGGACCGGTGAGCATCAAACCCGGAACCAGATCGCGGGCGGCCCGCCTCGCCGCCCTTCGGCTGTTGTCAGTGCCGTGAGGGATGATCGGCTCATGCTTCGAGCGAGTGATGAGCAAGGTCAGCACGTGAGCGATCCCGAGCCCGCGGCGTTGAGCCGCATGGTGGCCGACCTCGGCCCGGGCAACACTTTCGCGATCGTCGAGCGAGTCGACGAGGCGGTGCCCGGCGACTGGTACGTCCAGGTGTTGCTGAGGGACGACAACACGTACCAGCTGGAGTTCCGCGACGGGACGGCGGCCGAGCACTACCAGACCCTGACGCTCTCCCAGGAGAAGGTGATCACCGCTCTGAGCGGCTGGGCCGAGGGGCGACCGGACTGGAAGGACGCCTTCATGTGGAACAGCATCGCTTCCTTTTTCGAGAACCCTGAACACGCCTGACGGCCCTGCCACCCACGCCCGTTGCCCGTAAGGCCCCGGCGGCCAGGCCACGTCGACTGTCGATCTTCGCCTGTCGGTCACCGCTGGCCCGCCGTCGGCGGCCCGGATGCGGATCGGTCACCGGCAACGACAATGAGTCTTGCCCGTTATGCAGACTTTGCAGCGAATGGTGGAGGCATGGCAAAGGATCTCAGTTTCGAGTGGAAGAACTCCCTGTCCCGCCAGGAAGCCGCGGACCGGCTCTCGGCGCTCGCCGACGCGCTCAGGAAAGGCGGGGAGGCCGAGCTGGAGCTGGGCTCGGGCGTGGTGAGCCTGCGGTTCCCCGACGAGCTCCGTACCGAGGTGGAAGTCGAGGTCGGCGACGGCGAGATCGAGCTGGAGATCGAGTTGAAGTGGCCGACGGGCCGGCCCTCCGCGACCGCCCCGCCCGCCGACGCCGAGGCGGCCGAGCCCTCCCGCCCCGCACCCCGGACCACGGCGAGAACCGCCCGCTCCAGGAAGTCCGCGTCCCCCGAAAAGCCCAAGCGCACGCCTGCAAGGCGAGGCTGATCCACGGAGGCGACCGTCGCGATATTTCTGCCGGAACAGGAGTGCTTTCACGGGTTCGGGGAATTCGGCGCTCACGGGCGACTTTCCCGTTTCCCGGCCGCTGCTGAAAGCGATGCAGGCAATGCACCCGGCAGTGGCCGACTGACAGAAGGGTCAGACGGTCATGCTCCTCATCGGCGTCATTTTGCTGGTCATCGGTTTCGTCACCGGTGTCTCGATCCTGTGGACGATCGGGCTCATCCTCGCCGTGGTCGGCGCGATTCTCTGGATCATGGGCTCCGCCGGGCACGCGGTCGCCGGCCGACGGCACTACTGGTGACCTGCGGGTCTGCAGGCACACCTCGGCGGCCGACGCGGGCGGGGCACCTCCGAAGACCCCCGCCGCCGACGCGGGCGGGACGCCTACGGAGCCCCGCCCCCTTGCCCGCCCGCACCGCTCAGTCGGACCGCCCGCCCGCCGTGGTGATGCGGGTGATCGCCTCCAGTGTCAGAGCCCGCCCGTGAGGCTGCGGTGACAGGGCCCGATGGAGGGTCAACCCTTCGATGAGGGCGTCGAGTTGCCGGGCAGTGTCAGGATCGAAGTGCCTCTCCAGATGGACGCGGCTGCGCCGCATCCACTCGTGGGTGAGCTCGCGATAGGCGGGCTGCCGGGCGGCCAGGGTGTACAGCTCCTGGGTGAGGACCAGGTCGCGCCGGCTTCCGTCCGACAGGGCGTGGACCAGGTCGGCCACCGCCTGCCGGGCCGCCGCCGCGTCGGCGGGGGCGGCCAGATGGGCGTCGAAGACGGCGACGATATGGTCGCTGAAGCGGGCGAACGCCTCTCGGAGGAGTTCGTCGATCCCGCTGAAGTGGTAGGTCATCGACCCCAGCGGGACACCGGCACGCACGGCGATCTTCCGATGGGAGACCCGTGCGATGCCCTCCTCGGCGATCAGGTCGAGGGCGGCGTCGAGAATGCGCGCGCGGCGCTGGGGGTCGGTGTGTCCGGTGGCCATGGCGGCTGTCCTACAGGTCGCGTACCGGCCGGGCGGGATTGCCGACGGCGACGACGTTCGCGGGGATGTCCCTGGTGACCACGGCACCCGCGCCGATGACGGAGTTGTCGCCGATGGTGACTCCGGGGCAGACGATCGCCCCGCCGCCCAGCCACACGTTGTCCCCGATGGTGATCGGCCTGGCCGCCTCCAGCTTGTCGCGCCGCGGCTCCGGTTCCAACGGATGCGTGGGCGTGAGCAGTTGGACGTTCGGGCCGATCTGGCAGTCCTCGCCGACGGTGATGGCCGCGACGTCGAGTGCGACGAGGTTGTAGTTGACGAAGGTGCGGGCGCCGATGCTGATGTTGCTGCCGTAGTCGACGTTCAGGGGCGGCCTGACATGCGCCTCCTCGCCCAGCGCGCCGAGGAGTTCGGCGAGGAGCGGCCGCGCGGCGTCGGCGTCCTCGGCCTGGTAGCGGGCGGCCAGGCGAACGGCCTCCTGCTGGCGGCGGGCGATCTCGGGATCGTCGGCGATGTAGAGGTCGCCCGCCTGCATACGCTCCAGGTTGGTGCGCGGGTCGCCCGCGAAGTGGTCCGTCGTCATGCGTACGATCGTACGCTCCGAGCGTACGAACGTACACTCCCGCTGCTCACGTGCCTGGCCGCACGCTACTCGGCGCTGTCCTCCGCGAGTGTGTGCGCGACGAGCGCGTTGGCGTGTCCGTGCCCGAGCCCGTGCTCCGTCTTGAGCCAGGCGACGAGCTCCATGTGCTTGGTCAGGGGCGAGGCGCGGATCAGGTCCTGCCAGTGCGTGATCGGGTGGCCGTACTTCTTCTCGATCGAAGGGAAGTAGCTGGCGGGGCCCTTGGGCGGCGTGGTCATCGTGAACTCCTGTCGCTGGTGTGCGGCGGCGTACGCGGCTAAGCCCCGCTCGGGAGGGCGGCGACGGCTGCCGGTGCGGCTTCGACGGCGTTCGGCATCAGGCTTCCCCCTTGGGGCGGAACTGGACGGTGTAGTACTCGTCAGGTCACGGTCGCTACAGTAGCCACGAAAGAACTGGACTGTCCAGTACTGAAGCCTTCCTCCGCGCCTACCGCTGAAGCCGCCGGGCGACGCCGACTCGCGGCGCGCCGCGACGCGCGAGTGACGGGACACGCGCACCCACCTGGCCGAGGCGGCCTCCCGGGCGTGCGCCCGGCCGGGACCGCCTCCCGGGCGTGCGCGCCGGTCCCGGTGGCACGACAGTGAGAGGGGGAGGCGAGGGGGCCGAGGAGGAGCCTGCCATGACAGATGACCTGCCCCGCGCGGCGCCCACCGCGTCCGCGCCGGCTGTCCGGCGGCGGGCCGCTCGCCCGGGCGGGCGGCCGCGGTGAGTACGCCTGCGCGTCCTACGGCGCGCCCGTCGTCACCCCGTCTGTCCGAGGCGGACTTCCGGCAGCTGTACCGCGAGCTGCGCGAACGGACGGCGCCCCATGCGGACGGCCGTCGCGGGGCGCTCGCCCGGCTCACTCCCGAGCGGGTGGCGGCGGCCGCCGCCGAGGTCCGCGCCGGTCGCACCGTCTCTCTCGCCGCCCCCGTCCAGACCGTGCCGGGCCCGGACGATCCGCACCCCGCGTCCCACCGGATGATCGCCCCGGCGGCCGGGGAGGACGTCTCGCGGGGACTGCACTTCGCCCGCGACGGGTTCGCCATGGACGTGCACGGTGACGCCGACAGCCACCTGGACGCGCTCTGCCATGTGATCCTCGACGGCGAGCTCTACGGCGGGGTCCCGGCGAACACGGTGACGCCGGAGGGAGCCGGTGCGCTGACACTGGACGCGGTGGCGGACGGCGTGGTCGGACGCGGGGTGCTGCTGGACATCCCCCGGCTCGAGGGCCTGCCCTGGCTGGAGCCCGGTGACCAGGTGAGCGTGGAGGATCTCGTGGCCGCCGAGGAGGCCCAGGGGGTCAGGGCCGGGCCGGGCGATCTGCTGTTCGTGCGGGTGGGGCACCGCCGTCGGCGCCGCGAACTCGGCGCCTGGGACCCCGGGCAGGGGCGGGCGGGCCTGCACCCGGAGGCGATGCGGTATCTGGCCGAGCGGGGTGTGGCCGTTCTCGGGTCGGACGGCAACAGCGACGCGGCGCCCAGCGCGGTGGAGGGCATGGCCTACCCGGTGCACGTGCTGGCGGTGCACGCGATGGGTGTGCATCTGCTGGACTACCTGGACTTCGAGGCGCTGGTGCCGCTCTGCGAGGAACTGGGCCGCTGGCAGTTCCTGTCCGTGGTCGCACCGCTGCGGCTCCGGGCGGCCACGGGCTCGCCGGTCAACCCGATCGCCGTGCTGTGACCGCCCGGCTCCGCACGCTGCGGATGCCGCACCCCGTGGTTTGCGTATAGCTTCGAGAAGGGGCGGGAGACCGGCCGGGTCTCCCGGGACCCTTCGTACGCGACAGGCGGTCTTGCGGCGACAGCCGTTCCAGGGGGCAGTGGACCGAGCCAGCAAGGACGGTGGTCGTCATGGCCGACGCCCCCCAGTACGACGTCATCATCATCGGCACCGGTGCCGGCGGGGGAACGCTCGCTCACCGCCTCGCCCCCTCCGGCAAGCGCGTCCTCGTCCTCGAACGAGGCGGCTACCTGCCCCGCGAGCGGGACAACTGGGACTCCACGGCCGTGTTCGTCAGGGGTAAGTACCGGGCGCCGGAGTTCTGGCTCGACAAGCACGGCAACGAGTTCCCGCCCGAGGTCAACTACTACGTCGGCGGCAACACCAAGTTCTACGGCGCTGCACTGTTCCGGCTGCGCCCGGAGGACTTCGGGGAGCTGCGTCACCACGACGGCGTCTCCCCGGCCTGGCCCATCCGTTACGAGGATCTGGAGCCTTACTACACCCAGGCGGAACACCTCTACCGGGTGCACGGCAGGCACGGCGAGGACCCCTGGGAAGGGGCGTGGGGCGAGCAGTACGCCCACCCTCCGGTCGAACACGAGCCGCGCATCCAGCAGTTGAGCGACGACCTGGAGAAGCAGGGACTGCACCCCTTCCATCTGCCCATCGGAGTCGACCTCACCCAGAACGCGCTCGGCGGGGCCACCCACACCAGCGTCTGCATCCGCTGCAACCGCGTCGACGGTTTCCCCTGTCTCGTGCGGGGCAAGTCCGACGCCGAAGTGGTCTGTGTGGAACCGGCGTTGAGGCATCCCAACGTGGCGATGATCACCGATGCGAGGGTGACGCGGCTGGAGACCGATCCGACGGGGCGTACCGTCACGGCCGTCGTCGCCGAGCTCGCGGACGGGCAGCAGGCCCGCTTCTCGGCCCATGTCGTCGTCGTGGCCTGCGGAGCGGTCAACTCGGCCGTGCTGCTGCTCGCTTCGGCCGGCGACGCCCATCCCGACGGGCTGGCCAACAGCTCCGGCGTGGTCGGCCGCCACTACATGCGCCACAACAACCTGGCGCTGATGGCCGTGTCGAGGGAGCCCAACGACACCCAGTTCCAGAAGACCCTGGCCCTGCACGACTGGTATCTCGGCGCGGACGACTGGGACTACCCCCTCGGCGGCATCCAGATGCTGGGCAAGTCGGACGCCGAGCAGATCCACGGCGAGGCCCCGCGCTGGGCCGGCGCGGTGACACCGGACATGCCCTTCGAGGTCCTGGCCCACCACGCCGTCGACTTCTGGCTGTGCGGCGAGGACCTGCCCCTGCCCGGCAACCGCGTCACCCTGGACACCGACGGCCGGGTGCGGCTCACCCTCGACGAGAACAACAACACCGCCGGTCTGGGGCGGCTGCGGCACAAGCTCCAGAAGATGCTCGGCAGGCTCGGGATGCACGAGCACCATCTGCTGTCGCGCAGCATCTACCTGCACAAGGGAATGCCCATCGGCGCCACCGCGCACCAGGCCGGCACGGTGCGGTTCGGCACCGACCCGGCGTCCTCCGCCCTGGACGTCCACTGCAGGGCGCACGACGTCGACAACCTGTACGTCGTCGACACGAGCTTCTTCCCGAGCATCGGGGCGGTCAACCCGTCGCTGACCGCCATGGCCAACGCCCTCCGGGTGGGCGATCACCTCCTGGAGCGGCTGGGCTGACGCGCCGGGCGGCCCGAACGGGTGAAGAACCAGGGCCGGTCGGCGCAGCGGGGGCCGTCGTGCGTGCGCGGGCGCGCGTCCACGGTGCTGGTGTGGGGGTTCCGACCACCGGGCCGTTGCCCGGGTGACCCTGCCTCGCAGCGGAGGAGAGAAGTCATCGTGAGCTCACCCGAGGGCGCGCCCCGCGACGTGATCCCCATCCATCTGCTCAAGGGTCAGAAGGCCCTGGTCACCGGAGCGAACTCCGGGATCGGCAGGGCCACGGCCGTGGCCCTGGGCCGGGCCGGAGCCGATGTCGTGGTGAACTACGTCGTCGGTCCCGAGGAGGCCGAGAAGGTGGTGGAGGAGATCACCGCCTTCGGGGTGCGTGCCGCGGCCTACCAGGCGGACGTCTCCGACGAGGAGCAGGTCGTCGCCATGATGGACCGGATGGTGCGGGAGTTCGGCACCATCGACATCCTGGTGGCCAACGCCGGTATGCAGCGCGACGCCGCGTTCACCGAGATGACCCTCGCCCAGTGGCAGAAGGTCCTCGACGTCAACCTCACCGGGCAGTTCCTCTGCGCCCGGGAGGCGACGAAGGAGTTCCTGCGGCGCGGGGTCGTACCCGAGGTGTCGCGTGCCGCCGGAAAGATCATCTGCATGAGTTCCGTGCACCAGATGATCCCCTGGACCGGGCACGTCAACTACGCCGCTTCCAAGGGCGGTGTGCAGATGATGATGGAGACCCTCGCCCAGGAACTCGCGCCGAAGAAGATCCGGGTCAACGCCATCGGCCCCGGCGCCATCAAGACCCCCATCAACCGCGACGCGTGGGAGACCGCCGACGCCCGCGAGGACCTGCTGCGGCTGATCCCGTACGACCGTATCGGCGACCCCGAGGACATCGCGTACACCGCCGTCGCCCTCGCCTCCGACCTCATGGACTACGTCGTGGGCACCACCATCTACGTGGACGGCGGGATGACCCTCTTCCCCGGCTTCGCGACCGGCGGCTGACACGGCACACGCGACAGCCCCGGACGGAAACCGATGCAGAGCACCTTGCAGGTGCTGGCCGACGCGCCGGCACAACTGCTCCCGGCCAGATCCCTGATGGCCTTCACGCTGGCGTCCCACATCATCCTCGTGCCGCTCGGCGTGGCACTGCCGCTGATCACGCTCATCCTGCACGGGTACGGGCTGCGCCGGGGGGACCGGACGGCTCTGCTGCTGGCGCGCCGCTGGTCGGCGGTGATGGCGGTGCAGTTCGCCATCGGCGTGGTCACCGGCACCGTCCTGTCCTTCGAGTTCGGGCTGCTGTGGCCCGGGTTGATGGGCAGATGGGGCGATGTCTTCGGGATCGGGTTCGGTGTCGAGGCCTGGGCCTTCTTCCTGGAGGCCGTCCTCATCGCGATCTATCTCTACGGCTGGCGACGGCTGCCCGCCCGCACCCACTTCCTGCTCGGACTGCCGCTGCCGGCCACCGCCCTGCTGGGCGCCTTCGGCATCCTGGCCGCCAACTCGTGGATGAACACCCCGCGCGGCTTCAGCCTCGACTCCGAGGGCAACCCGGTCGACGTGGAGATCTGGAAGGCGATCTTCACGCCCATGTTCGGGCCGCAGTACTGGCACTTCGTGGTGGCCATGCTGGTGACGGCCGGGTACGTCGTGGCCGGTGTGTACGCCGTCGGCTGGCTGCGGGGCCGCCGGGACCACTATCACCGGCTCGGTTTCACGATCCCCTTCACGGTCGCCGCGGTCTTCACCCCCGTGCAGTTCATGCTCGGCGACTCGATCGCCCGGCAGGTCTTCCACAAGCAGCCGATCAAGTTCGCCGCCATGGAGATCGTCTGGAAGACCGACACCCATGTGCCGGAGTACCTGTTCGGGCGCCTCCACCCCGACGGCAGCATCTCCGGCGGCATCAAGATCCCGCAGCTGGACTCCATCCTCGCGGGCTTCCGCCCCGACACCAAGGTGACCGGACTGACCTCCGTCCCCGCCGACGAACGGCCGACGGCGACCCAGGCGACCATCACCCACTGGGCCTTCGACATCATGGTCGGCATCGGCACCGTCCTGCTGCTGCTGGCCCTGTGGTACGGCCTGGTGTGGCTGCGGCGCCGCCGACTGCCCGCGTCGCCGTGGTTCTACCGGTGCGCCGCCGGGGCCGGTGTCGCCTCCGTCGTCGCCGTCGAATGCGGCTGGATCACCACCGAGGTGGGGCGTCAGCCCTGGATCGTCTACCAGAACATGCGTGTCGCCGAGGCGGTCACCTCGACCCGGTCCACCACTCTGTGGATCATGTTCGCGCTGGTCATCGTGGTCTATGTGTGCGTCTTCGGCTCGTTCCTCGTGGTGCTGCTGAAGATGCGCACCCGCTGGCGGCTCGCCGACGAACAGGACGGGCGCCGCGAGGGCGGGACACCCGAGCCCTCACCGGAGACGGACACGCCGTACGGGCCGCGCTCCACGGTGCCGTCCGGCGCGCCGACCGGACCGGGCGGCGACAGGCCGTCCCCGACACCGGAGGACGGACCGTGATCGCGGACGTCATCGCCGTCGTCCTGCTGCTGGCCGTCGCCGCGTACGCCTGCGGCGGCGGCACCGACTACGGGGCCGGCTTCTGGGACCTGATCGCCGGCGGCGCCAGGCGCGGCAAGCGGCCCCGCTGGCTCATCGACCACGCGATGGCCCCCGTCTGGGAGGTCAACAACGTCTGGCTGATCTTCGTCCTCGTCATCATGTGGACGGGCTTCCCGGTGATGTTCCAGCGGCTGTTCACGGTGATGTGGCTGCCGCTGGCGCTGGCCGCCGTGGGGATCGTGCTGCGCGGCGCGGGATTCGCGCTGCGCAAGCCCTCCCGCCGACTGGCCGGCCGGCGGCTGTACGGCGCCGCGTTCGCCGTCTCGTCCCTGCTGACGCCGTTCTTCTTCGGTGTCGCGGCCGGGGGAGTGGCGTCCGGCCGGGTGACGGCGGACGCGACCGCGTCGGTGGACGCCTGGGCCCACCCCACACCGGTGATGTTCGGCCTGCTCGCCGTCGCGAGCACCGCCATGCTCGGGGCGGTGTTCCTCGCCGCGGACGCCCGCCGCTTCGACGCTCCCGACCTGGACCGCTACTTCCGGCGCCGGGCGTGGGCCGCGCTCGCCGCGCTCACCGTGCTCGCGGTGATCACGCTGTTCTTCGCCCACGACGACGCCCCGCACGTCTGGCACGGACTCACGCACGGCCTGGGCCTGCTCCTCGCGGTGACGGCGGCCGTGTGCACCCTCGCCACCGCCGGGCTGCTCCTGCGTCCTTCCGGCTCCTGGTCACGGACCACGGCCGTCGGTGTGGTCGCCTGCGCCATCCTCGCCTGGGGGCTGGCGCAGCGGCCGTACCTGCTCCCGACCTCCCTGACCGTCGCCGAGGGAGCGGGCGCCGACACCACCCTGCGCTGGCTCGGCGTGGTCACACTGGTCGCCCTGGTCCTGGTGATGCCCGCGGTCGCCCTGCTGTACTGGCTGGACACCCATGGCGAACTGGAGGGCCTCACCGACGCCGACCTCAGGCGCGGCGGCGGTGAGTGAGTCCCGCGGCGGGCCGGGTCCGGCGACGGCACGGCGCGGGCGGGGGGTGCGATGAGCGAGGACGACATCCTGCTCGGCATGGCCCTGACCGTCGCGCTCGCCGTCGGCTCCCAGATCCTCGCCGGCCGGCTGCGGATCCCGGCCCTGATCGTGCTCCTCCCGGCCGGGTTCACCGCCGGAGCCCTCACGGATGTCATCCACCCGGACCGGCTGGTGGGACCCGACTTCTCGCCCCTCGTGTCGCTGTCGGTGGCGCTCATCCTCTACGACGCCGGCCTCGGCCTGGACCTGCGGCTGCTCAAGGGCGCGATCCGGCACACCGTGGTCCGGCTGCTGCTGTTCCAGGTGGCGCTCACCTGGGCGGCGGTGATGCTGCTGGGCCCGGCCCTGTACGGGATCCCGGCGGCCGTGGCCAGCATGATCGGGGTGATCCTCGTGGTGTCCGGGCCGACCGTGGTCGGCCCGCTGCTCGAGCACGTCAGACCCTCGGACAAGGTGCGTCGCGTGCTGGTCTGGGAGGGGTCCCTGATCGACGCCGTCGGGGGCATCCTCGGCGCCGTCGTCTTCCACTCCATCGTCGCCGGAGGCCTCCAGACCGGTCACTTCCGCCTCGGCGCGTTCCTCGGCAGTGTCCTGGTCGGGCTCGCGGGCGGCGCGGTCGGCGCCGTGCTGCTGTGGTTCACCCTGCGGGTGCTGCGCCTGGGCGAGACCCTCGGCACCCTGGCCCAACTGGCCGCCGTCGTGGTGGTCGCCGCCTGCTGCGACGCGCTGTACGACGACACCGGGCTGATCGCCGCGATCCTCATGGGGCTGATCGTGGCCAACCTGCCCGGCTTCGACATGCCCGTGCGGCGGCCGTTCTTCGAGACGCTGGTTCAGCTGATCATCGGCCTGCTGTTCATCTCCATCTCCTCCACGGTGACGCCCAGTTCCCTAGTCCCGGTGCTGCTGCCCACCGCGGCGCTGGTCGGGGCACTGGTGCTGGTGGTCAGGCCCGCGATCGCGTGGCTGTCCACGCTCAGAACGGAACTGTCCGGCCGGGAACGTGCCTTCATCGGCTGGATGGCGCCGCGCGGCATCGTCGCCGCCTCCACGGCCACCACCTTCTCGGCCGCCCTCGCCGCCGACGGACTGCGCGACGCCGACAAGATCCTCCCGGTGACCTTCCTGGTGATCGTCGGAACGGTCGTCGTCTACGGCCTGACCGCCAGACCGGTGGCGACCCGGCTGGGCGTGGTGCGCCCCTCGCGCGCCCGGCCGCTGCTCCTGGGCGACGAGCCCTGGGTCGTCGACCTCGCCGAGGCACTGCGCGCCGCCGGACTGGAGGTGCTGATGTGGGCGGGGACCGAGCGGGGGCGTGCCCGCATCGAGGCGGCGGGCCTGGAGCTGGCGTCCGGCGAACTCATGACGGTGGCGACCGATCCGCAGGCGCGGCTGGAGGGGGTCACCTCGGTCTTCCTGCTGACCGACGACGACGACTTCAACGCCCTCGTCTCGGTCGTGCTGCGCGACAGCGTCGACGGCCCCGTCTACCGGATCGGGCCACCGCCCGACGTCCCGGGCGTGGTGGCCCCCTACACCGCCGGTACCGCCGACGAGATCCTCTTCGGCCGCGCCCTCGTCCGCCACGCCCTGGCGGCCCGTCACGAGCAGGGCGCCCGCTTCCAGGTGCGCCGGGCGTCCGAGCCGTCCGAGCCCGGCTACGAGACGGTCTTCGTGGTACGCGGTGACGGCCGGCTGGAACCCGTCACCGCGGGGCGGCCGGTCGCCCCGGGCGAGGGCGACACGCTCGTCCTGCTGAGCCCGGCACCGGCCACGGACTCGGCGCACTGACGTCAGGGCGAACAGGACGTCGGTACGCCGTGACGTCCGGACTCGAGGTGTCTAGGAGCGGTTGAGGGCGGCGTCCAGGGTGATGGCCGCGTCGATGAGAGCCAGATGGGTGAACGCCTGCGGGAAGTTGCCGAGTTGACGGCCCGTCGGGTCGATCTCCTCGGAGTACAGCCCCAGATGGTTGGCGTACCCCATCATCTTCTCCAGCACCAGCCGCGCCTTGTCCGTCTGGCCCGCGCGGGCCAGGGCGTCGACGTACATGAAGGTGCACAGGGAGAAGGTGCCCTCGGAACCGCGCAGGCCGTCGGGCGAGGCCTCCGGGTTGTACCGGTAGACCAGGCTGTCGCTGACCAGTTCCTCCTCCATGGCGGCCAGCGTCGACGTCCACAAGGGGTCGTCGGGGGTGATGAACCCGACTGTCGCCATGCGCAGCATGGAGGAGTCGAGGACGTCGTTGCCGTAGTGCTGGACGAACGCCTGACGGGCCTCGCTCCAGCCCTTGGCCATGACCTGCTCGTAGCAGTCGTCGCGTGCGACCCGCCAGCGGTCGGCGGCGGCGGGGCGGCCGTTGGACTCCGCCAGGCGCAGGGCGCGGTCGAAGGCCACCCAGGACATGACGCGGCCGTACGTGAAGTGCTGCCGGCCGCCGCGCGTCTCCCAGAGCCCTTCCTCGGCCTGGTCCCAGTGGTCCACCAGCCAGTCCAGATTGGTCTGGAGCGCGTTCCAGCCGCGGTGTCCCACCTGGAGGCCGTGCCGGTGCGCGAAGTAGATGCTGTCGAGGGCCTCGCCGTAGATGTCCAGCTGGAGCTGTTCGGCGGCGCCGTTGCCGATGCGCACAGGGGCCGAACCCGCGTAGCCCTCCCAGTGGTCGAGGGTCTCCTCGACCAGGTCCGAGGAGCCGTCCACGCGGTACATGATGTTCAGGGGGCCGGTGTCGCCGGCGCTTCCCGCGCGCTCCTTGACACGGTCGGCGAGCCATTGGGTGAACGCCTTCGCCTCTTCCGTGAACCCCAGTCCCAGCAGGGCGTACACGGAGAAGGACGCGTCACGGATCCAGGTGAACCGGTAGTCCCAGTTGCGCTCGCCGCCCAGTTGCTCGGGCAGGCCGGCCGTCGGGGCGGCCACCACGGCACCGGTCGGCGCGAAGGTCATCAGCTTCAGGGTGATCGCCGAGCGTTCCACGGTCTCGCGCCAGCGGCCCTGGTAGCGCGACTGCCGCAGCCAGGAACGCCAGAACAGCACCGTCTCGTCGAACAGCTCCCGGTACTCGGCCAGCCGGATGTCCCGCGGCGGTCCGCCGGGCGCCCACTCCAGCGCCAGTCCGCGCTCCTGCCCCGCCTCCAGGGTGAGGGTGAAGTGCAGGGCATCCCGGCGGTCGGGCAGCAGTTGCAGTACGCGCTCGTCGCTCGGCTCGCGGATGGGGTGCACGGCGAGCTCGGAGCCGTCGTCCGCGGTGAAGAGGGCGCCGTGCCCGGAGATGTGCACGCGGTGCGGCCGGCGCCCGTAGTCGAAGCGCGGGGCCACCTCCACCTCGAAGGTCATCCTGCCGCGCACACAGCGGACCATACGCACCAGACGGTGACTCTCGGTGACCGTCGTGCCGGTCACGGGCATGAAGTCGAGCACCTCACCCGCGCCCGCCTCGGTCATGAAGCGGGTCACCAGGATCGCGGTGTCGGGCAGGTACAACTGCTTCGTCGCGTAGGCGTGGTGCACCGGGCGGACCGTGCAGTGCCCGCCCTTGTCCTTGTCCAGGAGCGCCCCGAACACGCTGGGCGAGTCGAAGCGGGGAGCGCAGAACCAGTCGACACAGCCGTCGGTGGTGACCAGTGCGGCGGTCTGCAGATCTCCGACGAGGCCGTGGTCCTCGATGAGGGGGTATTCGTCCATCGGGGGAGCCCTTCCGGTGTCCATTCACCCGAACGCCCCCCCGGCTCAGCGTACGACGGGGGGTCCGCGACGGCGCGCGGGGAACGGCCGGACCCAGCCCCCCGCCCACGTCACGGCCGGGACCGGGCCGCCCTGCCGGCCGCCCGGCTCCACATCCACCGTTGAACACGCAGCGTGAGGACACCGACGACCACCAGGACGACCACGTTCAGCAGGAGCTGAATCAGCGAACCGCGGGCCTGGTCCCAGTCGGCGAAGGCCAGCGAGACCGCGATGTCCGAGGCGGCGGGAATGGTCGTCACGGAGATGAAGACACCCAGCAGCGCACCGCCGCGCGCCTCCGTGAGCGAGACGATCCCCACGATGCCGGCGAGGAAGGCGACGACGACGGAGAAGAAGTCGGGGGAGTCGATGAGATGGGAGACGGGCCGCAGCCCCAGCTCGAAGGCCCGCGACTGGAGGTCCGCCGCACGGGACAGCACCGCGAAGCCGAACGTGACCACGATGGCCAGGGCGAATCCGGCGCCCAGCGCGCGGAGCCCCTCGACGACCCTGCGGCGGCCGCGGCGGTCCAGACCGAGCGCGACGCCGGCGATAGCGTGGTACTCGGGGCCGACCACCATCGCCGCCACGATAAGGATCTGCGAGTTCGTCATGATGCCGACCGAACCGATGATCCCGGCGACGACCAGGAACAGGTAGAAGGACGGCGGGTAGGTGGTCTCCGCCCGGATCCTCGCCTCGACCCCGGCCCACAGCGGCGCGTTCGCCAGCGCCCGGGGCTGCTCGCTCACGGCATCCTCGGCGCGGCGCGAGAGGATCAGGCCGACCTGTTCCACGGCGATGGACCCCGTACGGTCGACCCCCAGCGCGCGCAGTCGCCCCAGCAGTTCGTCGGCGGCTCCCCGCACCACATCGCACTCCACCGCGTCGCCCTCGGGAAGGTGACCCGCCCTCACCACCACCAGGTTCAGCACGCCGTCGTGCGCGGCGAGCAGGCCGAGGGCCGGGCCGGTGACCGAGGGCGGCATCACCATGCGGAGGTGGACCAGTTCCATGAGCCGCAGCATGATCCGGCGGCCGCGGTCCCGCTACCCGGCCGGCCCGGCCAGGTCCCGCACCACCATCGTCAGGATCTGCTCCGGGCTGCCCGATCCGTCGACGGTCACGCCCGGCTCGTCGGACTGGAGCGGCTGGAGGATCGCGTACTGGGAGTCCAGCAGCGCCGGCGGCATGAAGTGACCCTGCCTGCGGGCGATGCGCTGTGCCGCCAGCCGGTGGTCGAGGGCCAGGTAGACGAAGTACAGGTTCGCGCCCGTGTCGCGCAGCCGGTCGCGATAGGCGCGTTTGAGGGCCGAACAGGAGAGGACTCCGCCCCGGTCATCGGCGGCCGCGCGGACCCACTCGGCGAGGGCCGCCAGCCACGGACCGCGGTCGGAGTCGTCGAGCGGACGCCCGGACGCCATCTTGGCGCGGTTGGCGGCGGGATGCAGATCGTCGCCCTCCATGAACGGCACCCCGAGGCGTCGCGCCAGCCGTGCGGCGACCGTGGATTTCCCGGACGCCGACACACCCATGACGACGACGATCCGCTGACCTCGGACCAGCGCGGTCACAAACCCCTCCACGAGCCGACGGTGCTGCCTGTCTGCCTGCCTCGGTACGCGTCCACTATGGCCCGCAGCCCCGGGCGGCGCTTGCGGTGCCGTTCCGTCGCGGGACTCGTCGCGGGACCTGTCGCGTGCGTTCCCGCTCACGGGATCCCGCTGCCCGGTACGGCGCGGCCCTCGGGTGCGAGGGCAGGAGAACGCCACGTCAGAGGCTCGCTCGGGACATGCCATGATGGTTCGCATGGGACGTCCGAGGACCAAGTCCGCCCCGAAGCCGCCGACCACCCTGCGCGGCCGGCGTACCCGCGAGGGGCTGATCCTCGCGGGCCGCGAGGTACTGGAACGCCACGGATGGTCGGGCTTCACCCCGGAGTCCGTGGCGCAGACGGCGGGCGTCTCGTACGGCACGTTCTACACGTACTTCGAGTCGAAGGAAGACCTGCTGCACAACGTGCTGCGGTCGGTCGCCGGTGAGATGTTCACGTCGAGCCTGGTTCCGCCGGACACCACCGACGACCCATACACCCGGCTCGTGGAGTCGAACCGCAGGTATCTGCGCGCCTGGGACCAGGCGTCGAAGGTGATGCGGGTCGTGGACCAGGGAGCGGTCGCGGACGAGGGGCTGCGCCGGACGGTTCTGGAGATCCGTGAGCTGTACGTGAGCCGCAGTACGGAGGGCATCAGACGACTCCAGGAGGCCGGTCTCGCGAACCCGCGTCTGGATCCCCGGCTGACGGCCATCGCGCTCGGGTCGATGGTCGAACAGGTCGGCCACGTCATCGACACGCTGGCCGAGGCGTACGACGAGGACGCGGTCGTCGACCACCTCTCCCGTCTGTGGGCCGCCGCGATCGGTCTGAGGGGCGCGCCGGACGAGGGGTGGACGCCGGACACGGCGGCTTCCGGCGGAGCCGCGTCGGGCTGAAGGGCGCGCCGGACGGGGCGTGGACGCCGGACACGGCGGCTTCCGCCGGAGCAGCGCGGGGCTGAAGGGCGCGGGTCCGCCGCGTCCACGGCGTCAACGGCCTTCGAAGGACGGCTTCCGCTTGGCCAGGAAGGCGCGCACCGCGTTCCGGTGGTCCTGGGTCGCGCCGGTGAGCGCGATCTGCGCCGCCTCGTGTTCGAGGGCCTCGTCGAGGGTCGACTCGGAGGCGAGGCCGACCGAGGCCTTGATGGCGGCGAGCGCGAGCGTCGGCCCGGCGGCGAGGCCCGCCGCGTCCTCGCGGACACGGACCTCCAGGGTCTCGTCGGGGACGACCTCGCCCACGATCCCCAGTTCCAGGGCCTCGGCGGAGCCGATCACCCGGGGGCGCAGCAGCAGGTCGAGTGCCGCCGCCCGGCCGACGATGCGCGGCAGGGTCCAGGAGATGCCGGTGTCGCAGGACAGGGCGATGCCCGCGAAGGCTGTCGTGAACATCGCGGACGTCGCGGCTATGCGCAGGTCGCAGGCGAGTGCCAGAGCCATGCCGCCGCCGGCGGCGACGCCGTTCACCGCGGCGATCACGGGCTTGGGCATCGTGACGAGGGCCCGCACGAGCGGGGCGTACTGCTCGCGGACCGCCTGCCCCATGGCCGGGCCGTCCGGCAGGGACTCGGCTTCCTGGAGGTCTTGGCCGACACAGAAGGCCCGGCCGGTGCCGGTGAGCACCACGGCCCGGACGTCCGGCTCGTCGGCCGCCTCCTTCAGTGCCGCCAGCAGTCGTGTCCTGGTGTCGAGATCGAGGCTGTTCAGCCGGTCGGGGCGGTTGATCCGGATCGTCCGGACGTTGCCCTCGGAGTGCGTGAGGACGGGTGAGTTCGACAAGGGGGGCCCTTTCTGGATTCGCGGGCGGCCCGGGCCGCTCCGGCCGCCGGGGCTTCGTGGCGGGCGGCCGTGCGGGCGCGGACGGGGGAGTGCTTCAGACGGTGTGAGTGGTGGCCGCCCGGTAGGGGGCGGTCTTCGCCGTGAGCGCGAGTACGGCGTCGTCGTACTGCTCCTTGAACCGGGCGACCAGGCCGGTGACCGTCGTGGTCCGTTCGACGGCGCCGATGCCCTGGCCGGAGCCCCAGATGTCCTTCCAGGCACGGGCCTCGGTGTTGCCGCCGGAGCCGAAGTCCATGGCGGAGGGGTCGGACTCGGGCAGGTCGTCGGGGTCGAGTCCGGCGGCGGCGATGCTGCCGCGCAGGTAGTTGCCGTGGATGCCGGTGAACAGGTTGCTGTAGACGATGTCCTTGGCGGTGCTGTCGACGATCATCTGCTTGTAGGCGGCGGTCGTGTCGGCCTCGACGGTCGAGAGGAAGGCCGATCCGACGTACGCCAGGTCGGCGCCGGCGGCCAGGGCGGCCAGGATCGAGCGGCCGTGGGCGATGGCGCCGGACATCAGCAGCGGTCCGTCGAACCAGGCGCGGATCTCCTGGACGAGGGCGAAGGGCGACTGTGTCCCCGCGTGGCCGCCGGCGCCCGCTGCCACGGCGATGACACCGTCGGCGCCCTTGTCGACGGCCTTGTGCGCGAACTCGTTCGTGGTGACGTCGTGCAGGACGACGCCGCCGTAGGAGTGCACGGCGTCGTTGATCTCGGGCCGCGCCCCGAGTGAGGTGATCACGATCGGCACCCGGTGCTTCACGATCACCTCCATGTCGTGCTCCAGGCGGTCGTTGGAGCGGTGCACGATCTGGTTCACCGCGAAGGGGGCCACGACGGCTTCGGGGTGGGCGGCCGCGTAGGAGGCGTTCTCCTCCGTGATGCGGTCCAGCCAGTCGGACAGGAGCGCCGCCGGCCGGGCGTTGAGCGCCGGGAACGAGCCGATCACGCCCGACTGGCACTGGGCGATGACGAGTTCGGGCCCCGAGGCGATGAACAGCGGTGAGCCCACGACGGGGAGCGTCAGCGGGCGGGACAGGGCGGGGGGAAGAGGCATGGAAGATCCTTCGGCGGTCTTCGGACGGCCTTGGGCGGGAGCGGTGAGCCGACTCGGGCGCGACGCCCTCGCCGAGGGGTACGAAAGTGATTGTGCAACTCGTTGCACAATCACTTCAAGGGCTTGGGTCTGACAATTTTGTCGACTGAGGTGATGATCACAGTGGGTCGCGCGGCCTGGCCGCCGTCCCGCGCCGCCCACTCGCTCTGGGTTCTGGTTGCCGCCCAGTTCAGCGCCTCTTCCGCCGCGCGTCGAGGGGTGGCCGTCGTCTGCGCCGAGGGCAGGGCTTCCAGCACTTGACTATTTTGTCAGGTTGACTGAGTCTTCCGTCACCGCAGCGCGCCGACGACCGGTGCGGCGGTTTCACATCGGAACACCCGCCTCAGGGAGTTATGCGCATGGACATACGGTTCGATTTCAGTGACAAGACCGCCGTGGTCTTCGGAGGGACGACCGGGATCAATCTCGCCGTCGCCGAGGCCTTCGCCGCGCGGGGCGCCAGGGTGGCGGTGGCCAGTCGCAAGCAGGGCAACGTCGACGCGGCGGTCGAGCGACTCGGCGTGTACGGGAGTCCGGTCCGCGGCTTCGTGGCCGACGTCCGCGACATGGAGTCGGTCGCCGCGGTCTTCGCCGCGGTCGGCTCCGAGTGGGGCGCCGTCGACATCCTGGTCTCCGGCGCGGCCGGGAACTTCCTCGCCGAGGCGGGAGATCTGTCCTCGAACGGCTTCAAGGTCGTCGTGGACATCGACCTGAACGGCACGTTCCATGTGATGCGCGCCGGGCTGGAACACCTGGCGCCCGGCGCCTCGGTCATCAACATCACCGCGCCGCAGGCCTGGATCCCGGTGCGCTACCAGGCACATGTGTGCGCCGCGAAGGCGGGCGTGGACCAGCTGACCCGGGTCCTGGCCCTCGAATGGGGCGGCAAGGGCATCCGCGTCAACGCGATCGCGCCCGGGCCGATCGCCGGGACCGAGGGGCTGTCGCGGCTCTCGCCGGGCGACGACCCGAACGGCGACAGGTCGCTGAAGAGCGTGCCCCTGGGGCGCTTCGGCACCCGGGAGGAGATCGCCGATCTGGCGATGTTCCTGTCGTCCTCCGCGGCCGCGTACATCTCCGGCGCGGTCATCCCCTGCGACGGCGGCGGCTCGATGGAGAGCGTCCGGGCGATCGAGGAGGCGGGGCGTTTCCTCGCGTCGGCCGGGCGGTGACGGGGCTTCTGTCCTTGTCGCCGGTGTTCTGACACCCATGACGACGTGGCCCGTGACCGGGCCTCACCCGCACTTCTTCCCCACACCAAGGAGTACTTCGTATGAAGCGCCGGCTCTACACCGCCGACCATGAGGCGTTCCGAGAGACCGTCCGTTCCTTCCTCGCCAAGGAGGTGCTGCCCCACTACGAGCAGTGGGAGAAGGACGGCATCGTCTCCCGCGAGGTCTGGCGTGCCGCCGGCCGACAGGGCCTGCTCGGCCTCTCCGTCGACGAGGAGTTCGGCGGCGGCGGGAACACCGACTTCCGCTACAGCGCCGTCCTCGCCGAGGAGTTCGGCCGCGCGTACGTGCCCGGCTTCGCGGTCAGCCTGCACAACGACATGATCGGCCCCTACCTCACCTCGCTGGCCACCGAGGAGCAGAAGCGCCGCTGGCTGCCCGGCTTCTGCGACGGTGAGACCGTCACCGCCATCGCGATGACCGAGCCCGGCGCCGGCTCCGACCTCCAGGGCATCCGGACCACCGCCGAGGAGCACGGCGACCACTGGGTGCTCAACGGGTCCAAGACCTTCATCTCCAACGGCATCAACGCCGACCTCGTGGTCGTGGTCGCCAGGACCACTCCGGAGGGCGGGGCGCACGGGATGTCGCTGCTCGTGGTCGAGCGGGGCATGGCGGGCTTCGAGCGCGGCCGCAACCTCGACAAGATCGGCCAGAAGGCCCAGGACACGGCCGAGTTGTTCTTCCACGACGTCCGTGTGCCCAAGGAGAACCTGCTCGGCGAGCTCAACGGTGCCTTCCTGCACCTGATGACCAACCTCGCCCAGGAGCGGATCACCATCGCGGTCGCCGCCGTCGCCGGTGCGGAACGGCTGCTGGAGATCACGACCCGGTACGTGAAGGAGCGCGAGGCCTTCGGCCGCCCGCTGGCGAGGCTCCAGCACGTCCGCTTCGAGATCGCCGAGATGGCCACCGAGTGCGCCGTCACCCGCTCCTTCGTCGACCGCTGCATCGAGGAGCACGCGAACGGCTCGCTGGATGCCGTCCACGCCTCGATGGCGAAGTGGTGGGCGACCGAGCTCCAGAAGCGGGTGGCCGACCGCTGTCTCCAACTCCACGGCGGATACGGCTACATGACCGAGTACCCGATCGCCAAGGCGTTCACCGACGGCCGCATCCAGACCATCTACGGCGGGACGACCGAGATCATGAAGGAGATCATCGGCCGCTCCCTGCTCACCTGAACTCCCATCCCTCACAGGACACTTGAAAGGAAGCCTGACGTGAGCACCGAAGCGTACGTGTACGACGCGATCCGCACCCCGCGCGGTCGCGGCAAGGCGAACGGCGCCCTGCACGGCACGAAGCCCATCGAC
>NZ_JBVJGZ010000033.1:0-80898 GCF_055587025.1 Streptomyces sp. NPDC048600 | reverse complement strand
TGCCTCCCCCAGTGCCTTAAGGGCCTGGGAGGTACCCCCAGGGCGGCACGGGTGGGCGCTGCGGCACCTCGTCGCGCCGAGTTGCGCACCGCCCCGCCCTCAGTCTCCACCGGGCGGTACGTCGCTGACGTCGAGTCGCGCACCGCCCAAGCCTTGGCGAGCGCGCGGCCTCACCGCGGTGCCCCACCCCCCGCTCCAAGGAACCTCGCACTGGTCAAGGACGCCTCCGTGGTCCAGCCCAGGGACTCGTAGAGGGCACGGCCTGCCGGGGTGCCGGCGAGGATCGCCCGGTCGGCGCCCTGGTGCGCGGCGTTGTGCTGGAGCGTGCGCATGATCAGGGAGGCGAGGCCCTTGCGCCGATGGGCGGGGGTCGTCTCGATCTGGTCGGCTACGGCGGTCGGGCCGGTGACCGCGATCTGGCCGCGGGCGGCGAGGGAGCCGTCGGGGGCCGCGATCATCGCCCTGGTCACCCCTGCGGACGTCCAGACGCTGAGCCGGTGGCCGTGGGGGGCCGGTTCGGGTGCCCTTTGCGACTCTTGCAGCGAGGTCGTCATCAGGTAGCCGGGCTCCGGGTCGATCCACCAGTCCGCGCCCAGCCAGGGCCCCGTCTCCGCCGGGTCTCGGAACACCTTGAGCCAGACCCCGGCCCCCGTCACCGACTCAGCCACCTCGCGGACCGTCCGCTCGTCCACGGCGTCGCCCGTCTCGCCGAGGACGTGCCGGGTGACGTGGTCGGGCCGGCCCACGTCGATCGTCCAGCCCCAGGGTTCGGTGACCGGCCCTGCCGCCCCGCGTGACATCACCCAGCCGTCGATCCAGGAGCGGATCGTTCTGTTCATTGTTTCCCCCGGTTGTGCGTAATGGGTGCTTGGTCAGTTTGAGTGTTACTTGTTGTTCAGGGTAGGTGGGGGTGGGGGAGTGGAAGGTGTGATCGCTGAGGGCGAACAGGGGGGTGGGAACATCCGGGGGGCTTCGTGCATTGAGTCGGTGTAACTCAACTTGACTGCCGAAGGGGAGATCATGGCTGCTGAGTCCACACCGCTCGCCCTGCCTGTGCTGCCGCTCGACGACGAGGTGGTGCTGCCCGGGATGGTGGTTCCGCTGGACCTCAATGACACGGATGTACGGGCCGCGGTGGAGGCCGCGCAGGCCGCCGCGCGGAACGAACCCGGGAAGCCCCGGGTGCTCCTGGTGCCGCGGATCGACGGGACGTACGCGGGCACGGGTGTGCTCGGCACCGTGGAACAGGTCGGCCGGCTGGCCGACGGCGACCCGGGCGCGCTGATCCGCGGCCGGGGGCGCGTGAAGATCGGGGCGGGTACGACCGGGCCCGGCCGTGCTCTGTGGGTGGAGGGCACCCGGATCGACGAGCAGGTGCCCGAGCCGCTGCCCGGTCATGTCGGTGAGCTGGTGAAGGAGTACAAGGCCCTCGCCACCACCTGGCTGAAGAAGCGGGGGGCCTGGCAGGTCGTCGACCGGGTCCAGGCCATCGACGACGTCTCCGCCCTCGCCGACAACTCCGGATACTCGCCCTTCCTGTCGATCGAGGAGAAGGTCGAGCTGCTGGAGACCTCCGACCCGGTCGCCCGGCTGAAGCTGGCCACTCAGCAGCTGCGTGACCACCTCGCCGAGCAGGACGTCGCCGAGACCATCGCCAAGGACGTCCAGGAAGGCGTCGACAAGCAGCAGCGCGAGTTCCTGCTGCGCCGACAGCTGGAGGCCGTGCGCAAGGAACTGCGTGAGCTGAACGGCGAGAAGGAGGGCGAGGAGTCCGACGACTACCGCGCCCGGGTCGAGGCCGCCGATCTGCCGGAGAAGGTCCGGGAGGCCGCTCTCAAGGAGGTCGAGAAGCTGGAGCGGTCCAGCGACCAGTCGCCCGAGGGCTCATGGATCAGGACCTGGCTCGACACCGTTCTCGAGCTGCCCTGGAACGAGCGCACCGAGGACGCGTACGACATCCAGGGTGCCAAGGGCGTGCTCGACGCCGAGCATGCCGGTCTGGAGGACGTGAAGGAGCGCATCACCGAGTACCTCGCCGTGCGCAAGCGGCGTGGTGAGCGGGGCCTGGGCGTCGTCGGTGGGCGGCGTGGCGGGGCCGTGCTGGCTCTGGTGGGGCCTCCGGGGGTCGGAAAGACGAGTCTCGGGGAGTCCGTCGCCCATGCGATGGGGCGGAAGTTCGTCCGGGTCGCCCTCGGCGGCGTGCGCGACGAGGCCGAGATCCGTGGGCACCGGCGTACCTATGTGGGTGCGCTGCCCGGGCGGATCGTGCGGGCGATCAAGGAAGCCGGTTCGATGAACCCGGTCGTGCTGCTCGACGAGATCGACAAGGTCGGGTCCGACTTCCGGGGCGACCCGGCCGCGGCCCTGCTGGAGGTGCTGGACCCGGCTCAGAACCACACCTTCCGGGATCACTACCTGGAGGTGGAGCTGGACCTGTCGGACGTCGTCTTCCTCGCCACCGCCAACGTGCTGGAGGCCATCCCCGAGGCCCTGCTCGACCGCATGGAGCTGGTCCGGCTGGACGGCTACACCGAGGACGAGAAGGTCGTCATCGCCCGTGACCACCTGCTACCGCGCCAGCTGGAGCGGGCCGGGCTGAACAAGGACGAGGTGGTCCTGGAGGAGGGCGCGCTGCGCAAGCTGGCCGGGGAGTACACCCGTGAGGCGGGCGTACGCACCCTGGAGCGGTCCGTCGCGCGGCTGCTGCGCAAGGTCGCGGCCCAGCACGAACTGGGCGAGCGGGAGCTGCCGTTCACCATCGGCGAGGGTGATCTGCGCGGTCTGATCGGGCGGCCGCACCATGTGCCGGAGTCGGCGCAGGACCCGGCGGAGCGGCGTACCGCGGTGCCGGGTGTGGCGACCGGGCTGGCGGTCACCGGCGCGGGCGGGGACGTGCTCTTCGTCGAGGCTTCGCTGGCCGACCCGGAGACCGGGGCGGCGGGGCTGACCCTGACCGGTCAGCTGGGTGACGTGATGAAGGAGTCGGCGCAGATCGCGCTGTCCTTCCTGCGCTCCCACGGGGCCGAGCTGGAGCTGCCGGTCGGCGATCTGAAGGACCGCGGGGTGCACATCCACTTCCCCGCGGGCGCGGTCCCGAAGGACGGGCCGAGCGCCGGTGTCACGATGACCACCGCGCTGGCCTCCCTGCTGAGCGGACGGCTCGTGCGGACGGACGTGGCCATGACCGGTGAGGTGTCGCTGACCGGGCGGGTCCTGCCGATCGGCGGGGTGAAGCAGAAGCTGCTCGCCGCCCACCGGTCCGGGGTGACGACCGTCGTCATCCCCAAGCGCAACGAGGCCGACCTGGACGACGTCCCGGCAGAGGTGCTGGACAAGCTCGACGTCCACGCCGTGACCGACGTCCGCCAGGTCCTCGAACTGGCGCTCGCGCCCGCCACCAGCGGTGCGGCGCCCGAGGTTCCCGTGGCGGCGTAGGGGGCACCTCTCAGGCGTTGAGCACTGGGGGAGGTGCCGTGGGAAACAGGAGGAGGCCCGGGTCCCGTGAGGGAGGCCCGGGCCTCCTCCTGCCCGGGTCAGCCCAGCGCCAGCGCCTGGACGCGGTCCAGGGCCCCGTTGAACTTGTTGTGGTCGCCCACCGTGGGGCCGGTGGAGGTGTACTGCCACATCGTCTGGTACGCCCAGCCCGCCGGGAGTTCGCCGACGGCGGTCGCGTAGCGGGCGATCCACAGGGGGTTCACCGCGCCGAAGCCGCCGTAGTTGCCCGTGCACTGCTTCCACCAGCTGGTCGCCGTGTAGACGACCGCGTCGCGGCCGGTGCGGGCCCGGTACTGGTTCAGGAAGTCACGGATCCAGGTGACCATGGCCGAGGCCGTCTTGCCGTAGCAGGCGGCGCCGTACGGGTTCCACTCGATGTCGAGCGCGCCGGGCAGCGTCCTGCCGTCGCGGGACCAGCCGCCGCCGTGGTCGACGAAGTAGTTCGCCTGGGCCGCGCCGCCCGCCGTGTCCGGGGTGGCGAAGTGGTACGCGCCGCGGATCATGCCGACGTTGTACGAGCCGTTGTACTGCTGGGCGAAGTAGGGGTTCTGGTAGTACGTGCCCTCGGTCGCCTTGACGTAGGCCCACTTGACCCCGCTGCTCCACAGGGTCGGCCAGGCGACGTTGCCCTGGTGGCTGCTGACGTCGACGCCCTCGGTCTGGGCGGCCCTGCCGACGGGGGTGCCGCCCTGGCCGTCGTGGGGGATGACGCCCATGCCCATGTGGGCCGAGCCGCGCGGGGGCACGTCGGCCGCGGAGGACGGTGTGGCGAGGAGCAGGGAGAGGACCGCGAGCAGGGCTCCGGCGAGTGTGAGGCGCCTGGAGCGGGTGTTTCCGGGTCTGTGCACGGGCATGGTGATGCCTTTCGAGACTCGGTGGTGCCCGGTGGGGGAGTACTGACCGGCATGGCGTGGGCATGCCAGAATCTGCCTCGTGACGAAGCTACGCACGTAGACCACGGTGAGGGAAGGGCCTCCGGATGCCGCCGTTGGTCTATGCCTGCGAAATACTGGTCGAGCTGCGGCGATGGTCGCCATTGGCGGAAACTTTCAGGATCGGGAAACCGGAGCAGGGGTGCTGACGTGCACGAGCACGCAAACGGCGGCGAGCGCCATGGGGAATCCGCTGCCTCGGCGAGTGGTGTGGACCAGGAGTTCCTCGCCCTCGAACGCGAGCTGACGGTCTTTCTGCGGCGCGCCCGCGCCAACCAGGGCGAGATGGCCCGCGAGGTCCATCCGGACCTGGAGTCATCGGCGTACGGCCTGCTCGTACGGCTCGACGAGAGCGGCGGCCAGCGCGCCACCGACCTGGCCGCGTACATCGGCGTCGGCAAGGCCACCATGTCCCGCCAGCTGCGCGCCCTGGAGGAACTGGGCCTGATCGCCCGCGAACCCGACCCCGCGGACGGCCGCGCCTGGCTGGTCCGTCTCACCGACGAGGGCCGCTCCCGGGTCGGAAGGGTCCGCGAGGCCCGCCGCGCCCGCTACGTCAGCAAGCTCGCCCACTGGGACCGGCGCGAGGTCGCCGAACTCGCCCGGCTGCTCCATCAGCTCAACCGCGGGATGGAGAAGTAGGCGGCCGGGCCTCGGGTGGACCCGGTGGGGGCGGTGCGCCGGCCGGGTGCGGTGACCGGTGCCCTGTGCGGGGCCTCGGTCAGAGTTCCGCGTACACCACCGTCGCGTCGTCGTGCGTCTTGCCGCGGCGCGGGGACGTACGCCGCTCCGCGTCCGCCCGCTCCAGCTCCCGTACGCGTTCCACGAGCGCTCTCGGGCCCTGCTTGCGGAGGTAGGTGAACAGGTCCGTCCAGTCGCCCTCGTGGAACCGCTCGGTCCAGCGGGCCGCCCCGTCGGTGAGCGCGGCCAGCGCGCGGACCTCCGCGCGGGGGAGCGTGCCCGTGACGGCACGGGAGGCCACCGAGGGGTCGGCGGCGGCGGTGAAGAAGCCGCCCTCCTGGTTGCGGGCCCGGGCGTCGGCGACCTCGTCGGAGACCAGCAGATCGCGCGGCAGGCGGTCCAGACGGTCGTCCAGCACCGGGGTGACCGTGCCGTCGGGCGACTCCAGCAGCAGCGCCGAGTCGGAAAGGACCAGGTACTCCAGCGTGTCCACGCTCCAGCGCGTTACGACCACCGTGGCCTGAGGGGTACGGGGGTGAGAAAGGTCACAGGTGTGCGCATGGGCCTCGGCGGTACGCGTGAGGGCACGGGAAAGCGCCTCGGCGAGGGGAACATCCGGGAGTGAAACGGTCAGTTCGGTCAGCGCGCCACCCAGGCGCGCCGTGTACCAGGGGACGGTGTGCAGACACCCCGTGCCGCCCTTCGGCGGTGTCACGCCGTCCAGCACGACCAGCGCACCACCCTGTCCGCAGGCGGGTGTGCCGACACTCGCGAAGTCCTCGTTGGGGCGGGTCCGGTCGCCGGGCTCCGAGACAAGTTCGGTTCGCATCCGGCCAGTCTGCACGAGCCTTTCACGTCCTTCGCAAAAGGCTGGCACGCGGCCGGGAATCGACGCACCGGCGCAGGTCAGGCGCCGGGTTTGGGGTGGAATACCGTACTCCGGCAATGCGTGGTGGCGAATCCTGTCAAAGCCCGCCGTCCACGTCCAACCGGCGCGCGGCACAAGGCCTTCGCGCCGGTCCCGGGAACTTGCCCGCCAACTCCCGTCCGATGTTCACTCCTTCGAGTGGCGGGGCTGGTGATGCGCGACCACTGCCCACCGCCACTGGGAGGGTCTGGAGCCGTAACCCGGTGTGCGCGCACCAGTTGCACCGATTGACGGAGCGTCACCGGGGCCCATGAGTACACGAGTACAGGATTGCGAGCACCGGTGCAGAAGACGCGGCCTCGGCGCACAGGCAGGCAGACGGCCCCCGAAGGAGGACCGGAGCAGCAGCCCGGCACCCCGGTCGGCAAGGGGCGGCCCACCCACGTACGCAACCGGCTGATCGTCGCCGTGACCGTAGTGGCCGCCGCGATCGCCGGAGCGGGAGCGCCTTCCGTGCTCGCCGCCTCGGGCCAGTTGAAGGACACCCAGGATCTGGTGACACTCGCCGGGCAGACCCGGGACGCGCTCACGCTCGCCCACTCGCTCGCGGACGAGCGGGACGAGGTCACCTCGTTCGTCGCGGCGGGACGCCCGAAGGACAAGGCGCCCTCGGAGCAGCGCAGCGCCCGGGTCGACCGGCAGGTGGAGGAGCTGCGCGCCGACACCGACACCCCGCCCGCGCTGCGGGAGGACCTGGACGGCATCGCCGCGCTGCGCAGAGCGGCCCTCACCGGCAAGAGCAGCGCGCTCGAGACGCACGAGGCCTACTCCGCCGCCGTCGCCGAGCTGCACCGCCTCGCCGAGGACCTCGCCGAGCAGCTCCCGCCCCGGGCCGGCTCCGGCACCTACGCCCTCGCCGAGCTGGACTCCGCCGTCCAGCAGGCCGCCGCCGCCCGCGGGCTGTTGCTCGCCGCGCTGGACGTGCCGAGCACCACCGAGACGACCTACGACCCGGTCACGGGCCTGAACGTCGAGGAGCAGGTCTCCACCGACGCCGAGCAGCGCGACGCGCTCACCGCCGCCGCCCAGCTGGCCCGGCTGCGCTCGGACGCCGCTCTCGCCGACTTCCAGGACACGGCCACCGCCAAGGCCCGCTCGTCCTACGAGTCCACGGTCACCGGCCCCGAGGTCAACAACGCCGAGAAGTACCTCGCCAAACTCACCGACGAGCCCACGCTCTCCGACGGCGAACTCCGCACCAGCCCCGACAAGCTCGACGCCGCCCTGTCGGCCCGCGTCGAGACCATGCGCGGCGTGGAGTCCGCCCTCTACAACCAGCGCGTCGAGGACCTCGCCCAGCTGCGCGACGACGACGTCACCGCGCTGGAGATCCGCATCGCGGTCCTGGGCGCCCTGATGCTGCTCGCCGTCGGCATCGCCACCGCCATGGCCCGCACCCTCACCCGCCCGCTCGCCGTCCTGCGCCTCGGCTCCAAGCGGCTGGCCGAGGCGGCGGACCCGGCGGCGGAGGAACCGGTCAGGTTCACCGGCCGCAACGACGAGTTCGCCCAGGTCGTGCGCTCCGTCAACGCGCTGCACGCCCACGCGGCCACGCTCCACGAGCGCATCGCCACCCTGGAGTCCGACCGCAAGCACCTGGTCGGCCAGCGCCAGACCATGGCCGACGCCCGCGAGGGCCTGCGCACCGAACTGGCCGACTCCGCCGCCGCGCTGGAACGGCTGCGCGGCAGCATCGGCTCCACGTTCGTCAACCTCGCCCTGCGCACGCTGGGCCTGGTCGAGCGGCAACTGGCCGTCATCGAGGGCCTGGAGGAGCGCGAGCAGGACCCGGACCGCCTCGCCACGCTGTTCAAGCTGGACCACTTCGCCACGGTCATGCGCCGCCACAGCGAGAACCTCCTCGTCCTCGCCGGCACCGAGCACGTCCAGCAGAGCGCGCACCCCGTCCCGCTCGTCGACGTCGTCCGCGCCGCGGTCAGCGAGATCGAGCGCTACGAGCGGGTCCGGATCGCCGCGCTGCCTCCGCACGCCCATGTGGCGGGCTTCGCCGCGGACGACCTGAGCCATCTGCTCGCCGAACTCATGGAGAACGCCACCTCGTTCTCCCCGCCCGACCTGCCCGTCGAGATCTCCGCCTGGCTGCTGGAGAACGGCGAGGTCATGCTCTCCGTCCAGGACGAGGGCATCGGCATGGCCGACGAGCGCCTGGGCCACCTCAACTCCCGTCTCGCCGAGTTCGACCCGGAGACCCCGTACGACCAGGAGGGCGAGGACGGTCTCGGGCTCGGCCTCTACGTCGTGGCCCGCCTGGCCCACCGCCACGGCATCCGCGTCCAGTTGCGCGACCAGAAGCAGGGCGGTGTCGCGGCGGTCGTCGTCGTACCGACCTCCCTGCTGGCGGCCGCCCCGCACGCGGCGGTGCCCAGCAGCGCCCCCGCCTCCGGCGGCTCCCTCTCCTTCTCCCTGCCGGGCGCGGACGCGGAGGCCAACTCCAACGTCCTGCCCGGCCGGACGGCGGACGGCGGCGACCCGCTGGTGCGGCTGGCGGAGCGGGCCGTGGCGGAGACCGAGGACACAGCCGATACCGCGGATACCGCGGATACCGCGGATACCACTGACACCGCTGACGACGTCGGCACCGCGGAGGACGTGGACGCCGAGGACGCAGGGTCCCGGGAGCCGCTGCCGGAGTCGCCCTCCGAGACGACCATGGAGCTGATGGCGCCGATCGTCCCGCCGGAGGAGCCCGAGCGGCCGTCGGCCCCGGAGGCACGCGCCGAGCGCCCGGCCGCCGAGCCCGCGCCCGCCGAGCCCGTCCCGGCGCCCGCGCCCGCCGAGCCGGCTCAGCAGTCCGTCCCGGCACCCGCGCCCGCGCCCGCGCCCGCGCCGCAGGATCTCGCCGAGCTCCCGGTCACGACACCGGCCCCCGACGAGCCCACCACGCACGAGCGCGTGCCCGACGAGCAGGAGGAGCAGCTCACCGACAAGGGCCTGCCCAAGCGGACCCCGCGGATCAGCGCCCCCGCCCAGGCCCCCCGCCAGCGAGGCACGTCCGTGGACGCCGATGCCCTGCGCCGCCGTCTCGGTGGCTTCCGCCGGGGGGCGGAGGCCGGCTACCGCGACGTACAGGCCGAGATCGCCGAGCACACCGTCCGGACGACAACCTCTGCCGCAGGAACCGCACGAGAAGCACAAGCCGATGAAGCCACGGGGGGCACAGTCGAGGAGGCAAGCAGTTGACCGCGCCCAGTACCTTCGGTCTGAGCAGTGAGGCCCGCAATCTGCACTGGCTGCTGACCAACCTGGTCGAGGAGGTGCCCGGCATCCTCTCCGTCGCCGTGGTCTCCTCCGACGGACTCCTGCTGCTCTCCTCCGACCCGGGGAGGGTGGAGGCGGCCCGCCAGGTGTCCGAGGGCAGGCCCTCCGGCCCGCGGGGTTCCTCCGCCGACCTGGCCACCGTCGTCTCCGGCATCGGCAGCCTCACCGTCGGCGCCGCCCGGCTGATGGACTTCGGCGGCGTCAAGCACACCATGGTCGCCATGGAGGAGGGCAGCCTCTTCGTGATGTCGATCAGCGACGGCTCCCTGCTCGGTGTGCACGGCTCCGCGGACTGCGACATGAGCGTGGTGGCCTACCACATGGCTCTCTTCGTGGGCCGCGCCGGACATGTGCTGACCCCCGAGCTCCGCAACGAGCTGCGCAAGTCCCTGGAGTCCGAGACCGCCGGGAGTGCCCGATGACCGCGGACGTCCCGCGCACCCGCCTCCCGGTCCGCGGCGGCGACCGCAAACCCGCGCGCGTGCGCCCCTACTCGCTGACCGGCGGCCGCACCCGCTTCGGCCATGTGCTGCTCGTCGAGACGTTCGTCGCGAGCACGGCCGCGCTGGAGGCGCCGCCGGAGCGCAGGGAACTGACGAACAGCTCCCTCAGCACCCGGGTCATGCCCGAGCTGCGGGCCATCGTCGAACTGTGCCGCCGTATGCGCACGGTGGCCGAGATCGCCGCGCTGCTGAAGATGCCGCTGGGCGTGGTCCGCGTGCTGCTGAGCGACCTCGCGGACCAGGGAAAGATCCGGGTGTACGGCACCGGTACCGGCCACGGCACGGGCCGGCCGGACCGCGCACTGCTCGAAAGGGTGCTGAGTGGACTCCGTCGTCTCTGACGTCGCCTCCTCCTTGGGCGTCGCCCCTCTCGTCGACGAGGACGAGAACCTGAAATCCTGGCAGACGGACCGCACCCGCGCCCCCATAGCCACCAAGATAGTCGTGGCCGGCGGCTTCGGCGTCGGCAAGACCACCCTCGTCACCGCCGTCTCGGAGATCACGCCCCTGCAGACCGAGGCGCTGATGACCGAGGCGAGCGAGGACACGGACGACCTCAGCGCCACGCCCGGCAAGCTCAGCACCACCGTGGCGATGGACTTCGGCCGGATCACGCTCGACGACGACCTGGTGCTCTACCTGTTCGGCACGCCGGGCCAGCAGCGGTTCTGGTTCATGTGGGACGACCTGGTGCGCGGCGCGATCGGCGCGGTCGTGCTCGCCGACACCCGGCGGCTGAAGGACTGCTTCCCCGCGCTCGACTACTTCGAGAGCTGCGGCATGCCGTACGTCGTCGCCGTCAACCACTTCGACGGCACCGAGCTGTTCGAACCGCAGGACGTGCGCGAGGCCCTCACCATCCCTCCGCACGTACCTGTCATGATCATGGACGCCCGGCGCCGGATCTCGGCGATCGAGACCCTTCTGGCCCTCGTCGGCCACGCGCTCGACGAAACCCCCGAGTAGGAGACAGCACCCGCATGCGGAAGATACTCGTCGTCGGAGCCGGTCAGTCCGGCCTCCAGCTCGCCCTCGGCCTCCAGTCGCACGGGTACGAGGTCACCCTGATGTCCAACCGGACCGCGGACGAGATCCGGTCCGGCCGGGTGATGTCGACGCAGTGCATGTTCCACACGGCGCTCCAGCACGAGCGTGATCTGGAGCTGAACTTCTGGGAGTCCCAGGCCCCGAGGATCGAGGGCCTCGGCGTCTCGGTGGCCGCCCCCGGCTCCTTCGACCCCGGGCCCTCGCAGCGCGCGATCGACTGGGTCGGCAAGCTCGACGGGTACGCGCAGTCGGTCGACCAGCGGGTGAAGATGTCCGGCTGGATGGAGACCTTCGCCCAGCGCGGCGGCCAGCTGGTCATCCATGGCGCCGCCGTCTCCGACCTCGACTACTTCTCCCGCGCCTACGACCTCGTCCTGGTCTCGGCGGGCAAGGGCGAGCTGGTCCAGATGTTCGGCCGGGACGCCTCGCGCTCCCCGTACACCGAGCCGCAGCGCGCCCTCGCGGTCGCCTACGTCCACGGGCTCGGGCCGCGCCCCGAGCACCCCGAGTACGACGCGGTGCGCTGCAACCTCGTCCCCGGGGTCGGCGAGCTGTTCGTCATGCCCACCCTCACCAACTCCGGGCGGGCCGACATCCTCTTCTGGGAGGGCGTGCCCGGCGGCCCGCTGGACGCCTTCCAGGGCGTCAAGGACCCCGCGGAGCACCTCTCCCTGACCCTGGAACTCATGGAGAAGTTCCTGCCGTGGGAGTACGCGCGGGCCACGAAGGTCGAACTGACCGACGCCGGTGGCACGTTGGCCGGGCGCTACGCCCCCACCGTGCGCAACCCCGTCGGCCGGCTGCCGGGTGGCGGGCTGGTGCTGGGTGTCGCCGACGTCGTCGTGGCGAACGACCCGATCACCGGGCAGGGTTCCAACTCCGCGTCCAAGTGCGCCGCCGCGTATCTCGCGGCGATCCTGGAGCACGGGGAGAAGGAGTTCGACGAGGAGTGGATGCGGGGGGCGTTCGAGCGGTACTGGTCGACCGCGCAGCATGTGGTGAAGTGGACCAACGCGATGCTGGCGCCGCCGCCGGAGCATGTGCTGAACCTGATCGGGGCCGCCGGGCAGATTCCGGCTGCCGCCGACCGGTTCGCCAACGGGTTCAACGATCCGGCGGACTTCGAGAACTTCTTCTATGAGCCGGAGAGGACCGGGGCGTATCTGGCGTCCCTGGGCTGAGGGCGGTTGGGGGCAGCGGGGGTTGTGGGTGTTCGCGCAGTTCCCCGCGCCCCTAAAGAGGGTTCGTCTGTTGGTCCTGGGGTGTTACCGCGCCGAGGATCGGGAGGGTGGCGATCGGGGCCACTGTGATGCGTTCGCCTGTGCGTGGGGCGTGGACGATCATGCCTGCGCCCAGGTAGAGGGCCACGTGGGTGGCGTCGGGGTGGTAGACGACCAGGTCGCCGGGGCGCAGGGCGCTCAGGGGGATGTGGGGGAGGCCGGCCCACTGTTCCTGGCTGGTGCGGGGGATGGGGGTGCCCGCGCTCGCCCAGGCCTCGGAGGTCAGGCCCGAGCAGTCGTACGTGCCCGGGCCCTCGGCGCCCCATTCGTACGGCTTGCCGATCTGCTGCACGGCGTACCGCAGGGCCGCGTCGCCCGCCCGGGTGGGCTCCGGGGGAGCGGTGCCGGGCGCCCCCGGGGCGGACATCACCTGCTGCTGCGCCCTGTCGATGTCCCGCTTCTCGAAGTCGGCCAGGGCGGCGAGCTGTTCGGGCGTGAGGGAGGCGAGGAGTTCCTCCACGTCGTTCAGGCGGCCGGTCACGTCGTCGCGCTGCTTCCTGCTGTCGGCGGCGAGGGTGAGCCGGCGGTCCAGCGCCTCGCGTGCCTTGCGGGCCAGCTCGTCGGCCCTGCGCTCGGTGCCGGTGAGGCGGCCGACCGTCTCGGCGCGGCCGCGGGCGAGGCGGCCGATCACATGGCCCTGGTCGAGCGCCTGCTGAGGGTCGCGGGCCAGCAGCAGCCGTACGTACGGCGAGATGTCGGTGCTGTTCTGGTACTGCTGGCGGGCCAGCCGTCCGGCGGCGCCCCGGCTGTCGTGCAGGGAGAGCCGGGCGCGGGCCAGTTCGCCGTCGAGCCGGGTGACCTCGGCGCGCTGCCGCTTCAGCCGTTCCTCGGTGGCGTTGTAGGTCTCGGTCGCCTTCTCGGCCTCCTGGTACAGCCGCCTGAGGTCCGTCAGCAGCTCGGCCACCGGGCGGTCCGCGACGACGGGGTCCGGCTCCGGGGCGGCCGCCGCGGGGGCGGCCACGAGGACGGCCTGGGCCGCCACCGCCACCGCGGCCGTACACACCAGTCGCAGAAGCCTTCCTGACACGTCATCACCTCCGGTGCGTGGGGAGCGGTCTCGCTCCGCACCGCGAGCATGGGACGGGTCTTCGGGGGTTCGCGCGCCGGGTGTCGGCGAGGCGGCGCAATGCCGTCACCCGTGGGTGTCGTCCGGTTTGCCGCCCGGCGTGGCGTGTGGCTTCGACCAGGGCCACCTCCGCCGGCCGCCGCCCAGGTCGCCCTGCGGGTCGTAGGTGTACTTCCAGCGGTCGCGCAGCCCGACGGGCCGGCCCTCGCGGCGCGGTACGCGCCGGTAGACCAGCACGGTCGGGCTGCCTCCGGCCCGGTCGGGCACGGGGACGCGGTACGTCTTGGGCGGGTGCCCGGTCATGCCGAGCAGGACCGGCAGCACGCGGCCGTCCAGCGGCCCGCCCTCGAACGGGGTGTCTTCGCTCTTCACGGCTCAAGTGTCAGGCATCGGGACTGCTGAGCGCGGCCACGATCGCCGCGGTGCGCGCGTCCCTGCGGGCGGTCACCGTGAGCATCGCGAAGAACTGCTCGACGAGCCAGTCCCGCAGCTCCTGGGCGGTCGGCTGCTTGCCCTCGTCGAGCCAGATCAGCGAGGCCGCCTCCACGGCCGTGATCCAGGTGCGCACGGTCATCCGCAGCCGGGGCCCGGGGTCGGTGGCCCGCAGATGGCTGAGGATGTGCTCGGCCGCGGTGCGCCGTACGCCGTCCACGATGGCGGTCGTACGGGAGGTCTCCACCACGCTGCCGCCCTGGAGCAGCGCGCTGAACCCGGCGTCGTGCTCGTCGACGAACGCCAGATAGCGGTCCAGGGCGCGGGCGAGCCGGGGCGGGGTCGGGCCGACGCGGGGCTCGTCGAAGCAGTTCTGGAGCTCCTCGGCGGCGGACCGCAGCGCGGCCTCGTACAGCTGCTGCTTGCCGCCCGGGAAGTACCGGTACACCAGCGGCCGGGACACCCCCGCCACCTCCGCCACGTCGTCCAGCGAGACGTCCTCGGGCGCGCGGTGCGCGAAGAGGGAGAGTGCCGCCTCGAGGAGCTGGCTTCGGCGTTCCTCGACGCTGAGGCGGCGGTAGGCGGGCGCGGAGGGGGTCATGGGTGCAGGGTAGCCGCCAGGGTGTGACGCACGTCGCCGGACGAAAGCGGCCCCCGGCCCCGGTGGGCGGGGACCGGCCACCGGGACCGGTCTCCCGCCCGACCCCACCGCTCAGGCCAGCAGCCCCGACGACTTCCACAGCCGCCGGCCTGCGCCCCTGAGCACGCCGATGTCGTCCAGGAAGTCGGTCAGCCGCCTGGCCCCGTTCTGCATGACCTCGCGGCGGTGTCCGCTGGCCTTGACCTGGGCCATGGCCTCCCGCCTGTCCAGGCCGACGTTCGTATAGACCTCGGGGTTCACGAAGGCCACGGAGAACACCCGGGCGAACTCCCCGGAGGTGACGCGGGTGAACTCCTGGGACCAGCGGGGAGCCGTCAGCATTTGGCGGCGCAGCTCCTCACGGGCGTAGCGCACATGCCGGGCCTCCTCCACGACGTGGATGCGGGTGACGCCGCGCACCAGCGTCTGGACCCGCTCGTCGGGGAACGTCAGGCGCTGCATCCAGTCCAGGACCTCCTCGCCGAGCAGGGTGGCGGTGAAGGAGCCGGGCGTGGTGGAGATCGTCTTGAACAGCCGGCCGAGGTTCTGGTGGGCCCGGCTGACCGGGTACCAGGGGGTGCCGCCGCGGCTGATCAGCCGGGCGAACATCTTGGAGTGCCGGCACTCGTCCTCGATCTCGGTGAGGGCGTAGCGGACGTGGGCGCTCGTGGCGGCCTTGTCGTAGATGTGGCGGCACAGCAGCTGCATCAGGATGATCTCGAACCAGATGCCTAGCGAGGCCAGCGCGGCGGCCTCGTGCTGGGAGAGCAGGATCCGCTGCTCCTCGCTCATCCGCTTCCACATCGGAGTGCCGTACAGCGACACCAGCTCCGGCGGCCAGAACCACTTGCCCTCCTCGAAGGGCGCGTCCCAGTCCAGTTCCTTGTCGGGGTCGAAGGAGTGCTTGGCGGAGGAGGCGAGCAGCCGCTCGGCCACCTGCTCCCGGTCCTTCAGCAGACCGAGCGCGTCGCGCAGCCCGTCGAGCGCGTCGGCTTCCGTCAGGGTCGTCATGGCTGATCCACCTCGTCGTACGGGGGCATGGCGGTTACCCGCCGGTCAGAAGTCTTATGAGACTCCTTGTCAGCAAGGCCGTCAATCCCCCGCGCACGAACTCGTGCGCCCGGCCCCGCACCGGTACGCACCCACATGTCCTCTTTCACAGCCCGCCCGGCCGCCGGGTGAGAGCGAGTGCACAGGCGTCTTACGACCGGGAAACCGGACCCTGACCGGCCCGCTCGTAGCCTCGTGGCGCATGACGGGGAACGTTATGACCGCCCTGCGGTCCACTGCCCTAAAGCCGCCCGCCCTTCCCGGCTGGAACTCCATCCGCGGCCGCGTGACCATCGTCCTGGCCGTCCCGACCTGCCTGCTGCTCACCCTCGTCGGCCTCGGTGTCGCCGACCGCGCCGCCGCCTGGTCCGCCGCCCGCGGGACCGAGACCCATGTCGGGGTCCTGCTCCGCGTGCAGGACCTCGTCCGCGAGGTGCAGCGCGAGCGCGGACTCACCAACGGGCTGCTCGGCGGCGCCGAGGAGTACCGCGACGACGTGGCGGCCCAGCGCGACCGCACCGACCAGGCCCGGCGGACGCTGCGCGACCTGCTGCTGGAGGAGGGCGACGACCTGCCCGGCGCCGCCGTGTCCGCCCTGCGCGCCGCCGAGGTTCCGCTCGCCGCCCTCACCTCCACCCGGACCGCCGTGGACACCGGCACCGCCGACCGCACCGCCACCCTGCGCGGCTACACCACGGCCGTCACCGCCCTCATCGACGCCGAGTCCGCCGGGGTCACCGACGGCGACCGGGGCATCGCCCGGGGCGCGCAGGCGCTCCAGGCGCTCGCCCGGGCCACCGAGGCCGTCGCCCTCGAACGCGGCTCCCTCAACGGGGTGTTCGCCGCGGGCCGGTTCCGCTCCGGCGAGTACCTCGACTTCACCGAGGTGCGCGCCACCCGTGTCGCCGCCCTCTCCCAGTTCCGCCAGCTCGCGGGCCGCTCGCAGGAGTCCGCGCTCGACGACGCCTTCGCCGGCGCCGCCGCCCGGCGCGTCACCGACTACGAGACCCGGGCCGAGCGCGGGGCCGACGGCTCCGACCTGGACGTCGACCCCGCCCGGTGGTGGGCGGACATGACGACCCTCGTCGACGATCTGCACGCGGTGCAGAAGGACATCGGCGACGATGTCCGGGACCGAGCCGCGGACACCGGTTCCGCCGCCACCGGTGAGCTCTACGCCTTCCTCGCCCTCGGCGCCCTGATCCTCGCCGTCGTCGCCGCGCTGGCCGTCGTCTCGGCCCGCTCCATCACCCGGCCGCTGGGCGCCCTCGCCGACGAGGCCGACGCGGTGGCCGGCTCCCGGCTGCCCGACGCCGTGCGCCAGATCCAGGAGGCCGCGCCCGACGGCACCCGGCCCGCCCGGCCCGATCGCTCCGAACTCCCGGGCGCCGCACGGGAGATCAGCCGCCTGGCCGCCGCCCTGCGCAACGTCGAGCACACCGCCGTCGGCCTCGCCGCCGAACAGGCCGTGCTGCGGCGCACCAGCACCCAGTCCCTGGCCGGCCTCGGCCGCCGCAACCAGAGCCTGCTCACCCGCCAGCTCGGCCTGATCACCACCCTGGAGAGCCAGGAGCTCGACCCGGGCGCCCTCGCCGAGCTGTTCGAACTCGACCACCTCGCCACCCGTATGCGCCGCAACGCCGAGTCGCTGCTCGTCCTGGCGGGCGAGGAGTCCCCGGCCCGCTCCTGGAAGGGCACCGTCGCCGTCACCGACGTGGTGCGCTCGGCCGTGTCGGAGGTCGAGCAGTACCAGCGGGTGCTGGCCGCCGACGTCGAGCAGTGCGGCATCCGCGGGCACTGCGTCGCCGAGCTGTCCCATCTCCTCGCCGAACTGGTCGAGAACGCCCTGGTGTTCAGCCCGCCCGCGCAGCCCGTGGAGGTCTACGGCTGGCGCGACGCGGGCGAGTACTGCCTCGCCGTCGTCGACCGCGGCCCCGGGATGCCCCCGGCGCGCATGGCCGAGGCCAACGAGGCGCTCTCCGGCCGCGGCGGCGCCCCGCACACCGTCCTCGGCCCCCGCCGCACCGGCGCCGCCCTCACCCTCGGCCACCATGTCGTGGGCGCCCTCGCCTCCCGCCTCGGCGCCCAGGTGGAACTGCGGCCCACCCAGGGCACGGGCGTGAGCGCCTTCGTGGCCCTGCCGGCCGCACTGGTGCGGGAACTCCCCTCCCGGGCCGCCACGGTGTGACCCCGCCCGACACCTCGCCGGACCGGGAAACCGGGCCCCAGCCGCGGTCAACCCGTCCGGTCCGGCGAGGAGTTCAGCACCTCCTCCATCACCGCCCGCGCGATCGGCGCCGCCATACCGCCGCCCGTGATGTGCTCCCGCTCCACCGACCCGTCCTCCACCACCACCGCGACCGCAACCCTCGGCTCCGGATCCCGATCGCCCTGCGCCCAGGACACGAACCAGGCGTACGGCGTACCGGAGTTGCCGATCCCGTGCTGGGCCGTACCGGTCTTGCCGCCCACGACCGCCCCCGGGATCGCCGCGTTGGTGCCGGTGCCCTCCTCCACCACGTCCCGCATCAGCTCCCGCAGCCGTACCGCCGTCGCCGGGTGCATCGCCTGGCGCACCGGCTGCGCCCCCGGCCCGGCGACCGTCGTGCCGTCGGCCCTGGTCCTCCTGTCCACCAGATACGGCGTCCGCACCTGACCCCCGTTCGCCACCGCCGCCGCCACCATCGCCATCTGCAGGGGTGTGGCCCGCGTGTTGTACTGCCCGATCGACGAGAGCGCCAGCTGCGCCTTGTCGACCGTGGTGTCGAAGGTGCTCGTGGCCGCCGCGAACGGGATGCGCAGCTCGGTGTCGTTGAACCCGAACGCCGTCGCCGTCGCCGTCATCCGCTCCACGCCCACCGCCGCCCCGAGCCGGGCGAACACCGTGTTGCAGGACCACATGAACGCCACCCGCAGCGGCGCGTCCGCACAGCCCTCCGACTCGTTCGTCAGCGACGTCGTCGTCCCCGGCAGGGTGTACGGGTCGGGCGAGTCGGTCGCCTCGTCGACGTCCGTGACCACCCCCGCGTCCAGCGCGGCCGCCGCGGTGACCACCTTGAACGTCGACCCGGGCGGATAGGTCTGCCCCACCGCCCGGTTCAGCATCGGCTTCTCCCGGTCCCCGTTCAGCCGCGCCCACGCCCTCGTCGCGTCGGGCCCGTTGCCCGAGAGCACCGCCGGGTCGTACGACGGCGTCGACACCAGCGCCAGGATCCGCCCGGTCGCCGGCTCGACCGCCGCCACCGCGCCCTTGCGCCCGCCCAGCCCGTCGTACGCCGCCCGCTGCGCCGCGTCGTTCAGCGTCGTCACCACGTCGCCGCCCGGAGTGCGCGCCCGCGTCAGCTCGTTCCACAGCGGGAACGGCGTCAGCATCGGGTCCGTGCCGGACAGCACCGGGTCCTCGGAGTGCTCCAGCAGGCTCGTGCCGTATTTCTGCGAGGCGAAACCGGTCACCGGGGCGTACAACGGGCCGTCCTCGTAGGTGCGTTCGTGTCGCAGCTGCTCCTGGGTGTCCACGGAGCCGGTGACCGGACGGCCGCCGACCAGGATGTCGCCGCGCGGCTCGGCGTAACGGGCGATGACCGCACGCCGGTTGGCCGGACTGTCGTCGTAGCGCCGGGCCTGGACCACCTGGAGCCGGGTGGCGTTGACCAGCAGCGCCACCAGCAGCAGCGAGCAGAACACGGCGGCGTGCCGGATGTAGCGGGTCATACGGCGGCCCGCCCGTCGTACTGGCGGCGGGCCGAGTCGCTGATCCTGATCAGCAGTGCGGTGATCGCCCAGTTGGTGACCACCGAGGAGCCGCCCTGCGCGAGGAACGGCATCGCCATGCCGGTCAGCGGGATCAGTCCGGTCACCCCGCCCGCGATGACGAACACCTGGAGCGCCACGATCGAGGCCAGCCCCACGGCGAGCAGCCGCCCGAACGGGTCCCGCAGCGCGAGCCCGGCCCGGTAGCCGCGCTCCACCAGCAGGCCGTACAGCAGGAAGACCGCGGACAGTCCGGCCAGGCCCAGCTCCTCCCCGGCGGTCGCCAGGATGAAGTCCGACTTGGCGGCGAAGCCGATCAGCACGGAGTGCCCGAGGCCGAGGCCGGTGCCGAGGATGCCGCCCGCGGCGAAGGCGAACAGCGACTGGGAGAGCTGGTTGGGCCCCTGGCCCGCCTCGATGGAGGCGAACGGGTGCAGCCAGTCCTCGATCCTGCTGTGCACATGCGGCTCCAGCCAGCCCACCGCCGCCGCGCCGAGCGCCGCCAGCAGCAGGCCGACCGCGATCCAGCCGGTGCGGCCGGTGGCGACGTAGAGCATGACCACGAACAGGCCGAAGAACAGCAGCGAGGTCCCCAGGTCGCGCTCCAGGACCAGCACCCCGACGCTCAGCAGCCAGATGGTGACGATCGGCCCCAGTACCCGCCCGGTCGGCAGCTGCACGAACCACACCCGTCGGCCCGCGTACGCCAGCGCGCTGCGGTTGGCGGCCAGGTACGCGGCGAAGAACACCGCGAGCAGCACCTTCGCGAACTCGCCCGGCTGGATGGAGAACCCGGCGATCCGGATCCAGATACGGGCACCGTTGACGGCGGGGAAGAGGATCGGCAGCACGAGCAGCCCGAGGGCGGCGGCCACGCAGACGTACGCGTAGCGCTGGAGCACCCGGTGGTCGCGCAGGACCGCGACGACGACGATGAACAGCCCCACCCCGAGCGTGGACCACACCAGCTGGGTGAGCGCGGCCCCGTCACCCGGCGTCTCCAGGTCCAGCCGGTAGATCAGCACCAGGCCCAGCCCGTTGAGCAGCACCGCGATCGGCAGCAGCAGCGGATCGGCGTACGGGGCGCGCAGCCGCACCGCGAGATGCGCCAGCAGGGCGAGCACGCCGAGCCCGGCGCCGTAACCGGCGGCGCCGGGCGGGACGGTGCCGGTCCTGGCCAGGCCCACGGCGCAGTAGCCGTACACCGCGAGCAGGACCGCGAGGACGATGAGGGCGAGTTCGACGCCCCGGCGCCGAGGGAGGCGCACCGCCGGAGCGGGCGCGTCCGCAGCCGTCGCGACGGTTCCGGTTCCGGCCTTCGTCATGTCCGGAACTTACCCAAAGAGGACTCCTTGTGAGCCTTGTGACCCTTGTGGGTCCTATGGTGGCCGGGGTGCCCGTGGCCGGTCAGCACCAGCGTGGCGCGGGCCCGATGTTGTCGATGTACCGCGCCGAGCCCCAGGCCCAGGTGCCGTCGGTGAGGAGGTACCAGAGCGAGTTGCCGTCGACGGTCTCGCCCGTGGTCTTGCAGTAGATCGACACGATCTGGCCCTTGCGGGCCGTTCGGATGATCTGGCCGCCACGGTTCGGCGCGCTGCGCAGGTACAGCAGGCTCGCGGTCACCACGCCCTTGTAGAGCGGTGTGCTGGTGCTCTGGGTCGTCTGGCCGCTCTGGGGCTGGTTGGTCTGGCCGCCCTGGTTCCAGTTGCCGTTGCCGTTGCCGCCCTGGTTCCAGGTGCCGCTCTGGCTGGAATTGCCGTTCGAGTTGGCGTTCCCGTTCTGGTTCCAGTTGCCACCCTGGCTGGCGTTGCCGTTCTGATGGGCATTGCTGTTCTGGTTGGCGTTGCCGCTCTGATTGGCGTTGCCGTTCGGGTTGGCGTTGCCGCTCTGATGGGCGTTGCCGTTCGGATTGGCGTTGCCGCCCTGGTTCCAGTTGCCGTTCTGGCTGGCGTTGCCGCTCTGGCTGGAGTTGCCGTTCCCGCCCGGGTCGTCCTTCGCGACGGCGGGGGTGGCGGCGGCCGTGGCGGCGAGGGCGGCTGCGGTCAGGGATATGACGAGGCGGGAGCGCAGGGACATGCGGACCTCCATGAAGCAGGCGAAAACTGACTAATCGCCACGTTAGGAGCAACGCCCGGGACCCGCGCGCATTAGTGAGCCAGGTGGGCAACCGCCTCGTCGCGCAGCCGCAGTGTGGCGACGGCCCCGCCGCCGGCCGCGTTCGCGAACCCCAGCCGCGCCCCCAGCACCTCCGCCTGCCCCAGCGCGATGGTCAGCCCGAGGCCGTGCCCCCGGGAGCCGCCCTCGGTCCGGAACCGCTGCGGCCCGTGCGCCACGAGGTACTCCGGATACCCGTCCCCGTGGTCCCGCACGGTCACGACAGGCCCGTCCACGGTCAGTTCGACGGGGCCCCGCCCGTGCCGGTGCGCGTTGGCCACGAGATTGCCGAGCACCCGCTCCAGCCGCCGCCGGTCCGTCTCCACGGCCACGTCCCGGACGATCCGCACCTCGGTCGCGCCGCCCGCGCCGCGCACCACCCGCCCGGCCAGCGCGCCCAGTTCCACGGTCTCCAGGTCCAGCCGCTCCCGCCCGGTGTCAAGCCGGGAGATCTCCAACAGGTCCTCGGTGAGGGTGCGCAGCGCCGCCACCCGGTCGCGCACCAGCTCCGTCGGCCGGCCCGGCGGCAGCAGCTCCGCCGCCGCGTGCAGCCCGGTCAGCGGAGTGCGCAGCTCGTGCGCCACGTCCGCGGTGAAACGCTGCTCGGCCAGCAGCTTGCCCTGGAGCGAGGCCGCCATGGAGTCCAGCGCGGCGGCCACCGCGGCCACCTCGTCCTGCGGACGCCTCGGGTCCTGGGAACGCCGGTCGTGCACCCGAGCGTCCAGGTCACCGGCGCTGATCCGGCGGGCCACCCGCGCCGTGGCGTGCAGCCGCCGTGTCACCCGCTGCACCGCGAGCGCGCCGACCAGCAGCGTCGCGCCGATGGCCAGCGCGGAGGACCACAGGATCGCCCGGTCCAGGCCGTCGATGGTGCGGGCCTGCTGCGAGTAGTCGACCTGGACGGCCAGCGCCCGCCCGCCGTCGGCCGGGCCCGCCGCCCACATCGTGGGCCGGCCGAGGTGGTCGGCGACCATCGTGCCGCGCTCGCCGCCCGCCGCGAGCGCCCGCAGCCGCCCGGGCAGCCCCGCGGGGTCGACACCGGCCCCGGGCATCGGCGTGTCCCCGGTCTCGTACGCCTCCGTCGCCTGCTCCAGCCGGTCCAGTGCCTGCTCGCGGGCCTGGCCGACGGTCTGGTCGGTCACCGACACATGCACCAGGACGCCGAGCAGCGCGGCCAGGGCGCAGCACATCACCGTGATGAACACGGCCGTCTTCACGGCGAGCGTGCCGGGTGGGGTGAGCCTCATCGGGTGGCCGCCGGGTCGGGGGAGCTGGGGGAGCCGGGTGAACTGGGGGAGGGCGACGGGGGCGCGGCCGAGCGCGACCGCGAGGGCGAGGGCGTCGGGGACGGGGAGGGGGACTGGGAGCCCTCACCGATGCGCAGCATCTCGTCCTGGGTCAGCAGCATCGCCTTCTGGTCCGGGTCCCAGGTCCACTGCAACCGGTACTCGTACCCGGCGACCTCCGACGGCGATCGGACGATCACCGAGTGCCCGGCCAGCTCGACCCGGCTCAGCGCGTCCTCGTAGTGCATGACCTGCACCAGCCGGTGCCGTTCCACCGTGTAGACGCGTACGGCGGTCAGCGTCCCCGGCAGCTGCCGGAAGCCGAGGGTCAGCTCGTCGCGGCCGTCGCCGGTGAGGTCCCGGTAGTACGGCCGCAGGACCGGGCAGCGGCCGCGGCCCGCGCCGTCCGCGCACTCGGCCATCCGTCGCGCGGTCTCGCGGTACTTCGCCTTCTCCCCGTCGTACTCCGCGGGGCTGCCGGCGATCTCCGCCCGGACGATCGCCAGGGGGTCGACGTCGTGGATGCCGTCCGCGACCCGTATTCCCTTGATCACCTTCGTCTCCGCCTCGTCGAAGTCGAACGCGGGCGACGAAGCGGGCGCCAGCTCGGGCCAGAGCCGGGCAGGGCCGGTCGCGGTCGGTGTCGCTCCCGCCGCGCGCAGCCCGTCCGCGTCACCGCAGCCGCTGAGCAGCGCGAGCACGGCGACGGCCGGGGCGGCGAGTAGAGCCCGCGAGGGGCGGCGAAGGGGCGGCACGGGACTCCTGCTGATCGGGACGGCGGTCGGCCCCGTACACCTTATTAACGGGAAAGGGCAGGTCCCGCACTCGATGCGCCGGCGAAGTCGTCAGGGCCGAGCGGATGCGCCCCCGAGCCGGCCCCGCACCCACCCGTTCGGGCGAGGGGCGGAGGGGCACCTCTGCCCGACGGCGGCGAACGCCCGGGCGGGGCGGAAACGGCCTCTCCACCCGCCGCCCGGGCGAGGCGGAAGCAGCCTTTCCACCCACCACCCGGACGGGGCGGAAGCGGCCTCTCCACCCGCCCCCCCCGGGCGGGGCGGAAGCGGACCCTCCGCCCCGCCCGCCTACTCCGCCAGCTCCTCCAGCAGCCGGGCCGTCGGCAGACCGGCCCGCAGATAGTCCTCGAAGAGCTCGTTGTGCAGGGCCCACGGCGAGCGGCGGGCCCTGATGAGACGGATCGCGTCCTCGGCCCTCTCACCCCGGCGGATCAGCGCGTGGGCGACGACCAGACCCGAGCGGTTGTAGCCGTGGAAACAGCGCACCAGCACACGGCGGCCGGCGTCCAGCGCCTCGCACGCGGCCTCGGCCAGCCGGATCACCCCCGCGAGCTGGGTGCCGTCCAGCGGCCCGTCCGGGATCGGCCAGACATGGTGCTCGACCCCGCTGTCGGGCCCGTGGCCCGGCAGCCGCAGCAGGGTCTGCACGAGATCGAACTCGTCGCGCACCACCGCGTTCTCCAGCCGCCCCGCGCGCCCCCGGAACTGGTGTCCGCCCATCCACAGGCCGGGCACCACCTCGTTCCAGGGATGCTGCGGAGCGGGTACGTCGGGTTGCTTCCTACGGGTACGCAACGGCGCCTCCCCAACCCCGGGACCTGCCCAACTGCTGTCAAATGTAATCGGGTTCTTGCCCCTGGAGCACCCTCCCTGTTCCCATGGTCGAAGGGGTGATGATGCATGACCTCACTGCGCGTCGTACCGACCTGGCGGCTCGGCCGTGAGCGGCTCTACGTCTGCCTCAGGGACGGCAGGACCCTCGCCTGGTACGACCGGGAGGCCGGCCGGGTGAACCTCCTCGGCGAGGACCGCCGCGAGGACGTCCTCAAGGCCCTCGGCCCCTTCGTCACCGGCCCCGTCACCGTCGGGCCGCCCCCGCCGCCGACCCCCGCCGAACTGGCCCGGCTCGCCCTGCACCCGGACGACGACCTGGCTCCCAACCGCCCCGGCGAGGCCCTCCTGGTCTCCCTCGAACGGGACCCCGGCCCGGCGCACCGGCTGCGCGGCGACCCACGGCGCCGGGCGCTGCTGGCCGAGCAGGCGGTGGGGGCGGCCCTGGACGGACTGGATCGGGCCGGCTGGTACGCCCTGCACTCGCTCCAGCTGCCCGGCGGGGCCCGTATCCACCATCTGGCGATCGGGCCGGGCGGCCTGTTCGCCGTCCACGCCCTGTACGCGCGCAAGCTGCGGGTGCTGATCACCGACCCTGAGGTGACGGTCGGCCGGACCGAGGCGGGGCCGCTGCTGCGCCGCGTCCGTACCGCCGCCGACCGGGCCTCGCACGCCCTGACCGCCGAGGTACGCCCTCTCCTCGCCCTGGCCGGCCCCACCGCCCGGTTCACCGTCGCCGTACCGTCCCGCGAGGTCCGGGTCCTCGAGGACGCCGACCTGGGCGGCCTGGCCCGGCTCGGCGGCGCGCTCAAACCTGCCGACGTGGAGGCGCTGCACGCGATGGCCCGTGACCGGCACACATGGGATGGGGTCTAGAACCCTAGGTCCTCTTGGGCTGGGGCAGCTCGCCCGCGCGGTCCGGGTCGAGCAGCGGTGCCAGCAGGTCGCCGTGGTCCCGCAGCCGGGCCCCGACGTCCGCCGCGCCGAACACGAGCTGCTCGGGCGCCTCGCACTCCTCGATCTCGGCCCAGGTCACCGGCGCGGACGAGAGCGGCCGAGGCCGGGCCCGCAGGGTGTAGGGCGCGGCGGTGGTCTTGCGCGCGGCGTTCTGGCTCCAGTCGACGAACACCTTCCCCGGCCGCAGGCTGCGCGTCATCCGGTGCAGCACCAGCCGGGGCATCGCCCGCTCGGCCTCCATCGCGAGTGTCTTGGCGTAGTCGGACACCGGCGCGGAGCCGGCCCCTCGTACGCCCGCCAGCACATGCAGTCCCTTGGAGCCGGAGGTCTTGGCGTACGCCTCGAAGCCGTCGTCGGCGAGGCGCTCGCGCAGCCACAGGGCGACCTCGCAGCAGTCCACGATCGTGGCGGGCGCACCGGGGTCGAGGTCGAAGACGATCCGGTCGGCCTCGTCGGGCGAGCCGACCAGCCACTGGTGGGTGTGGAACTCGGTGACCAGGTTGGCCGCCCACATCAGCGAGGGCAGGTCCTGCACGACGACCATCCGGGCCGGGCCCTCCGAGCGGGGAACCTCGGCGGTGGTGACCCAGGCGGGCGTACCCGGGGGCACGTTCTTGGTGAAGAACACCTCTCCCTCGGGCCCGTCCGGGTAGCGCAGGAAGGAGACCGCCCGGTCCCGCAGATGGGGAAGGAGCGCCTCGGCGGTCGTGGCGTAGTAGTGCAGCACCTCGCCCTTGGTGAACCCGGTCGCCGGATAGAGCACCTTCTCCAGGTTGCTGAGCGCGAGCCGCCGCCCCTCCACCTCCGTGATCGGCGTCATACGATGAGAATCACACGAAATCGGGTGATATCGCCTCGTCGCCTCGAAAGGTGCTGCACGTGCGATCGATATGGAACGGCGCCATCTCCTTCGGCCTGGTCAGCATCCCCATCAAGCTGGTGAACGCGACCGAGAGCCACTCGATCTCCTTCCGCCAGATCCACACCGAGGACGGCGGCCGCATCCGCTACCGCAAGTTCTGCGAGCTGGAGGAGCGCGAGGTCACCAGTTCGGAGATCAGCAAGGGCTACGAGGACGCGGACGGCTCGATCATCCCGATCACCGACGAGGACCTGTCCCACCTGCCCATCCCGACGGCCCGCACGATCGAGATCGTCGCCTTCGTGCCGGCCGACCGGATCGACCCCCTCCAGATGGACGCGGCCTACTACCTGGCGGCGGGCGGGGCTCCCGCGGCGAAGCCGTACACCCTGCTGCGCGAGGCACTCAAGCGCAGCAACAAGGTCGCCATCGCCAAGTACGCCCTGCGCGGCCGTGAGCGCCTGGGAATGCTGCGGGTCGTGGACGACGCCATCGCCATGCACGGCCTGCTCTGGCCCGACGAGGTCCGCGCCCCCGAGGGCGTGGCCCCGGACTCCTCGGTCACGGTCCGCGACAAGGAACTCGACCTCGCGGACGCCCTCATGGACACCCTCGGCGAGGTCGACCTCGACGACCTCCACGACGAGTACCGCGAGGCCCTGGAGGAGGTCATCACCGCCAAGGTCTCCGGCGAGGCACCCCCGGAGGCCCCCGAGCCGGCCGAGTCCGGCAAGGTCCTGGACCTGATGGCGGCCCTGGAGAGCAGCGTCCGCGCGGCCAAGGAGTCCCGCGGCGAACAGCCCTCCGACGCCGAGGTCACCCACCTCCCCAAACGGCGCACAACCGCCCGCACCCAGCCCAAGGAACCGACCGGCAAGAAGTCGACCACGACGAAGAAGAAGACGGCCGCCTCGCCAAGAAAATCGACCTCGAAGACGACCCAGGCAGCAAAGAAGGCAGCGACGAAAAGCACGTCGGCAGCGAAGAAGAGCACGACCGCGAAATCCGGCGGCACAAAGAAGACAGCAGCAAAGAGATCGACCCCCCGCAAACGAACGGCGTGACCGATGAATCCCTGAGACTGGCTTTCCGCTGGCCGCCGGCCCCTGCCCAGATATCTGGGCAGGGGCCGGTTCAATCGGCTCGCGCTATACGACTTTCAGCACCGATCGGTGGGCGCCGAATGTTCTGGTTGTTCTCGTGCGGCGTTATCGGCATACGCCGGGACGCGCGCCCCCTTGCCGTTGGGACTACACGTCGTTCACGCGTCGACAGTCCTTCACGGTACAGATGGCGGGCTGGCCGGCCATCATGTTGTAGAAGGGATTCCAGTCCGCACCGATGCGGGCCAGCATTTTCCCGAACTCGTTGTCCATGAGATAGGAGTTGCTGATTCGCAGATGCTTGGTCAGCTCTCCGCATTTCGGGCAGTAAGCCGTGGTCATCTTTCCGATGTCGGCGTTTACCAGCCTCTTGAGTATGGATTCCGGCACCTTGGCGCCGAGCGCAACACTCGGATCCGCCATTCCGACCCCCGATCTCTCAGGGGGAACAGTATCTGTATAGCCGTCAGTCGGGCAAGAAGGTCACACGGGAAAGTAACAGGAGTTCGATCTTGTGACTACAGGGGTGAGAGCTCCTGGTGGATCCAGCGCGATAAAACGAGGCCAAAGCAATGACAGGCATTGAGCGCGAATACGAGCTGGGAGCAATTGCTTCACATCAAGCCCCAAGGCCCACCGGTGGCCAGAAGTGCGTCAGCTGGTGCTGTCGATCTTCCCAGCCACCGGCGCGGCCCGACCCCCTGACGGCTGTCGCGACCACTGAGAGACAACGAGAGAGGGCGGGAGTCAGTGAGACTGACTCCCGCCCTCTTCTCTCGGCATCCACCCTGGTCACCAAGGAACATTTCGAGGTGATCGGGCGAGTGCCCCCGGCAGGATTCGAACCTGCGCACACGGCTCCGGAGGCCGTTGCTCTATCCCCTGAGCTACGGGGGCGTGTCGGTTGCTGAGCGTGTTGCTCGCGGCGACGGGTAGAACACTACCAGCTCTCTCGGGGTGGTCATCAACGGGTTTGCGGGTGGGTCCGGGTGTCCCCCGCGAGGGGTGGAAGTCGGGAAAAGCCGGACGCGATGGCCGGTCTGGACCTACTCTCGGGTTGTGCCAGGCGCGTCGGGCCGGGTGCTTGTTGTGGACGACAACAAGGTCATCCGGCAGTTGATCAGGGTCAATCTCGAGCTGGAGGGCATCGAGGTCGTGACCGCGGCCGATGGTGCCGAGTGTCTGGATGTCGTCCATCAGGTCCGCCCCGACGTCGTGACGCTCGATGTCGTCATGCCCCGGCTGGACGGCCTGCGGACCGCCGCACGGCTGCGCGCCGACCCGCGGACCCGGCATCTTCCCCTCGCCATCGTCAGCGCCTGCACGCAGTACGAGCTGGACACCGGCCTCGACGTCGGCGTCGACGCGTTCCTCGCCAAGCCCTTCGAGCCGAACGAACTCGTCCGGCTCGTGCGGCAGTTGATCGAGCGCAAGACCGATCGTGAGCGGCGGGCCGCCGACCGGGAGCTCGACACGCTCGACGACCTCGGTGAGGCGGACGGGGCGGCCGCCGCGTACGGCAGCGCCCTCGGCAGCTGCGAGGGCTGACTCCGCCGCCGTGTCGCCCTGAGCGTCGGCCTCCCCGGCGTGTCCACCCTCACGTCCACATCCCGGACCATCGCTCAAACCGGCTCGCATACCCACCCCCCTCCTCCCATACGCTTGTCCCGTGACCCCCGTCGAGCTCTCGCACACCGTCCTGCACGCGGTTCGCCGTGCCGTGGACACGGGTGAGCTCAGCGTCGCCCTGCCCGAGCGGGTGGTCGTCGGGCCGCCGGGGGCCGGCGGGTGCGGGGACTACGCCACCAACGTGGCGATGCAGCTCGCCCGGTCGGCGGGGCGGCCGCCGCGGCAGGTGGCCCAGGTGCTGCTGCCCCATCTCCGCGAGGCGGAAGGCGTCACCGACGTCGTCATCACCGGGCCCGGCTTCCTGAACATCAGTCTGGACGGGCGGACCGGCGCCGAGCTGGTCCGGAAGATCCTCCGCGAGGGCCTCCGGTACGGGCACTCCGACGCCCTCGCCGGTCAGGTCGTGGCGCTGCTCGTGCCGTACGAGGCGCGCGCCGAGGTCGTCGCCGACGCCGTGGCGCGGATCGTCGCCTCCCAGGGCGGCCGCACCGAGATCAGCCACGGAGACGACCCCGGCCCCCGTGACACCCCCGCCGGCCGCGACAGCGACCCCGGCCCCCGTGACACCCCCGCCACCCCCCTCCGCCCCGTCCCCGCCCCCCAGGACCCCTCCGTGCTCGGCCCCGACGCCGGCCGCTGGGCGCTGCTGCACCCCGCCCCGCACGACCGGCCCCGGATCGGTGCCGAGCTGCTGGCGCAGCGGGAGAGCAACCCGCTGTTCCGTGTCCGGTACGCGCACGCCCGCACCAGGGCGCTCGGCCGCAACGCCGCGGACCTCGGGTTCCGCGCCGAGCCCGGGCCCGTGGCCGGCGCGGACTCCGGCCGGCTCGAGGCGCTGCTCGCCGACCACCCCCGCATCCTGGCCGTGTCCGCCGCCCACCGCGCCCCGGACCGGCTCGCCCGGCATCTCGTCACCGTCGCCGACGCCGTCCTCGTCCTGCTGCCCGGCGTGCTGCCCCTCGGTGAGGAGAAACCCTCGGCCGCCCACCGCGCCCGGCTCGCCCTCGCCGAAGCCGCCGGGACGGTGCTGGCCGGTGGCCTGTCCCTGCTCGGCATCGACGCACCCGACCACCTCTGAAAGAGACAGCCAACGATGAGCCGTTCCGCCCACCCCGCCGGGCCCCGTCACGCCGACGTCCTCCCCGAGGGCCACTACAGCGCCCCGCCGACCGACCTCAACGCCCTCGACACCAAGGTGTGGGCCGAGACCGTCGGCCGGACCGAGGACGGCGTGGTCACCGTCGGCGGCATCGACGTGAAGGCGCTCGCCGAGGAGTTCGGCACCCCGGCCTACATCCTCGACGAGACCGACTTCCGGGCCCGTGCGCGTGCCTGGCGCACCGCCTTCGGGCCGGACGCCGACGTCTTCTACGCGGGCAAGGCGTTCCTGTCGCGGGCGGTCGTGCGCTGGCTGCACGAGGAGGGGCTCAACCTGGACGTGTGCTCCGGCGGCGAGCTGGCCACCGCGCTGTCGGCCGGGATGCCCGCCGACCGCATCGCCTTCCACGGCAACAACAAGTCGCCCGCCGAGATCCGCCGCGCCGTCGAGGCCGGGGTCGGGCGGATCGTGCTCGACTCCTTCCAGGAGATCGTGCGGGTCGCGCACATCGCGCAGGAGCTGGGCAAGCGGCAGCGGGTGCAGATCCGGATCACCGTCGGCGTCGAGGCCCACACGCACGAGTTCATCGCCACCGCGCACGAGGACCAGAAGTTCGGCATCCCGCTCGCCGGGGGCCAGGCCGCCGAGGCGGTGCGCCGGGCGCTCAAGCTCGACGGGCTGGACGTCATCGGCATCCACTCGCACATCGGGTCGCAGATCTTCGACCTGTCGGGCTTCGAGGTCGCCGCGCACCGCGTGGTCGGACTGCTGAAGGCGATCCGCGACGAGCACGGCGTCGAGCTGCCCGAGATCGACCTCGGCGGCGGCCTCGGCATCGCCTACACCAGCGACGACGACCCGCGCGAGCCGCACGAGATCGCCAAGACGCTGACCGACATCGCCACCCGTGAGTGCGAGGCCGCCCGGCTCGCGACCCCCCGCATCTCCGTGGAGCCGGGGCGCGCCATCGTCGGGCCCACCGCCTTCACGCTGTACGAGGTCGGCACGGTCAAGCCGCTCGACGGGCTGCGCACCTATGTCTCCGTCGACGGCGGCATGTCCGACAACATCCGCACGGCGCTGTACGACGCGGAGTACAGCGTGTCCCTCGTCTCCCGCACCTCCGACGCCGGGCCCATGCTCTCCCGGGTCGTCGGCAAGCACTGCGAGAGCGGCGACATCGTCGTGCGCGACGCGTTCCTGCCGGCCGACCTGGCACCCGGTGACCTGATCGCCGTACCGGCGACGGGCGCGTACTGCCGGTCGATGGCCAGCAACTACAACCACCTGCTCAAGCCGCCGGTCGTCGCGGTCCGGGACGGCGAGGCACGGGTCATCGTGCGGCGCGAGACCGAGGAGGACCTGCTCCGGCTCGACGTGGGGTGACGGCGCCCGCGGGGGCCACGAGGACGGAGGTGGAAGATCTCCTGTCTTCCACCCTCCGGCAGATGAAATAGATGTCTCACGATCCGGACCAGGGGCAGAAAGTCCGGTCCGGTGAGTGAGACTGGACCAACCTGAACGGTATGAGGAAACGAGGTCGGATGATGCGTACGCGTCCGCTGAAGGTGGCGCTGCTGGGCTGTGGAGTGGTCGGCTCAGAGGTGGCGCGCATCATGACGACGCACGCGGCCGACCTCGCCGCCCGCATCGGCGCCCCGGTGGAGCTGGCCGGCGTGGCGGTGCGGCGGCCCGACCGGGTGCGCGAGGGCATCGCGCGCGAGCTGATCACCACCGACGCCACCGCGCTGGTCAAACGCGGCGACATCGACGTGATCGTCGAGGTCATCGGCGGCATCGAGCCCGCCCGCACCCTGATCACCACCGCCTTCGAGCACGGCGCCTCCGTCGTCTCCGCGAACAAGGCCCTGCTCGCCCAGGACGGCGCCGCCCTGCACGCCGCTGCCGAGGAGCACGGCAAGGACCTCTACTACGAGGCCGCCGTCGCCGGGGCCATCCCGCTGATCCGGCCGCTGCGCGAGTCCCTCGCCGGCGACAAGGTCAACCGGGTGCTGGGCATCGTCAACGGCACCACCAACTTCATCCTCGACAAGATGGACTCCACCGGCGCCGGCTACCAGGAAGCCCTCGACGAGGCCACCGCCCTCGGCTACGCGGAGGCCGACCCGACCGCCGACGTGGAGGGCTTCGACGCCGCCGCCAAGGCCGCGATCCTCGCCGGCATCGCCTTCCACACACGCGTGCGGCTCGACGACGTCTACCGCGAGGGCATGACCGAGGTCACCGCCGCCGACTTCGCCTCCGCCAGAGCGATGGGCTGCACCATCAAGCTGCTCGCCATCTGCGAGCGGGCCGCGGACGGCCGGTCCGTCACCGCGCGCGTGCACCCCGCGATGATTCCGCTGACCCACCCGCTCGCCTCCGTGCGCGGCGCGTACAACGCCGTGTTCGTCGAGTCCGACGCCTCCGGGCAGCTCATGTTCTACGGCCCCGGCGCGGGCGGCTCGCCCACCGCCTCCGCCGTGCTCGGCGACCTCGTCGCCGTCTGCCGCAACCGGCTCAGCGGGGCAACGGGGCCCGGCGAGTCGGCGTACGCCGCCCTGACCGTGTCGCCCATGGGCGAGGTCGTCACGCGCTACCACATCAGCCTGGACGTCGCCGACAAGCCCGGCGTCCTCGCGCAGGTCGCGACCGTGTTCGCCGAGCACGGCGTGTCCATCGACACGGTGCGCCAGCAGGGACGGCAAGACGGCGTCGGCGAGGCCTCCCTCGTCGTCGTCACCCACCGCGCTTCCGACGCCGCCCTCACCGGGACCGTCGCGGCGCTGCGCAAGCTCGACACCGTGCGCGGTGTCGCCAGCATCATGCGGGTTGAAGGAGAGTAACCAGCAATGACCCACCAGTGGCGCGGCATCATCGAGGAGTACCGGGACAGGCTGCCGGTGTCCGACACCACGCCGGTCGTGACGCTCCGCGAGGGCGGCACGCCCCTCGTCCCGGCGCAGGTCCTCTCCGAGCGCACGGGCTGCGAGGTCCACCTCAAGGTGGAGGGCGCCAACCCGACCGGTTCCTTCAAGGACCGAGGCATGACCATGGCCATCTCCAAGGCCAAGGAGGAGGGCGCGAAGGCGGTCATCTGCGCGTCCACCGGCAACACCTCGGCCAGTGCCGCCGCCTACGGTGTGCGCGCCGGCATGGTCTCGGCCGTGCTCGTCCCGCAGGGCAAGATCGCGCTCGGCAAGATGGGCCAGGCCCTCGTGCACGGCGCGAAGATCCTCCAGGTCGACGGCAACTTCGACGACTGCCTCACCCTCGCCCGCGACCTCAGCGAGAACTACCCCGTGGCGCTGGTGAATTCCGTCAACCCGGTGCGTATCGAGGGGCAGAAGACCGCCGCCTTCGAGATCGTCGACATGCTCGGCGACGCGCCCGACATCCACGTCCTGCCGGTCGGCAACGCGGGCAACATCACCGCGTACTGGAAGGGGTACACGGAGTACGCCCGTGACGGCGTCGCCGCCCGGACCCCGCGCATGTGGGGCTTCCAGGCCTCCGGCAGTGCCCCCATCGTGCGCGGCGAGGTGGTCAAGGACCCCTCGACGATCGCCACCGCCATCCGTATCGGCAACCCGGCCTCGTGGGACTACGCGCTGGCCGCGCGGGACGAGTCGGGCGGCCTCATCGACGAGGTGACGGACCGTGAGATCCTGCGCGCCTACCGGCTGTTGGCCGCGCAGGAGGGCGTCTTCGTCGAGCCCGCCTCCGCCGCCTCCGTCGCCGGTCTGCTGAAGGCGGCCGAGCAGGGCCTGGTCGACCCGGGACAGCGCATCGTCTGCACGGTCACCGGCAACGGCCTGAAGGACCCCGACTGGGCCGTCGCCGGCGCCCCGCAGCCGGTCACCGTCCCCGTCGACGCGACCACCGCGGCCGAGCGCCTCGGTCTGGCCTGATCCACCGGCCTGGCCGGACACCTCGTCCGGCCGGGTCACCGGACGACGTAGGGGTATTCCCCGTGACGGGTGCACGGGGGGCTTGCGACACGCATCGTGCGCCTCCTGTGCGCCCTATGTCGCCACAGAACCTTCCTTCGATAGGCTGTAGCGAACCCGCCTGCCGCATATGCCCGTGCGTTGCGTGCGGCACCGCGTCTCGGCCGCGGCCCGTGGGGTTCCGTCGGTACCTCATCGAATGTCTTCGACCGTCACACAGCTCAAGTCGACAGTCACGCAGCTCAAGGAGAGTCATCGCGAGATGGCCGGTCCCGCCTTCCGCGCCGCCCCCGTCCGGGTGCGCGTCCCCGCCACCAGCGCCAACCTCGGCCCGGGTTTCGACTCCCTCGGCCTCTCGCTGGGGCTCTACGACGACGTCGTCGTCCGGGTGGCCGACTCCGGGCTGCACATCGACATCGCGGGCGAGGGCAGCGAGACGCTCCCGCGGGACGAGAAGCACCTCCTCGTACGGTCCATGCGCACGGCGTTCGACGTACTCGGCGGACAGCCGCGCGGCCTCGAGATCGTCTGCGCCAACCGCATCCCGCACGGCCGTGGCCTCGGCTCCTCCTCCGCCGCCATCTGCGCGGGCATCGTCGCCGCCCGCGCCGTGACCATAGGCGGCGAGTCCAGGCTCGACGACGCCGCCCTGCTGGAGCTCGCCACCGAGATCGAGGGCCACCCCGACAACGTGGCACCGTGTCTGATCGGCGGTTTCACCATCGCCTGGATGGAGGCCGGCGCCGCCCGTGCCATCAGGCTGGAGCCCGCCGATTCCATCGTTCCGGTGGTTTTCGTGCCCGGTAAGCCCGTGCTGACCGAGACCGCCCGCGGCCTGCTGCCGCGCACCGTCCCGCACGTCGACGCCGCCGTCAACGCCGGCCGTGCGGCCCTGCTCGTCGAGGCCCTCACCCGGCGCCCCGAGCTGCTGCTGCCGGCCACCGAGGACCGCCTCCACCAGGAGTACCGCGCGCCCGCCATGCCGGAGAGCGCCGCGTTGGTGGAGCGGCTGCGTGCCGACGGCGTGCCCGCCGTCATCTCCGGCGCCGGACCCACCGTGATGGCCCTCGCCGACGCGGAGACGGCCGACAAGGTCGAGGCCCTGGCCGGTCCCGAATGGGCCGCGAACCGCCTGGGCCTGGACCTTCAGGGCGCCGGCGTGCTGCCGCTCGCCTCGGCCGGAGGGGAGTAGGGCACGCGATTGCCGGATTTGGAGAGGGGGAATGTTTGTTGGATCCGGTAGTGTTAATCTCAAGTCTGCACCCGACCCCACCATGGCGAGGTGCCTCGTGTCCCCGTCAGGGACAGACATTCTTCCGGGAGCCCCCCAAGCCGCACTGTGTTCCGTACGTCATACGCGGGCAGTACGCCGTATGCGGACACTGAGCGGTCCGACGGTGGGCGTACCCCCTCTGGGGGAGCTCCGGAATCGGTGCAACCACGCCACGTGACACTGGATGCCACGGCTCGGGGGAGCGCCATCACCAGATATCACGTCCGCCCTTCCGGCGGATTACCGCCCCGGCACGGTCCACACAGCAAGGACCGCAGCCGGACAGCACAACCGGTCGCCGAGCCAGACAGGCCGACGTCCGCTCCAGGGAAGGACCCTTCGTGAGCGACACCACCGATCTGATGGGCGCGCGTGTCGAGGAGACCGCTGCCGCGCCCGCCACGGACGCCTCCGCGCCTGCCACCGGTGCCGGCTCCCGGCGGCGCCGCGGTACCGGCCTCGAGGGCATGGTGCTGGCCGAGCTCCAGCAGGTCGCCTCCGGCCTGGGCATCAGGGGCACCGCGCGGATGCGCAAGAGCCAGCTGATCGAGGTCATCAAGGAGGCGCAGGCCGCCGGCGGCAGCGCCCCGGCGGCGAAGACCGACGCGCCGGCCGAGACCAAGCCCAAGCGTCGTGCCACCTCCCGCACCCGTACGGGCGACGAGGCCGCCGAGAAGAAGGCGGACGCCAAGGCCGAGGCCGCCGCCGAGAAGGCCGTCGCCCAGCAGCAGATCGAGATCCCCGGCCAGCCCGCCGGCGGCACCGGCCGCGCGGCCGAGCGCGGCGCGGAGGCCGAGCGGAGCGGGGACGAGGCGCCCACCGAGCGCCGCCGTCGCCGGGCCACCGCCGAGGCCGGCAGCCCCGAGACCGTCACCGCCGAGGCGAAGACCGAGGCCAAGTCCGAGGCGCCCGCCGCGCAGGGCGACGCGAAGGGCGACGCCGACGGTGGCGAGGGCCGCCGTCGCGACCGCCGTGAGCGCGGCCGTGACCGCGACCGCGGTGACCGTGGCGACCGCGGTGACCGTGGCGACCGCCGCGGCAAGGGCGACGACCAGCAGGGCCAGGGCGGCGCGCAGCGCGGCCAGCAGCAGAGCCAGCAGCAGGGCGGCGGCCGCCAGGACCGCAACGCCGGCCCGCAGGACGACGACGACTTCGAGGGCGGCCGGCGTGGCCGTCGCGGCCGCTACCGCGACCGCCGTGGCCGTCGTGGCCGCGACGAGATGGGCCAGGAGCCGCAGATCGCCGAGGACGACGTCCTGATCCCGGTCGCGGGCATCCTGGACATCCTCGACAACTACGCGTTCATCCGGACCTCCGGCTACCTGCCCGGCCCGAACGACGTGTACGTCTCCCTCGCCCAGGTCCGCAAGAACGGCCTGCGCAAGGGTGACCACGTCACCGGCGCGGTCCGTCAGCCCAAGGAGGGCGAGCGCCGCGAGAAGTTCAACGCGCTGGTCCGCCTGGACTCCGTCAACGGCATGGCGCCCGAACACGGCCGCGGCCGCCCGGAGTTCAACAAGCTGACCCCGCTCTACCCGCAGGACCGCCTCCGTCTGGAGACGGACCCGGGCGTGCTCACCACCCGCATCATCGACCTGGTGTCGCCGATCGGTAAGGGTCAGCGCGGTCTGATCGTGGCCCCGCCGAAGACCGGCAAGACCATGATCATGCAGGCGATCGCCAACGCGATCACCCACAACAACCCCGAGTGCCACCTGATGGTCGTCCTGGTCGACGAGCGTCCGGAGGAAGTCACCGACATGCAGCGGTCGGTCAAGGGCGAGGTCATCTCCTCGACCTTCGACCGCCCGGCCGAGGACCACACCACGGTCGCCGAGCTCGCCATCGAGCGCGCCAAGCGTCTGGTGGAGCTGGGCCACGACGTCGTCGTGCTGCTCGACTCGATCACCCGTCTGGGCCGTGCGTACAACCTGGCGGCTCCGGCCTCCGGCCGCATCCTGTCCGGTGGTGTCGACTCGACCGCCCTGTACCCGCCGAAGCGCTTCTTCGGTGCGGCCCGCAACATCGAGGACGGCGGCTCGCTGACCATCCTCGCCACCGCGCTGGTGGACACCGGGTCCCGCATGGACGAGGTGATCTTCGAGGAGTTCAAGGGCACCGGCAACATGGAGCTCAAGCTCGACCGGAAGCTCGCCGACAAGCGCATCTTCCCGGCGGTGGACGTGGACGCGTCCGGTACCCGTAAGGAAGAGATCCTGCTCGGCAACGAGGAGCTCGCGGTGGTCTGGAAGCTGCGCCGGGTGCTGCACGCGCTCGACCAGCAGCAGGCGATCGAGCTGCTGCTCGACAAGATGAAGCAGACGAAGTCGAACATCGAGTTCCTGATGCAGATCCAGAAGACGACGCCCACGCCCGGAAACGGTGACTGAGCTTCGTCGAGCCGGCTGCCGCTCGTGGGCCACGGGTCCTCCGTGGACCGGCGAGCCGCGTGTTGAAGCAGTTCCACGCCCCTGAGGGGTGTGTCCCGGAGGGCCGTCCTGTGAATCTGGGCGGCCCTTCGGGTTGTGTTCGTAGCGTGTAGGATCGCGTGCCTTGTATCGCCTTCGATTTCCACCCCCAGGGGGGACTCGCGTGGTTGTGTCCACATCCCCGGGGCGTAGCCGTAAACGCCGGATGCGGATCGCCCTGTCCCTCGGCGCCGCCGGTGTCGCCGCGGCCGTCACCGCCGTCGTGCTGACGCAGGTGGCGGGGGCCTCGCCGGTGCTGCCCGAGCCGACGCTGGCGCCTCCCGGGCTGAGCACGCTGGGAGCGGGCGAGCTGGAGCGCCGGGTGGCGGGCGCGGTCGTGGGCGACACGGCCGCCGAGCCCGCGCGCGACTCCGCCGCCGGGACCCCCGTGGCGTCCGCCACGGCCCCCTGGATCGCCCAGCTCTGGTACCACGACGACCGGGGCACCGGGGCGTCCTCCGACGACGTCGACCTCTTCTGCGCCGGGGCCGTCGTCGCGCCGACGAAGATCCTCACGGCCGCGCAGTGCGTCAAGGGCTACAACTGGTACGCGTACGGCGCCGTCGTCACCGGCACCGACCGGCTGCCCACGCCCGGCTCCGGCACGGCCGACCTGCACGGCGGAACCGTCTCGCTGCCGCTGCGGCAGTACTACGACCCGGCGTACATCCCCGGCATCTACGCGGACGACATCGCTGTCATCACCCTCGACGCCCCGGTGAAGGCCGAGCCGATCCGCATGGCCACGTCCACCGACCCCGCGGCGTACGCCGACGGCACCGCCGCCGAGGTCTACGGCTGGGGACGTACCGCCTCCGGCGGCGGACACCCCGCGCCGGCCCTGCGCGTCGCCAAGCTGAGGACGCAGGCCGACTGCGCCACCGCGGGCGTGTGCGCGCAGGGCGCGAAGCCGGCCCGGTGCACCGGCGACACCGGCGGCCCGCTCGTCGTCGGCGGCCGGGTCGCCGGTGTCGTCTCGGGGCGCCCGGAGGAGTGCGCCGGGAAGTTCTCCGGGCTCCGCGCCCACCTCGGCACGATCTCCGCGCGGGTGGACGACGCCAACTTCAGCCGTGACCACCGGGCCGACGTGTTCTCCCGCCGCACCGACGACCAGATGGGCTTCTTCAAGACCTCCAAGGGCAGTTCGTTCGACCCGCGCGACGAGCTCGGCGTCTGGGAGGCCGCGGACCTGGTCGTCCAGGCGGACCTGGACCGGGACGGCTTCCAGGACCTGGTGTGGCGCCGCGGCAGCGACGGCGGTGTCTTCTGGGCGCACTACGACCCGTTCCGCGAGGTCTGGCGGACGCAGCGGATCGCCGACGACTGGAGCACCCGCGCCCATATCGTCGCCCCCGGCGATGTCACCGGCGACGACCTGCCCGACCTCGTCTCGGTGGACGAGGCCGGTGCGCTGTGGATCCACCCCGGCCACGGCGACGGCACCTTCGCGACCCCCGTGAAGGCCGGCTCCGGCTGGGAGGGCTACGACTTCGTCGTCGGCCACGGCGACCTCACGGACGACGGCAGGGCCGACCTGATCACCCGCGACGCCACCGGCCACGGCGTGTATCTCCACCAGGGCACCGGCAGGGCCGGCACCGAGGCGTTCGCCCCGCCCGTCAAGGTGCGCACCTGGAAGGACTACGACGCCCTCGCCGCCGTCGGCGACGTCAACGGCGACAGCAGGGCCGATCTGCTCGCCCGCGGCCACGACGGCACGCTCTGGCTGTACAAGGGCACCGGGAAGGCCTCCGCGGAGATCTTCGACACACGCGTAGCGTCGGCGCCCGACTACGAGCAGTACGACCTGCTCGGCTGAAGCCGCTGGTCGGGGCGGGACTTCCCCGTCCGGTGACCCTCTGTGTCCGTACGGCCGCACAGGTCGCACACAAAGTGCTGTGCAACCCTGCGCCGGGTTTACCCGTCTGACCCCACAGAGCGACGATGGTTCGGTGAGGGCCGATTCGACCTGGCCTGTCCGCCGATCCAGGGGGTACCCGACCGGACGAGAGTCGAGGAGCGCATGTCAGCCGAAAGCACGCCGGGCGCCGGCATACCGGGCGCCCCGGGACCGAGCGAGCCCGGCAGGGGCCGTCGCCGCAGGCCCCGGGGCGGGCACACCGGACTGAGGATCGCCGCGTGGACCGCGGCGGGCGTCGTGGTGCTCGGCGGCGCCGGGGCCGGCTATGTGTACGTCAAGCTCAACGGCAACCTCGACAGCGTCGACATCAACCAGGCGCTGGGCACCGACCGCCCCACCAAGGCCGACAACGGCTCCGAGAACATCCTGGTCCTCGGCTCCGACTCGCGCTCCGGCTCCAACCGGAAACTGGGCGGCGGCGCCGACGAGGGCAGCGCCCGCTCCGACACGGCGATGGTCGTGCACCTCTACAAGGGCCACAAGAAGGCCAGCGTGGTCTCCATCCCGCGCGACACCCTCATCGACCGCCCCGAGTGCACCGACGCCGACGGCGTCACCCATGACGCGGCCCGGGGCGTGATGTTCAACTCGGCGTTCACCACCGGCGGCGCCGCCTGCGCGGTCAAGACCGTCGAGTCGATCACCGATCTGCGCATGGACCACTATCTGGAGGTCGACTTCAGCGGCTTCCAGAAGCTGATCGACGAACTCGGCGGCGTCGAGGTCACCACCACCCAGGACATCGACGACCCCGACAGCCATCTGAAGCTCGAGGCGGGCACCCACCGGCTCGACGGCGAACAGGCCCTCGGCCTCGTCCGCACCCGGCACGGCGTCGGCGACGGCTCCGACCTCGGCCGCATCCAGCTCCAGCAGGCCTTCATAAAGGCCCTCGTGGCCCAGCTGGGGGACGTCGGCGTCCTGGGCAACCCCAAGCGGCTCTACGACCTCGCCGACACCGCCACCAGGACCGTCACCACCGACAGCGACCTGGGCTCGGTCAACTCCCTGCTCTCCTGGGCGAGCGGCCTCAAGGGCATCGGCCCCGGCGACATGACCATGATCACGATGCCGGTCCAGTACGACCCGGCGGACCTCAACCGCGTCCTGCTGGACGAGAAGAAGGCCGACCTGGTGTGGAAGGCCCTGAGGGCGGACCGGCCGATCCCCAGGGCCGCGACGACGGGCACGGCCACCGGCCAGGCGAAGTCGGTCGTCGAGTAGCCACCGCCGACCACACCCCGCAGGGAATACCTCACAGCGAGCCCCGGTTTTGGGAGATGGCGCCAGTCCTGGCAGACTGGTACGTCGGCTCCGGTTCACGCCGCCGCACTCCGCGGCCGGCGACCCGGCGCCCTCCCGATACCTAGGAGACACCTTGAAGCGCGACATCCACCCCGCGTACGTCGAGACGCAGGTCAGCTGCACCTGCGGCGCGTCGTTCACCACCCGCAGCACCATCGAGTCCGGCACCGTCCGGGCCGAGGTCTGCTCCGAGTGCCACCCGTTCTACACGGGCAAGCAGAAGATCCTCGACACCGGTGGCCGTGTGGCCCGCTTCGAGGCCCGCTTCGGCAAGGCCGCCGGCTCCAAGAAGTAGCGAGCCCCAACGCGCCGGTCCACGGCCACGCCCCGCGCGGGTGTGCCCGGGACCGGCGTTTTTGGTCGCCCGCCCTTCACCCCCGTACACCCCAACAGGAGCCCCAAGATGTTCGAGGCCGTCGAGGAACTGGTCACCGAGCACGCCGACCTGGAGAAGAAGCTCGCGGACCCCTCGGTCCACGCCGACCAGGCCAACGCGCGCAAGCTCAACAAGCGCTACGCCGAGCTCACCCCCATCGTCGCCACGTTCCGCTCCTGGAAGCAGCTCGGCGAGGACATCGACACCGCGCGTGAGCTCTCCGCCGACGACCCCGACTTCGCGGCCGAGGTCAAGGACCTCACCGAACAGCGCGAGCAGCTGACCGAGAAGCTCCGCCTCCTGCTGGTCCCGCGCGACCCCAGCGACGACAAGGACGTCATCCTGGAGATCAAGGCGGGCGCGGGCGGCGACGAGTCGGCCCTGTTCGCGGGCGACCTGCTGCGGATGTACCTGCGCTACGCCGAGCGCGTCGGCTGGAAGACCGAGATCATCGACGCCACCGAGTCCGAGCTCGGCGGCTACAAGGACGTCCAGGTCGCGGTGAAGACCAAGGGCGGCCAGGGCGCCACCGAGCCCGGCCAGGGCGTGTGGGCGCGGCTGAAGTACGAGGGCGGCGTGCACCGCGTGCAGCGCGTGCCGGCCACCGAGTCCCAGGGCCGTATCCACACCTCCGCCGCGGGTGTGCTGGTGACGCCCGAGGCCGAGGAGGTCGACGTCGAGATCAACCCGAACGACCTGCGCATCGACGTCTACCGGTCCTCCGGCCCCGGCGGCCAGTCCGTCAACACCACCGACTCCGCCGTGCGCATCACGCATCTGCCGACCGGAGTCGTCGCCTCCTGCCAGAACGAGAAGAGCCAGCTCCAGAACAAGGAGCAGGCACTGCGTATCCTGCGCTCCAGGCTGCTCGCGGCGGCGCAGGAGGAGGCGGAGAGGGAGGCCGCCGACGCCCGTCGCAGCCAGGTCCGCACCGTCGACCGCTCCGAGAAGATCCGCACGTACAACTTCCCGGAGAACCGCCTCTCGGACCACCGTGTCGGCTTCAAGGCGTACAACCTCGACCAGGTCCTGGACGGCGAACTCGACGCGGTGATCCAGGCCTGTGTCGACGCGGACTCGGCCGCCAAGCTCGCAGCCGCGTAAACAAGCGGGACGTACGAGTACCACTCACGGAGGACGAGCGTGAATCTGCTGCTCGCAGAGGTGGCCCAGGCCACTCAGCGGCTGGCCGACGCCGGCGTGCCCTCGCCGCGCACCGACGCGGAGGAGCTCGCCGCGTTCGTGCACGGCGTGAAGCGCGGCGAACTCCACTCCGTGAAGGACGCGGACTTCGACGCCCGCTACTGGGAGGTCGTCGCCCGGCGCGAGGCGCGAGAGCCGCTCCAGCACATCACCGGACGGGCCTTCTTCCGCTACCTGGAACTCCAGGTGGGGCCGGGCGTGTTCGTGCCGCGGCCGGAGACCGAGTCGGTGGTCGGCTGGGCCATAGACGCCGTGCGCGCCATGGACGTCGTGGAGCCCGCGATCGTCGACCTGTGCACCGGCTCCGGCGCCATCGCGCTGGCCCTCGCCCAGGAGGTGCCGCGCTCCAGCGTGCACGCCGTGGAGCTCAGCGAGGACGCCCTCGTCTGGACCCGCAAGAACATGGAGGGCTCCCGCGTCGACCTGCGCCAGGGCAACGCGCTGGACGCCTTCCGCGACCTCGACGGCCAGGTCGACCTGGTCATCTCCAACCCGCCGTACATCCCGCTCACCGAGTGGGAGTACGTCGCACCCGAGGCCCGCGACTACGACCCGCAGATGGCGCTGTTCTCCGGCGAGGACGGCCTCGACCTGATCCGCGGCATCGAGCGCACCGCGCACCGTCTGCTGCGCCCCGGCGGCGTGGTCGTGATCGAGCACGCCGACACCCAGGGCGGCCAGGTGCCCTGGATCTTCACCGAGGAGCGGGGCTGGGCCGACGCGGCCGACCACCCCGACCTCAACAACCGCCCGCGGTTCGCCACCGCCCGCAAGGCGACGCCGTGAGCAGCCCCCAGACTTCAGTCCGGCAGTACGTGCACGAGGAGGACCGCTAGACATGGCTCGGCGATACGACACCAACGACGCGACCGACCGCGTGACCGGTCTGCGCGAGGCCGCGTCCGCCGTCCGCCGTGGCGAGCTGGTGGTCCTGCCCACCGACACGGTGTACGGCATCGGCGCGGACGCGTTCTCCAAGGAGGCCGTGGGCGATCTGCTGGACGCCAAGGGCCGGGGCCGCAACATGCCCACGCCCGTCCTGATCGGCTCCCCGAACACCCTGCACGGCCTCGTCACGGACTTCTCCGAGATGGCCTGGGAACTGGTCGACGCGTTCTGGCCGGGCGCGCTCACGCTCGTCGCCAAGCACCAGCCGTCCCTCCAGTGGGACCTCGGCGACACCCGCGGCACGGTCGCGGTGCGCATGCCGCTGCACCCGGTCGCCATCGAGCTGCTCACCGAGGTCGGCCCCATGGCCGTGTCCTCGGCCAACCTCACCGGCCACCCCGCGCCGGAGGACTGCGACGCGGCCCAGCAGATGCTCGGCGACTCCGTCTCGGTCTACCTCGACGGCGGCCGCACGCCGGGCATCGTCCCCTCGTCCATCGTCGACGTCACCGGCCCGGTGCCGGTCCTGCTGCGCGAGGGCGCGCTGTCCCCGGACGAGCTGCGCAAGGTCGTACCCGACCTTGAGGTGGCCAATTGACACCCCCAGACGCGGGGCGTGGCATAGGCGGCATCGGGGAGGAGACGACCACCTTCGGCTTCCCCCGGGACACCTTCCGCATCCTTCACGTCAGTACCGGGAACGTGTGCCGCTCACCCATCACCGAGCGGCTGACCCGGCATTACGTCACCCAGCGCCTCGGTGTGCTCGGCGGCGGCCTGATAGTCGAGAGCGCGGGCACCTGGGGCCACGAGGGCGCCCCGATGGAGGCGAACGCCGAGGCCGTGCTCGCCGAGTTCGGCGCGGACCCGTCCGGCTTCATGGGCCGCGAGCTCCTCGACGAGCACGTCATCATGGCCGACCTGGTCCTGACGGCCACCCGTGACCATCGCGCCCAGGTCATCTCCATGGGCCACTCGGCGGGTCTGCGTACCTTCACCCTGAAGGAGTTCACCCGTCTGGTGAAGGCGATAGACCCGGCGACGCTGCCGCCGCTGGAGGACGGTGTGGTGCTCCGCGCGCGTGCGCTGGTGCGCGCGGCCGCCGCGCTGCGCGGCTGGCTGCTGGCGCCCACGGCGGAGGCGGACGAGGTCCATGACCCGTACGGCGCCCCGCTGAGCTTCTTCCGTTCCATCGGCGACGAGATACACCAGGCCCTCGATCCGGTCGTCACGGCGCTCACCGGGGTACCCGCGCGGATGTGACGGCCGCGCGGCTCCGAGGACCCGGGCCTACATTGGACGTACGTCAGCGCCGACGTACGCCCGCTCGCCCCCGGAGCCCACCATGACGGTCACTCCCGCCCTCGACGAGGTCGACGCGCTCCGGCGCCAGGACCCCGAACTGGCCGATGTCCTGCTGGGCGAGCGCCGGCGCCAGTCGACGACGATCCAGCTGATCGCCGCCGAGAACTTCACCTCGCCCGCCGTGCTGGCCGTGCTGGGCTCACCGCTGGCGAACAAGTACGCCGAGGGCTACCCCGGCTCCCGCTACCACGGCGGCTGCGAACTCGTGGACGTGGCCGAGCGGATCGCCGTGGAACGGGCCACCGCGCTGTTCGGCGCCGGTCACGCCAACGTACAGCCGCACTCGGGCTCCTCGGCCGTCCTCGCGGCCTACGCGGCGCTGCTGCGCCCGGGTGACACCGTCCTGGCCCTCGGCCTCACGCACGGCGGGCACCTCACGCACGGCTCGCCCGCGAACTTCTCCGGCCGCTGGTTCGACTTCGTCGGCTACGGCGTCGACGCGGAGACCGGGCTGATCGACTACGAGCAGGTGCGCGCCCTGGCCCGCGCGCACCGCCCGAAGGCGATCGTGTGCGGCTCGATCGCGTACCCGCGGCACATCGACTACGCCCTCTTCCGGGCGATCGCCGACGAGGCGGGCGCCTATCTCATCGCGGACGCCGCCCACCCGATCGGGCTGGTGGCCGGCGGAGCGGCGCCCAGCCCGGTGCCGTACGCCGACATCGTCTGCGCGACCACCCACAAGGTGCTGCGCGGGCCGCGCGGCGGGATGCTGCTGTGCGGTCCTGAGCTGGCCGAGCGGGTGGACCGGGCGGTGTTCCCGTTCACCCAGGGCGGGGCGCAGATGAACTCGGTCGCCGCGAAGGCGGTCGCGTTCGGCGAGGCGGCCACCCCGGCCTTCACGACGTACGCCCATCAGGTGGTGGCGAACGCGCGGGTGCTGGCGGCCGGTCTGGAGGCGGAGGGGCTGACCGTCACCACGGGCGGCACCGACACGCATCTGATCACGGCCGACCCGGCGCCGCTGGGGGTTGACGGCCGCGGCGCGCGCGGACGGCTCGCCGCCGCCGGGGTGGTGCTGGACTGCTGTGTGCTGCCGCACGGAGACACCAGGGGTCTGCGGCTGGGCACGGCCGCGGTCACCACGCAGGGCATGGGGGAGCCGGAGATGGCCCGGCTCGCCGCGCTCGTCGCGGGGGTGCTGCGGGACGAGGTGGACAGCTTCGGGGCCCGCGAGGAGGTGCGGGAACTGGTGTCCGCCTTCCCGCCGTATCCGGGCTGAGGCGGGGTACGCGGACGAGGGCCCCGACCGGGGCGCGTGCCGGTGCGCGGCCGGCCGTGGAACCATCGTCGCTACCCGGAAGTCCCCACACATATGCGTCGCGTACGCGACCGTCGCTAGGGTGTGGGGCTGTGATGGCCAGCGAGACCTGTGGGGAAGCCCGTGCGTGAATACCTGCTGACGCTCTGCGTCACGGCCGCGGTGACGTATCTGCTGACAGGGCCGGTACGGAAGTTCGCGATCGTGGCCGGGGCTATGCCGGAGATCCGGGCCCGGGACGTGCACCGGGAGCCCACTCCGCGGCTCGGCGGTATCGCCATGTTCTTCGGACTGTGCGCGGGCCTGCTGGTGGCCGGGCACCTGGCGAACCTGAGCGAGGTCTTCGAGACCTCCAACGAGCCGCGCGCGCTGCTCTCCGGCGCCGCGCTGATCTGGCTGATCGGTGTCCTCGACGACAAGTTCGAGATCGACGCGCTGATCAAGCTGGGCGCGCAGATGATCGCCGCGGGCGTGATGGTCATGCAGGGTCTGACGATCCTGTGGCTGCCCATTCCGGGCGTCGGCAATGTGGCGCTGACCCAGTGGCAGGGCACCCTGCTGACCGTCGCCCTGGTCGTCATCACGATCAACGCGGTGAACTTCGTCGACGGCCTGGACGGTCTCGCGGCGGGCATGGTGTGCATCGCGTCGGCGGCGTTCTTCCTCTACGCGTACCGGGTCTGGGTGTCGTACGGCATCGAGGCGGCCGCTCCGGCCACGCTGTTCTCGGCGATCCTGATGGGCATGTGCCTGGGCTTCCTGCCGCACAACATGCACCCGGCCCGGATCTTCATGGGCGACTCGGGCTCGATGCTGATCGGCCTGGTGCTGGCTGCGGGCGCGATCTCCATCACGGGGCAGGTCGACCCCGACGCGCTGAAGCTGTTCGCGGGGTCGGAGAAGGCGGCGGTGCACCAGACGGTGCCGGTCTACATCCCGCTGCTGCTGCCGCTGACCATCATCGCGATCCCGGCGGCCGACCTGATCCTGGCGATCGTGCGCCGGACCTGGCGGGGGCAGTCGCCCTTCGCCGCGGACCGCGGTCATCTCCACCACCGGCTGCTGGAGATCGGCCACTCGCACAGCAGGGCCGTGCTGATCATGTACTTCTGGTCCGCGCTGATCGCCTTCGGCGCCCTGGCCTACTCCGTGAACTCCGCGTCCATGTGGATCGTGCTCGGTGTCGTGGTACTCAGCGCGATCGGTCTGATCCTTCTGCTGCTGCCCCGTTTCACGCCTCGCGCGCCCCGCTGGGCCGAGCACTTCGTGCCGCCCCGCTACCGCCGTCGCCGCCGCGAAGCGGAACCGTTCGCGGAGGCCGTGCCGGGGGCCGCGGAGCCCGGTACCGCGGAGCCGCGCCCGCCGGTCGCGGCCGGTGTCCCCTCGGTCAACGGAGCGACCGCTCTCAGCGCCCGTTCGCACGTCCTGGATCGGGGCAAAGCGGAGAGCTCGCGCTGACGTAAAGGTAAGAATCTGACTAGAGCATTGCCAAGTCATGGGGGAACGAACCGGGCCAATATCAGGCAAGTCGGCTCGGTTTCTGCACAGACGCGCACCTTCACTCTCATGTGTGACGGCAGGCACACCCAGCAGGTAAAGACCTCATCAAATAGTTTGTGATACCGTTCACGAGAACCCGGGATAGAGCCGAAGGACCGTAGTGCGACGGCCCGCTCGGACGTGAGTTTCTCTCTCAGCCCGGGACTACGCTCGTCCATGACGACACCCCTGCCCCCTGCGAAAGCGGAGTTGCCGCCATGCCGTCCAATGACGTCCGGATCCTTGCCCAGGCCGCTGTACCCACAGCTGCCGTAGGGGCGGTCGCGGCCGTCGTCAGCGGTGTGGTGGCCGGCGGCGAAGGAGTGGTGGGGGCCGTCGTCGCGACGCTGGTCGTCATCCTCTTCATGGGGATCGGCCTGTATGTGCTCCAGCGCACTGCCAAATCGCTTCCGCATCTGTTCCAGGCCATGGGCCTGATGCTCTACGCGGCGCAGATCCTGCTGCTGTTCATCTTCGTCGCCGCGTTCAAGAACACCACGCTGTTCAACCCCAAGGCCTTCGCGCTCACACTCGTCGTCGCCACCCTGACGTGGATCGCCGCACAGACGCGGGCGCACATGAAGTCCAAGATTCTCTACGTCGAACCCGACTCGACCTCCTCCTCGACCGGTGACAAGCCCGGAAAATCGGGGCACTCGTCGTGATGGGTAGGGCCGGGATAAAGACGCCTGAGAGATGCTGCTATCGTCCGGTGCCAACTGCGGCATCGCGGGCGCGGGCATCCGAGCTGACGCCTGTTCGATCGCGAGGCGAGATGCCCCACAGCCGCCCCCACATCCGAAACACCAGTCCCGTGCCGAACCGCGGCCGCACGCCGCGCCGACACAACGAGGTTGCCGTACCTATGCGCCACGATGAAGGAGCCCGCGGTGAGTGCTGACCCGACGCAGGTGCTCGCCTTCGAGACCGACTGCCACCTGTTCGACGGTTGTGGCTTCCCGGCTCCGGGCCTGCACTCGTTCCTGTTCGAGCCGCTCTGGGGCGACGCCGACGGCAACGGCTTCTACTTCAACAAGCCGATGCTGCTCGCGCTGCTCGGCTCGATCATCGTGGTCGGCTTCTTCTGGGCGGCCTTCGCCCGGCCGAAGCTCGTCCCCGGCAAGCTCCAGATGGTCGCCGAGGCCGGCTACGACTTCGTCCGCCGCGGCATCGTCTACGAGACGATCGGCAAGAAGGAGGGTGAGAAGTACGTACCGCTCGCCGTCTCCCTCTTCTTCTTCATCTGGATGATGAACCTCTGGTCCATCATTCCCGTGGCCGCGTTCCCGGTGACGTCGATCATCGCCTACCCGGCGATCCTGGCCCTGATCGTCTACATCACCTGGGTCTCGCTGACGTTCAAGCGTCACGGCTTCGTCGGTGCCTTCAAGAACTTCACGGGCTACGACAAGTCGCTCGGCCCGGTGCTCCCGCTGGCCATGACGATCGAGTTCTTCTCGAACCTGCTGGTCCGCCCGTTCACGCACGCGGTCCGACTCTTCGCGAACATGTTCGCCGGCCACACGCTGCTGCTGCTCTTCACCATTGCCACCTGGTACATGCTGAACGGCATCGGCATCGCCTACTCGGCCGTCTCGTTCACGATGGTCATCGTCATGACCGCGTTCGAGCTCTTCATCCAGGCGGTCCAGGCGTATGTGTTCGTCCTGCTGACCTGCACCTTCATCCAGGGCGCGCTCGCCGAGCACCACTGAGCACCGCCGCTTTCGAAACCCCCGCACTCGTCCGGTGGCCAACCCCCACCGGTCCGTAAAGAGAAGGAAGAACTGGCATGTCCAACCTTGCTGCTGTCACCGGTGACCTCGGTTCCGTCGGTTACGGTCTTGCGGCCATCGGCCCCGGCGTCGGCGTTGGCATCATCTTCGGCAACGGCACCCAGGCCCTCGCCCGCCAGCCCGAGGCGGCCGGTCTGATCCGCGCCAACCAGATCCTGGGCTTCGCCTTCTGTGAGGCGCTCGCCCTGATCGGTCTCGTCATGCCGTTCGTCTACTAAGACGAACCTGACGACCGTCCCTTTCGACGAAAGGCACTGATGTGAACCTCGCCATGATCCTGGCGCAAGAGGGTGAGAAGGAGAACCCCCTCATTCCGCCGTGGCCCGAGGTGGTCATCGGCCTCATCGCCTTCGTCATCGTCTTCGGCTTCCTCGCCAAGAAGCTCCTCCCGACCATCAACAAGGTTCTGGAAGAGCGTCGCGAGGCCATCGAAGGCGGTATCGAAAAGGCCGAGGCCGCGCAGACCGAGGCCCAGAGCGTTCTCGAGCAGTACAAGGCTCAGCTCGCCGAGGCCCGGCACGAGGCCGCGCGTCTCCGCCAGGAGGCGCAGGAGCAGGGTGCCGCGCTCATCGCCGAGATGCGCGCGGAGGGCCAGCGCCAGCGCGAGGAGATCGTCGCCGCCGGCCACTCCCAGATCGAGGCCGACCGCAAGGCGGCTTCGTCCGCCCTGCGCCAGGACGTCGGCAAGCTCGCCACCGACCTGGCCGGCAAGCTCGTCGGTGAGTCCCTCGAGGACCACGCCCGGCAGAGCCGCGTCATCGACCGCTTCCTCGACGAGCTCGAGGAGAAGGCCGAGGCATCGCGATGAACGGAGCGAGCCGCGAGGCCCTGGCTGCCGCACGCGAGCGTCTCGACGCGCTGACGGACTCCACGTCCGTGGACGCGACGCGGCTCGCCGACGAGCTGGCCGCCGTCACCGCGCTGCTCGACCGCGAGGTCAGCTTGCGTCGGGTCCTCACCGACCCGGCGCAGTCCGGCGAGGCCAAGGCCGAGCTGGCCCAGCGCCTCCTCGGCGGCCAGGTCGGCGGCGAGACCGTCGACCTGCTGGCCGGCATGGTGCGCTCCCGCTGGTCGCAGTCGCGCGACCTGGTGGACGCGCTGGAGGAGCTGGCGGACACCGCCGACCTCACCGCCGCCCAGCGGGCGGGCACGCTCGACGACGTCGAGGACGAGCTGTTCCGGTTCGGCCGGATCGTCTCCTCGAACACCGAGCTGCGCGCCGCGCTGACCGACCGCAAGGCCACCACCGCCGCCAAGGGCGAGCTGCTGCGCAGCCTGCTCGGCGGCCGTGCGAAGGCCACCACCGAGCGTCTGGTGACGCGTCTGGTGACCGTCCCGCGTGGACGTAGCCTGGAGTCGGGACTCGAGTCCCTGTCCAAGCTCGCCGCCGAGCGCCGGGGCCGCATGGTCGCCGTCGTCACCTCGGCGGTGCCGCTGAGCGACGGCCAGAAGCAGCGCCTGGGCGCCGCCCTGGCGAAGCTCTACGGGCGCACGATGCACCTCAACCTCGACGTGGACCCCGAGGTCCTCGGCGGGATGCGGGTGCAGGTCGGTGACGAGGTCATCAACGGCTCGGTCGCGGACCGCATCGACGACGCCGCTCGCCGACTGGCGAGCTGACGCGGGCGCCCAGCGCCGCGCCAACTGAAAACGCAAGACGTACCTACGGCCCATGTTGGGCCGTGCAGAGGATTCACCTCGTTCAGGGGGGAGTCCCCATCCCCCCAAAGTGAAACTTCGGGCCCAACAAGGAGAGCAGGGAACCCAGATGGCGGAGCTCACGATCCGGCCGGAGGAGATCCGGGACGCGCTGGAGAACTTCGTCCAGTCGTACAAGCCGGACGCGGCCTCGCGCGAGGAGGTCGGTACGGTCACCCTTGCCGGCGACGGCATCGCGAAGGTCGAGGGTCTGCCCTCGGCCATGGCCAACGAACTGCTGAAGTTCGAGGACGGCACCCTCGGCCTCGCCCTCAACCTCGAGGAGCGCGAGATCGGTGCCATCGTCCTCGGCGAGTTCAGCGGCATCGAAGAGGGCCAGCCGGTCACCCGCACCGGTGAGGTCCTGTCGGTCGCCGTGGGCGAGGGCTACCTCGGCCGCGTCGTCGACCCGCTCGGCAACCCGATCGACGGCCTCGGCGAGATCGAGACCACCGGCCGCCGCGCCCTTGAGCTGCAGGCCCCGGGCGTCATGGCCCGTAAGTCGGTGCACGAGCCGATGGAGACCGGCTACAAGGCCGTCGACGCGATGACCCCGATCGGCCGTGGCCAGCGTCAGCTGATCATCGGTGACCGCCAGACCGGCAAGACCGCCCTGGCCGTCGACACGATCATCAACCAGCGTGACAACTGGCGCTCGGGCGACCCGAAGAAGCAGGTCCGCTGCGTCTACGTCGCCATCGGCCAGAAGGGCTCGACCATCGCCTCCGTGCGTGGCGCCCTGGAAGACGCCGGCGCGCTGGAGTACACGACCATCGTCGCCGCCCCGGCGTCCGACCCGGCCGGCTTCAAGTACCTGGCCCCGTACACCGGTTCGGCCATCGGCCAGCAGTGGATGTACGAGGGCAAGCACGTCCTGATCATCTTCGACGACCTGTCGAAGCAGGCCGACGCCTACCGCGCCGTGTCGCTGCTGCTGCGCCGTCCGCCGGGCCGTGAGGCCTACCCGGGCGACGTCTTCTACCTGCACTCCCGTCTGCTGGAGCGCTGCGCGAAGCTCTCGGACGACCTGGGCGCCGGTTCGATGACGGGTCTGCCGATCGTCGAGACCAAGGCCAACGACGTCTCGGCGTTCATCCCGACCAACGTCATCTCCATCACCGACGGCCAGTGCTTCCTGGAGTCGGACCTCTTCAACGCCGGTCAGCGTCCCGCGCTGAACGTCGGTATCTCCGTCTCCCGAGTCGGTGGTTCCGCGCAGCACAAGGCGATGCGGCAGGTCTCCGGCCGTCTGCGTCTGGACCTCGCCCAGTACCGTGAGCTGGAGGCGTTCGCCGCCTTCGGTTCCGACCTGGACGCCGCGTCGAAGGCGCAGCTGGAGCGCGGTCAGCGTCTGGTCGAGCTGCTCAAGCAGCCGCAGTACCAGCCGCTGCCGACCGAGGACCAGGTCGTCTCCGTGTGGGCCGGTACCACCGGCAGGATGGACGACGTCCCGGTCGCCGACATCCGCCGCTTCGAGAAGGAGCTGCTGGAGTACCTGCACCGCTCGGAGCAGGGCCTGATGACCTCCATCAAGGAGGGCGCCAAGATGTCGGACGACACCCTCACCGCTGTTGCCGACGCGATCGCCGCCTTCAAGAAGCAGTTCGAGACCTCGGACGGCAAGCTTCTCGGCGAGGACGCTCCGGCCTCGGCCAAGTGACGTAGGAAGGGACCTGACTCATGGGAGCCCAGCTCCGGGTCTACAAGCGTCGCATCCGCTCCGTCACCGCGACCAAGAAGATCACCAAGGCGATGGAGATGATCGCCGCCTCGCGTGTCGTCAAGGCGCAGCGCAAGGTGGCGGCCTCCACGCCGTACGCGCAGGAACTGACCCGCGCGGTCACGGCGGTCGGCACCGGGTCGAACACCAAGCACCCGCTGACCACCCAGGCCGAGACGGTCACCCGGTCCGCGGTGCTGCTGCTGACCAGCGACCGCGGTCTGGCCGGCGCCTTCAACGCCAACGCCATCAAGGCGGCGGAGCAGCTGACGGTGCGTCTTGAGGCCGAGGGCAAGGAGGTCGACACGTACATCGTCGGCCGCCGCGGTCTGGCCCACTACAACTTCCGCGAGCGCAAGGTCGCGGAGTCGTGGTCGGGCTTCACCGACGAGCCCGCCTACGCGGACGCCAAGAAGGTCGCGGGTCCGCTGATCGAGGCCATCGAGAAGGACACGGCGGACGGCGGCGTGGACGAGCTCCACATCGTCTACACCGAGTTCGTCTCGATGATGACGCAGACGGCGGTCGACAGCCGGATGCTGCCGCTCAGCCTCGAAGAGGTCGCGAAGGAGACCGCCCCCAAGGGCGAGATCCTTCCCCTGTTCGACTTCGAGCCGTCGGCGGAGGACGTCCTCGACGCCCTTCTGCCGCGCTACGTCGAAAGCCGTATCTACAACGCGCTGCTGCAGTCGGCCGCTTCCAAGCACGCCGCCACCCGCCGCGCGATGAAGTCGGCCACCGACAACGCGGGCGAGCTGATCAACACGCTCTCCCGTCTTGCCAACGCGGCCCGCCAGGCCGAAATCACCCAGGAAATCAGCGAGATCGTCGGTGGCTCCGCAGCCCTTGCCGACGCGACCGCGGGGAGTGACAAGTAATGACGACGACTTCTGAGACGGCCGTTGCCACGGGCCGCGTCGCCCGGGTCATCGGCCCGGTCGTCGACGTGGAGTTCCCCGTCGACGCCATGCCGGACATCTACAACGCCCTGCACGTCGAGGTCTCCGACCCGGCCAACGAGGGTGAGAAGAAGACGCTGACCCTGGAGGTCGCCCAGCACCTGGGTGACGGCCTGGTCCGCACGATCTCGATGCAGCCCACCGACGGTCTGGTCCGCCAGGCCCCGGTCAGCGACACCGGTGCCTCCATCACGGTGCCCGTCGGCGACTTCACCAAGGGCAAGGTGTTCAACACCCTCGGTGAGGTGCTGAACGTCGACGAGTCCTACGAGGGCGAGCGCTGGGGCATCCACCGCAAGGCCCCGAACTTCGACGAGCTCGAGTCGAAGACCGAGATGTTCGAGACCGGCGTCAAGGTCATCGACCTTCTCACCCCGTACGTCAAGGGTGGAAAGATCGGTCTGTTCGGTGGTGCCGGCGTCGGCAAGACGGTGCTCATCCAGGAGATGATCTACCGCGTCGCCAACAACCACGACGGTGTCTCCGTGTTCGCCGGTGTCGGTGAGCGCACCCGTGAGGGCAACGACCTCATCGAGGAGATGGCCGACTCGGGCGTCATCGACAAGACCGCCCTGGTCTTCGGTCAGATGGACGAGCCCCCGGGCACCCGTCTGCGCGTGGCCCTCGCCGGTCTGACCATGGCGGAGTACTTCCGCGATGTGCAGAAGCAGGACGTGCTGTTCTTCATCGACAACATCTTCCGCTTCACCCAGGCCGGTTCCGAGGTGTCGACCCTGCTCGGCCGTATGCCCTCCGCGGTGGGCTACCAGCCGAACCTGGCCGACGAGATGGGTCTCCTCCAGGAGCGCATCACCTCGACCCGTGGTCACTCGATCACCTCGATGCAGGCGATCTACGTCCCCGCGGACGACCTGACCGACCCGGCCCCGGCCACCACCTTCGCCCACCTCGACGCGACGACGGTTCTCTCCCGTCCGATCTCCGAGAAGGGCATCTACCCGGCCGTGGACCCGCTGGACTCGACGTCCCGCATCCTCGACCCGCGGTACATCGCGGCGGACCACTACAACACCGCGATGCGCGTCAAGACGGTCCTGCAGAAGTACAAGGACCTTCAGGACATCATCGCGATCCTCGGTATCGACGAGCTCGGCGAGGAGGACAAGCTCGTCGTCCACCGTGCCCGTCGCGTGGAGCGCTTCCTGTCCCAGAACACCCACGTCGCCAAGCAGTTCACCGGCGTCGACGGGTCGGACGTGCCGCTGGACGAGTCGATCGCCGCGTTCAACGCGATCATCGACGGTGAGTACGACCACTTCCCGGAGCAGGCGTTCTTCCTCTGCGGTGGCATCGAGGACCTCAAGGCCAACGCCAAGGAGCTGGGCGTCTCCTGAGCCTCGCGCTCGGTCGGAGGGGGCGGGCGCGTCCTGCCCCCTCCGCCACGCCCATTAGACTTGTAACCAACACCCGGCAGACCCGCCGGGTGGTGACCCGAGGAGCCACCCTTGGCTGCTGAGCTGCACGTCGCGCTGGTCGCGGCCGACCGAGAGGTCTGGTCCGGCGAGGCCACCCTGGTCGTCGCGCGCACCACGTCCGGCGACATCGGCGTCATGCCCGGTCACCAGCCGCTGCTCGGTGTGCTGGAATCGGGCCCCGTGACCATCCGTACGAGTGACGGTGGAACCGTGATCGTCGCGGTGCACGGCGGATTCATCTCGTTCGCGGACGACAAGCTGTCGCTGCTGGCGGAGGTCGCCGAGCTCTCCGAGGAGATCGACGTCCAGCGTGCGGAGCGGGCGCTGGAGCGCGCCAAGTCGGCGGAGGACGCCTCCGCCGAGCGTCGCGCCGAGGTCCGCCTGCGGGCGGCGACGGCGCGCTGACGCACCGGCGCCCCTGGGGGTGACCCCAGGTCCTCCAGACACTGGGGGAGTCACGCGATGATGCAACTCAGCCGCGGCTGGGACCGGAGCTCTCCGGTCCCCGCCGCGGCTGAGGCAGATCTGGGTGTTTTTTACGTTCCGTTACCTAGGAGACGAGGAGGTCGGTGTCGATGGTCCTCGCTCTGACTGTGTGCGGAATCGTCGTGGCGCTCGTGGTGCTGGGGCTGTTCGTCTTCGGTCTGCGCCGCAGACTGATCCAGCGTTCCGGTGGCACCTTCGACTGCAGCCTGCGCTGGGACGTCCCCGAGGGGGGCGACACCAGCGGCAAAGGGTGGGCGTACGGTATCGCCCGCTACAGCGGTGACCGTATCGAGTGGTTCCGGGTCTTCTCCTACGCGCCTCGTCCGCGCCGGGTCCTGGAGCGTTCCGCGATCGAGGTGGCCGGCCGCCGCGTCCCCGAGGGCGAGGAGGAGCTGGCCCTGCTGTCCGACGCGGTGATCCTGGTCTGTCTGCACCGGGGTACGCGTCTGGAGCTCGCGATGAGCGAAGACGCGCTGACCGGTTTTCTCGCGTGGCTGGAAGCAGCCCCGCCCGGACAGCGCGTCAACGTCGCTTAGTGGAACTCTTCAGTCAGCTGTTACTTCAGACCGTTGCTGATGGCGCCGACCAGCTCACCGTTGCTGGTGTCGCCGGAGAACTCCCAGAAGAAGGCGCCGCCCAGGTTCTGGGACTTGGCCCACGCCATCTTCGTGCCGATGGTGGCCGGGGTGTCGTACGACCACCAGTTGGTGCCGCAGTGGGCGTACGCCGTGCCGCCGACGGTGCCGGTGGCCGGGCAGGCCGTCTTGAGGACCTTGTAGTCCTCGATGCCGGCCTCGTAGGTGCCGGGAGCCGCGCCGGTCGCCGTGCCGCCGGGGGCGGCCTGGGTCACGCCGGTCCAGCCGCGGCCGTAGAAGCCGATGCCGAGCAGGAGCTTGCTCGCCGGGACGCCCTTGGCCTTGAGCTTGGCGATCGCGTCGGCCGAGTTGAAGCCGGCCTTCGGGATGCCCGAGTACGAGGTCAGCGGGGAGTGCGGGGCGGTCGGGCCCGTCTTGTCCCAGGCGCCGAAGTAGTCGTAGGTCATCACGTTGTACCAGTCGAGGTACTGCGCGGCGCCGCCGTAGTCGGCCGCGTCGATCTTGCCGCCGGAGGAGGCGTCAGCGGTGATGGCGGCGGTGATCAGGTAGTTCTGGCCGAACTCGGCACGCAGCGCCTGGGAGAGGTTCTTGAAGGCCGCGGCGCCGGAGGTGTCGCAGGTCAGGCCGCAGGCGTTCGGGTACTCCCAGTCGATGTCGATGCCGTCGAACACATCGGCCCAGCGCGGGTCCTCCACGACGGCCTTGCAGGACTTGGCGAACGCGGTCGCGTTGGCAGCGGCCTGGCCGAAGCCGCCCGAGTAGGTCCAGCCGCCGAACGAGTACAGCACCTTGATGTGCGGGTACTTGGCCTTCAGCTGGCGCAGCTGGTTGAAGTTGCCGCGCAGCGGCTGGTCCCAGGTGTCGGCGACACCGGAGACGGACTGGTCGGCGGTGTACGCCTTGTCGTAGGCGGCGTAGGTGTCGTCGACGGTGCACTGACCGTTCTTGACGTTGCCGAACGCGTAGTTGATGTGGGTGATCTTCGACGCGGAGCCGGAGGTCACGAGGTTCTTGACGTGGTAGTTGCGGCCGTAGACGCCCCACTCGGTGAAGTAGCCGAGGTTGACCTTGGCGCCGGGCTGCGGGTCGGTGCCGCCGCCGGTGGTCCGTACGGCGACGGAGCCGCTGGCCGGGCCGGTCTGGTCGGCGGTGTCACGGGCCTGGACGGTGTAGGAGTAGTCGGTGCCGGCGGTGAGGCCGGTGTCGGAGTAGGTGGTGCCGGTGACGGTCGCGACCTTGGTGCCGCCGCGCAGAACGTCGTAGTTCTTGATGCCCTTGTCGTCGGTGGCCGCCGACCAGCTGAGCTTCACCGAGGTGTCGGTGACGTCGGAGGCGGTCGGGGTGCCCGGCGCGGACGGTGCGGTGTCGCCGGGGACCGTCGGGCCGCCGTCGCAGCTGCCGCCGTTGATCTTGCAGTTGGAGGGCGAGCCGGGGCCGGCGCCGTTGAAGCCGAAGGAGATGGAGGCACCCGGGTTGAGGGTGCCGTTCCAGGTCTTGTTCTTGGCGGTCCAGTGGTTGCCGGCGGAGGTGACGTCGGCGTCCCAGGCGGAGGTGACGGACGTGCCGGAGGGGAAGTCCCACTCGACCGTCCAGGAGTTGATGGTCGTGTCACCGGTGTTCTTCACCGTCCACTGGCCGCCGAAGCCGGTGCCCCAGTCCTGGGTCTTGGTGAAGGTGGCGGTGGCACTGGTCGCTGCCTGGGCGGGGCTGGCGAGCCCCACCATTCCGGCCAGCGGGAGCAGCAGGGTCGCGAACCCTGCCGCAGCTCTGTGTCCGAAGCGCATGCGCTTCTCCTCAGGGGGTGTTGGGGGCATGACTGAGCCTTCACGCCCACGGTGCCGCGAGGATAGGAAAGGTCTGGACCAGAGGTCAATAGGTCTGGACCACTCTGACGCTGTGTACTACCTCAGACCCAACTCCTGGGCGAGCACCGCCGCTTGCACCCGGCTGCGCAGTTCCAGCTTCCCCAGCAACCGGCTGACGTGCGTCTTCACCGTCGCCTCGGCCATGTCCAGGCGGGCCGCGACGTCCGCGTTCGACAGTCCCTCGCCGAGGCAGATCAATACTTCGCGCTCACGCGGTGTCAGCGCCTCCAGCAGCGCCGGATCGGCCTTCGGACGGGCCGGCCCGGAGGCGAACTCGGCGATCAGGCGCCGGGTCACCGCCGGCGCGATCAGGCCCTCGCCCCGCGCGACCGTGCGCACCGCCTCCAGCAGATCCCGGGCGTCGGTGTTCTTCAGCAGGAACCCCGCCGCCCCCGCCCGCAGCGCCCCGAACACATACTCGTCGAGGTCGAAGGTGGTCAGCACCAGCACGTCCGCCAGCCGCTCCGCGACCACCGCCCGGGTCGCCGACACCCCGTCCATGCGCGGCATCTGAATGTCCATCAGCACCAGATCCGGCCGCAGCTCCCGGGCCAGCTCCACCGCCTGCTCGCCGTCGGCCGCCTCACCGACCACCTCGATGTCGGGCGCGCTGCGCAGGATGAGCACCAGCCCGGCGCGGACGGCGGACTGGTCCTCGGCGACGAGGACGCGGATCATGCGGGATCTCCTTCGGCAGTGGGAAGTGTCGCGCGGACCGCCCAGACCTTGCCGTCCGGGGAGTCCTCCGTACCCGCCCGGAGCGTGCCGCGCAGCAGCGTGGCCCGCTCCCGCATCCCCACCAGCCCCGCGCCGGAGCCGGGAGCGCGCGGCCCGTCGTGCCCGCCCCAGGGACTGGTGACGGTCAGGGACAGCGCGCCCGCGCCGGCCCGCAGCACGACCGAGACCCGGCCGGGGCCCGCGTGCTTGAGGGCGTTGGTCAGCGACTCCTGGACGATGCGGTACGCGGCGAGCTCGACCGGCGCGGGGACACCGGCCGGGGCGTCGCCGTCCAGGGAAACGTCCAGGGACACGTCCAGGCCGTTGCTCCGGGCCGAGGCGACCAGGGCGTCCAGGCCGTCCAGGGTGGGTGTGGCGGCGGGCTCGCTGTCCCCGCTGCCGTCGCGCAGGATGCCGATGAGACGGCGCATCTCGGCCAGCCCCGCGACACTGTTCTCCCGGATCACCCCGAGCGCCTGCCGGGTGGTGGCCGGCTCGTCCAGGGACAGCGCGGCGGTGGAGTGGATGGCGATCGCCGACAGATGGTTGGCGACCATGTCGTGCAGCTCCCGCGCCATCCGGGCGCGCTCGGCGGTGACCGCCTGCACCCGGTCCATCTCGGCCAGCAGCGCCGTGCGTTCGGCCGCCAGCCGGGCCGCCTCGGCGGCGTCCCGGTGGTTGCGCACGATCAGGCCCGTGGCCGCGGGCGCGAACGCCACCACACCGACGGCCACGCCGATCAGCAGGGCCTCGGGCACCCGCCACATCGCGTACGGCACCACCATCCCGGCCACCGACAGGATGCCGGTCACCCGGGGGACACGGCGGGCCGCGGCGGGCGGGCCGTACAGCACGGACGCGTAGATCACGTCCGTGAACATCACGACGGTGACCAGATTGCCCTGGGTCAGCAGATCCGCGAAGACCGCGACCGTCGCCACCAGCAGGGCCTGGCGCGGCGCGGTCCGCCGCAGCAGCTCGCAGCCCGCCATCACCACCAGCGGCACCAGGATCGGCCAGCGGCCCGGCCACACCACGACCGGCTCGTCCGCGGCCCGCGATCCCAGCCCCAGGCCCCACAGCAGCAGACCGCCCAGCAGCCCGGCCAGCGCGATGAGCACATCGAAGCGGCGGGGGCGGGGGAGCGCGGACAGCATGCCCTCATCCAACACCGCCGCCGGGCCGCACGCGTGCACCCCGGGGACGGTCCCCGGCTGCATCTTTCGATGTAGCGCGGGTTCCTCTCCGCCGACGACGCGCGGCGCGCGGACCGCCGGGAGCCTGGAAGGGTGACCGAGAGGAGCGAGCCGTGATCGTCGGACTGATCGTCGCCTGTGAAGTGGCCTTCTGGGTGCTGCTGGCCGGGGGACTGACCCTGCGCTACGTGGTGAGGATGCCGCGCCTCGGGCTGGCCCTGCTGCTGTGCGAGCCGCTGCTGGAGATCCTGCTGCTCGCCGTCACCGCCGTCGACCTCAAGAACGGCGCCGAGCCCGACTGGAAGCACGGCCTGGCCGCCGTATACATCGGCTTCACGGTCGGTCTCGGCCACGCCACCGTCAAGTGGGCCGACGCCCGCTTCGCCCACCGTTTCGCCGACGGACCTCCGCCGCCCCGGCCGCCGAAGTACGGCACCGCCCGCGCGGTCCACGAGTGGCGGGTGGCCGGCCGCTGGACCCTCGCGGCCGTCGTCGCCCTCGCCCTCCTCCAGGCCGCCGCCTGGTACGTCGGAGGCGACGGGGACACCAGTTCGCTGCGCTCCTGGCAGCAGCGCATGCTCTGGGTGATCGGCATCAACCTGGTCATCGCCACGAGCTACACGCTCTTCCCGAAACGCGAGAAGACCTCACCCGTCCAGGACCACGCCGGCTCCGACCGCCGCTTCTAGGGGCGGCGGGGCTGTGCCGATACGCGGCTCCGCCGCGCCCAGCAGCTCCACCGCCGCCTCAGGGGCGCGGGGAACTGCGCGCCCGGCCCCCACGGCGCCGCACCCGAAGAACCGCCCGGCCCAGCGCCCAGCACCTGGCGCCCGGCCCGGCGCCCAGCGTCTAGCGCTCGCCGCCGGGCACCCACAGCACGTCCCCGACCTCCTTGTTCGCGGTGCGCGCGAGGATGAACAGCAGATCCGAGAGCCGGTTGAGGTAGGTCGCCGTGAGCGGGTTCATGACCTCCTCGTGCACCTCCAGCGCGGCCCAGGTCGAACGCTCGGCCCGCCGTACGACCGTGCAGGCCTGGTGCAGCAGGGCCGCGCCCGGGGTGCCGCCCGGCAGGATGAACGACCTCAGCTTCTCCAGCCGCTCGTTGAAGCGGTCGCAGTCGGCCTCCAGCTTGTCGATGTAGAACTGCTCGACCCTCAGCGGCGGGTACTCCGGGTTCTCCACCACGGGCGTCGACAGATCCGCACCCACGTCGAACAGGTCGTTCTGCACCCGGGTGAGGACCGCGACGACCTCCTCCTCCAGACCGCCCAGCGCGACGGCCGTCCCGATGACCGCGTTGGCCTCATTGGTGTCGGCGTACGCCGAGATCCTCAGATCGGTCTTGGCGACCCGGCTCATGTCCCCGAGGGCGGTGGTGCCGCGGTCGCCGGTCCTGGTGTAGATGCGCGTCAGATTGACCATGGGATCAGGGTAGTTACGCCTTCTGCCGCCCACCGGTGTGATGTCCGTCAGATGAGACGTGACGCGCGTTACTTACCGGTCACACAGCGGCTCACGCCCGCTAGTGTCCGCCCGAGAGCAAACGTAAACAGCGTGTATGCATACAAGGGAGTCGGAGTGGCACGGAAGCTTGCCGTCATCGGGGCCGGTCTCATGGGTTCCGGCATCGCTCAGGTCTCCGCGCAGGCGGGTTGGGACGTCGTCCTGCGCGATGTCACCGACGAGGCGCTGAAGCGCGGTACGGACGGCATCAAGGCGTCGTACGACAAGTTCGTGAGCAAGGGCAAGCTGGACGCCGCCGACGCCGAGGCGGCGCTCGGGCGGATCACCTCGACGACCGACCTGGACGCGGCGGCTGACGCCGACATCGTGGTCGAGGCCGTCTTCGAGAAGCTCGAGGTCAAGCACGAGATCTTCCGCGCGCTCGACAAGATCGTGCGCCCGGAGGCCGTGCTCGCCTCCAACACCTCCGCCATCCCGATCACCAAGATCGCGGCCGTCACCGAGCGCCCCGAGCGCGTCGTCGGCGTGCACTTCTTCTCGCCGGTGCCGATGATGCAGCTCGTCGAGCTGGTGCGCGGCTACAAGACCAGCGACGAGGCGCTCGCCACCGCGCGGGAGTTCGCCGAGAACGTCGGCAAGACCTGCATCGTCGTCAACCGTGACGTGGCCGGCTTCGTGACCACCCGGCTGATCTCCGCCCTCGTGGTGGAGGCCACCAAGCTCTACGAGTCGGGCGTCGCCACCGCCGAGGACATCGACCTGGCCTGCAAGCTGGGCTTCGGCCACGCCATGGGCCCGCTGGCCACCGCGGACCTCACCGGCGTCGACATCCTGCTGCACGCCACCGGCAACATCTACACCGAGACCCAGGACGAGAAGTTCGCCCCGCCGGAGCTGATGCGCCGGATGGTGGACGCCGGTGACATCGGCCGCAAGAGCGGGCAGGGCTTCTACAAGCACTGAGAACCGCACACGCCCCACAGGTGTCACACCAAGGGGTGAATTCGGTATCGGTTCGCTTACGGACGGCAACCTCTGACGCCTCAACACCGTCAGAGGTTGCAACCGTAGCTCGTACAGCACGGCACCACACTCATCGCATCGCGGAGCACGAGACGCACGCACAGGAGCACTTATGTACATCAGGGGCGACCACGCCGAGGTGGTCGTCGGGGGCCGCCTCGACGTTCGCAGTGCCGCGGACGCCCGTACGGTCCTGCACTCGGCCGTCGACGACGGAGCCGGGGACCTGGTCCTCGACCTGTCGGAGCTGGACTCCTGGGACGCCACCGGGCTCGGCGTGATCATGGGCGCCCACCGGCGCGCCGGCCGCTGCGGCCGCCGCCTGGTGCTGCGCGACGTGCCGCCGCAGATGCAGCGCCTGCTCGTGGCCACCCGGCTGCACCGGATTCTGGCCATCGAGGGCGGCCTCGGGGTGGAGTCGCTGCCCCGGGTGTGACCCCCGATACGGGCGGTGACCAGGACCGGACGCGAGGCGTCGAATCGCCCGACGCGCCCAATCATCACGAGACCATGACGTCTCGGACGGGCCGGCACCCCGGGCTGTCGTAGAACCGGATCGAAGGTTTACGGTTCGTCTGCCCGCCGCCTGAAACCCATCGGCGGGTACCGGACCAGAAGCGACAGCGCAGCGTGCAGCAAGGCCGGGAGGGGCTACCGCCACACCACGCTTTTGGGGGGCTTGAACCTATGGACCCGACCACCCGGGGACCCGAGGACCACGGCCACGACGACGGACGTGCCTCCCGCCCGAACGCCTTCGAGGGCGGCACGGCCCAGCCGCCGCGCCAGCGCCCGCCCAGGGACGCCATCGCGCCCGAACTCGGCCAGCACACGCCCCCTCAGGCCCGCATGACCGAACTCGTCTCCGGCGAGTTCCTGCTCACCGTCAACCCTGTCGACGGCAGCGAGATCGAGGTCTGCCCGCCCGCCCGGCGCCCCGCCCGCCCCGAGAAGCTCGACGCCGACGAGCGCGCCGAGACCGCCCGCGCCGCCGCACCGCCGGTCCCGGCCGGCCCGGCCCGCCCCGAAGTGCCGCTGCTGGGCCGCCAGGACGAGCACGAGCGCCTCGTACGGCTCCTCGCCCGGGGCCGCTCCATACGGCTGACCGGCGCCTCCGGATCCGGCCGCACCCGCCTGCTCGACCTCGTCGCCCGCGACAGCGCCGACCTCGCCCCCGACGGCGTGGTCCGCCTCAGCGGCTTCCACCGCACCGCCGACGACCTGCTGCACGACCTCTTCCACGCCGTCCACCGCGCGCCCGAGCACCGCCCGGAAGGCGACGAACTGCTCGACCGCGTCGGCGAGATCGGCGCCGTCGTCGTCGTGGACGACCTGGAGTTCGGCGGCGCCGCCCTCGACGCGCTGCTGGACGCCACCCCCGAGTGCGCCTTCCTGGTCGCCGCCACGCCCGACGTGCCCGCGCCCTCCGTCGAGGCCGACTTCGACGAGGTCCTTCTCGACGGCCTCGACCGCGCGGGCGGACTGAAGCTGCTGGAGTCCGCCGTCGGCCGCACGCTCTCCGAGGACGAGGCCAACTGGGCCGGCGACCTGTGGTTCGAGTCCGAGGGCCTGCCCCTCAGGTTCGTCCAGGCCGGCGCCCTGCTGCGGCAGCGCGACCGGCTGCGCGCCGGGGCCGACGCCCTCGACGAGTACGGCGTCTTCGAGCCCGACGTCCCCGTGGAGGACACCCCGGCCCCCGCCGACGAGCCCGCCGACGAGGTGCCCCTGCCCTCCCTCGCCGAGGGAGCCGCGCCCGCCGCTCTCCTCGCCTCCCGGCTCAGCTCCTCCGCCCGCGCCGCCCTGCGCTTCGCCGTCGCCCTCGGCGGCGAGGTCCCGCACCAGGCGCATCTGCCCGCCCTGGTGGGCGACACCCACGCCGACGCCGCCCTCGGCGAACTCCTCGGCTGCGCCCTGGTCACCCCGGTCGGCGCCCGCTACCGGCTCGCCGCCGGTGTGCTGACCCAGCTGGAGTCCGCCGGATACGGCGACGAGGCCGACACCCGCGCCCTGGCCGCCGCCCAGCACTACGCCTGGTGGGCCGGGCACCCCTCGGTCACCCCCGAGCGCGTGTGCGCCGAGGCCGACGCCGTGCTCAGCGCGCTCACCGCGCTGGTGCCGGTGACCACCGTGCCGCCCGAGGACGAGGAGAGCCCGGCCGTACAGCTGGCCCGCGCGGCGGCGCCCGCGTTCGCCACGGGCCTCGACTGGAGCGCCTGGGAGCGGGCGCTGCGGGGCGGCGCCGAGGCCGCCCGGCTGGCCGGTGCCGTGTCCGAACAGGCCTACTTCCACCACGAGCTCGGCGTCCTCGCGCTGTGCGGCGGACAGCTCGACCGCGCCCGCGCCGAACTGGAGGCGTCCATCGGCCTGCGCGGCGCCCTCGCCGACAAGCGCGGCACGGTCGCCGGCCGCAGGGCGCTCGCCCTGGTGGACGACCGCTCCGGCACGACCCCGGGGCTGGGCCTGCCGCTCGCCCTCCTGGCCGAACTGCCCGAGACCCGCAAGGACGAGGCGGCGGGCGCGGCCGGTGCCGCGCCGGCGCTCATGCCGTTCCCCTCGCTGCGGCGCTCCGACGACGACACCTCCGGGCCGGCGACGCGGCGGGACCCGGAGAGCTCCGCCCCGCCCCGCGCCGCCCGGGGCGGGCTGCTCGGGCTGGCCCGGCGCAACCTGGCGGCGACGGGCGCGGGCGCGCTGCTCGTCGCGGTGCTGGGCACGGTGGTGACCCTGGGCGCCACGTCCGGCCACGACGCCGACCCCTCGGACCGGGTGGGGGTGAACCCCTCGGTCAGCCAGGACCAGGGCGAGGACAGCCTGGGCTCCGACGAGGCCCCCGAGACCGGCGGCGACACCGGCACCGCCACCAGCCGCCCGACCGGCCCCAGCCCCGAGGGCACCCCGGACGACCCGGCCACGGTTCCCGTGCAGAACGCTCCCGTGCCCACCCCGAGCGGCACCGGCGGCGGGACGCCCCGGCCGTCCGCCTCGCCCACGCAGTCGCCGACCAAGAAGCCGACGAGCCGTCCCTCCACCTCACCGACGAGGCCCTCGTCCCCGTCGGCGACACCGTCCGGGACGCCGAGCGGCACACCCTCGGGAACCCCGAGCGGGTCGCCCTCGGGCTCGCCGACCACGAGCAACTCGGCGAGCGGCTCGGCGACGGCCTCGGCCAGCACCTCGGAGACGGGCCGGGAGAGCGCGGGCCCGGCCGACATCCTCTGACCCACAGCGGTACGCGTCAGGGCCGGGCTCCCCGTGGGGAACCCGGCCCTGAGCGCGGTGCGGTGCCGTACGCGCGAAGGCGGCCGGATCAGAACAGCCGCAGCTTGTCGTCCTCGATGCCGCGCATCGCGTCGTAGTCCAGGACCTGGCAGCCGATGCCGCGGTCGGTGGCGAGGACGCGGGCCTGGGGCTTGATCTCCTGGGCGGCGAAGACACCACGGACCGGCGCGAGATGCGGGTCGCGGTTCAACAGCTCCAGATAGCGGGTCAGTTGCTCGACGCCGTCGATCTCGCCCCGGCGCTTGATCTCGACCGCGACGGTCTGCCCCTCGGCGTCACGGCACAGGATGTCGACCGGTCCGATCGCCGTCATGTACTCGCGCCGGATCAGCGTGTAGCCGTCGCCCAGCGTCTCGATGCGGTCGGCGAGCAGTTCCTGGAGGTGCGCTTCCACGCCGTCCTTGATCAGGCCGGGGTCCACGCCCAGTTCGTGGGAGGAGTCGTGGAGGACTTCCTCCATCGTGATGATCAGTTTCTCGCCCGCCTTGTTGACGACGGTCCACACGCCCTCCTCGTCGCCCGTGCCCTCCTTCAGAGTGCACGGCGGCGACATCCAGTTGAGGGGCTTGTAGGCCCGGTCGTCGGCGTGGATCGAGACGCTCCCGTCCGCCTTGACCAGGATCAGACGGGGCGCCGAGGGCAGGTGAGCGGTGAGCCGGCCGGCGTAGTCGACGGAACACCGGGCAATGACGAGACGCATGGTCCGCAACGCTACTCGACGGCCGGGGGTGGACGCGATTCGCCCGTCCGTCGCCCACCACCGCCCCCAGCCGTCGCTCAGGGTGCCGCCCCTTTTGATCCAGAACGGTCCTGTTCGGTAGTGGCCGATTGTGCGCGGGCCCGGGGTTCCCTATGTGCGCATTCTCCTGGTGCCGTCACCGTCTGTTGCCTACCGTATTAAACGGGAGGTTGCGATGTGTGTACGCAGCGTGTCGGAATTCGCGACCTTCCTTTTCTGTCCGGCAACCCCTGCGTCGCGGGGGTGCGAGAGGAGAACCCATGTCGCTCGACGTCTCACCGGCCCTACTCGAACAGGCCGAGCGAGGCGAGGTCGACGAAGCAGCCTTCGTCGACTGCGTCCGGACCTCCCTGCCCTACGCATGGGAGATGATCAGCTCCCTGGTGGCCCAGCTGAAGGTGGACGGCGGCCAGTTCGCCGACAACCAGACGCCCCCGCCGGACGAGCAGGCACGCGGTCAGCTGTTGCGTGCGCTGGCGAGTGACGCCATACGCGGTGCGCTGCAACGGCACTTCGGGGTGCGACTGGCCTTCCAGAACTGCCACCGGGTGGCGGTGTTCCCGATGGACACCTCCGTCGACCAGACGCTGGCCCGCTTCACCTCGGTCCGCAGTCAGTTGCTGAACCAGTCCCCGGAGCTGCGGGACTGCTGAGGCGTTGAACGACTCGCTTGCCGCTCCGTACGGGGGGAGGTGCAGTTCGGCCGGGGCGGCAAGCAGCCCGTGGGACACGGCGGTTCAGCGCAGCTGTGGCAGGACCTCCGCGCCGAGCCGCCGTACGTTCTCCTCCGTGGCCGCGAGGTCGCCCGAGCCCTCGACGAGCAGGGCGAAGCGGGAGACCCCGGTGCGCTCCGCCGTCGCGGCGAGCCGGTCCGCGCAGAGCCGCGGGGTGCCCACCGGGTGCAGCCCGCAGAGCAGTTCGGTGTACGCCAGGGGATCGCGCATCCGGCGTTCGCGGCCGTCGACCGTGACATGCGCGTCGAGCCCCTGCCTGAGCCAGCCCGGCATCGCCTTCAGCAGCACCTCGGCCGCGTCCGTACGCCGGTCGGCGATCTGGCAGACCCCGGCGGACACATGGCCCGGGTCCCGGATCTCCTCGGCGGGGCGGCCGGCCGCGCGGGCGTGCAGGCGCCACTGCGCGGTCATCTCGGCCTTCTCCTCGTCCCCGATGTGCATGCCCAGCAGCATCGGCAGCCCGCGCTCGGCTGCCAGCCGGACGGACGCGGGGGAGGTGCAGGCGACCAGCGTCTCCGGACCGGCGGCGTCCGTCAGGGACTCCGACGGCCTTGGCACGACCGGGACTTCACGGAACGCGAAGCGCTCCCCGGCCGCCGACACCCGCGCCTCGCGCAGCCAGCGCACCAGCAGATCGAGTGATTCCGGGAACCCCTTCTCGTACGCGTCCAGGCCGGTGCCGAACACCTCCAGGTCCACCCACGGCCCGCCCCGGCCCACGCCCAGCGAGAAGCGGCCGCCGCTCGTCAGGTGCAGCAGCGCGGCCTGCTCGCCGAGCGTCACGGGGTGGGTGGTGGGCAGGACGGACACCGCGGTGCCCACCCGGATCCGGTGGGTGCGGCCCAGCAGCAGCGCGGCCAGCGTGACCGCGGACGGGCAGGTGCCGTACGGCACGAAGTGGTGCTCCGCCAGCCAGACCGCGTCCAGCCCGGCCTCCTCCGTGACCTCCGCAGTGCGCACCGCCCGGTGCAGTGCCTCCCCCTGGCCCTGTCCCGGGAACTGGGCCGCCAGCACGAAACTTCCTACGCGCATCGCAACTTCCTGCTTCCTTGGCTCCGACACGGAGCTCCCCCACCCGGCATAACCGTCCGACACGTGCCGAGGACACGGCCTGACGGATGAATTTGCGGATTGTCTGCCGAATGGGCCGTCCCGGTGGGGACGGGCGAGCCCCACGGACCGCCGGGTGCCCTCCCTGATGCCGCGTACGCTGGACACGGACCGTGATTCCTGTATAGCCCCGTGAGGTGTTCTGTGTCCCCGCGTCGCAACCGACCCAAGGGTGGCGAATCCTCGTCCGGCCGCAATGCCGAGGACGACCGGCCGGGCCGCTACGGCGGCTGGGAGTCCTCGGAGGACTGGCAGGGCGAGGACTGGACGGTGCGGCACGTGGCGGGCGCGAGCGTGCAGGGCAAGACCTACCGCTGCCCCGGCTGCGACCAGATGATCCCCTCCGGCGTCCCGCACGTGGTGGCCTGGCCCGCGCACGCGGGCGTGGACGACCGCCGGCACTGGCACAAGGCGTGCTGGAACGCGCGGGACCGCCGCACCACGCCGGTGCAGCGGTCCCGTAACGCGCCCAGGTTCTAGCAGGTCACGTCTCCCGCACGGCCCGGGCGGTCCGAGTGCGGGAAGGGCGGGCGGGGTTACACGTCCCGCCGCTCCAGCAGGGCGTAGGCGCCCGCGAAGGCCACGCCGACCGCGACCAGCATGATCCACAGCGGGTCCCAGCCCGACGGGCCGGTCTCGGTGAGGGAGTTGGAGTAGAAGACGCTCAGCTGGTTCGGGATCGAGTACTCGAACAGCGCCTGGCGCACGTCCTCCAGCGAGGACGAGAACATGAACAGCGCGATCACCAGCGGCGCGAGCACCGCCGCGATCATGATCGTGATGGCGCCCGCCGAGTGCCGGATGACCGAGCCGATCAGCAGTGACAGCAGGCCGAGCAGGGCCAGGTAGAGCGAGACGCCGACGGTTCCCTTGAACCACTCCGCGCCGGTGGGCTCACGCGCGTCGCTGACCAGGCCGACCTGGACCAGGGCGACGAAGCCCGAGGCCACCAGCGTCACCACGAACGCCAGCACGAAGAACACCAGCGACTTCGCCGCGAGGACCCGGCCCCGGGTGGGGCAGGCGGTCATGGTCGTGCGGATCATGCCGGTGCCGTACTCGGAGGCCGTGGTGAGCACGCCCAGCGTGATCAGGCACATGTTGCCGAGCAGCAGCCCGAAGAAGCCGAGGCCGAGCGGGTTCTCGTCACCGAGGCCCGCGTCCTCGGAGTTGGACGCCACCACCAGGCCGGTCAGCAGGCCGATGCCGACGACCAGCAGGAGGAAGACGCCCAGCGTCCACATCGTGGAGCGGATCGACTTGATCTTCGTCCACTCCGAGGCGAGGGCGTGGCCGAGGTGCGTGCGCACCACGGGGATCGGCGAGCTGTACGCGGCGTGCGGCGGACCGGCCGGCGCCTGCCACTCGGGCGCGGCCTGCGGCATCGGGTGCTGGGGCGTGCTCATCGGACGTCCTCGGGCTTGTTCGGGGCGGCGGAGGGGGCGGACGCGGGCGGCTGAGGAGCGGCGGCCGGTGCCTGCGGCGCGGCGAACGGCTGCGGCGCCGGCGCACCCGGCACCGGCTGGCCGAAGCCGGGCTGAGCCGCGCCCGGGGCCGCCTGGAGGTACGGGTTCGCGCCCTGCGGCGCGGCGAAGGGCGCACCGCCCTGCTGGGGCGGCGGCGGGGCGTACCAGCCGGGCTGGCCCTGGCCGGGCACCGGCATGGGCGGCTGGGCGCCGGGCGGCAGGGGCTGCTGGAGGCCGGCCTTCTGGTCGATGGTGGAGCGGTAGTCCACCGCGCCCTGCGTCATCCGCATGTACGCCTCCTCCAGCGAGGCCTGGTGCGGCGACAGCTCCCACAGCCGTACGTCGGCGTCGTGCGCGATGTCGCTGATGCGGGGCAGGGGCAGCCCGGTGACCCGCAGGGCGCCGTCCTGCTCGGGCAGCACGTGCGCGCCCGCCTCGGTCAGCGCGGAGCCCAGCTTCTCGCGCAGCTGCGGCTCGGTGTCCGGGGTGCGCACCCGCGCGAAGCCCGCGGAGTTCGCCGCGATGAAGTCCTTGACGCCCATGTCGGCGAGCAACTGGCCGCGGCCGATCACGATGAGGTGGTCGGCGGTCAGCGCCATCTCGCTCATCAGGTGCGAGGAGACGAAGACCGTACGGCCCTCCGCGGCCAGCGCCTTCATCAGGTTGCGCACCCAGAGGATGCCCTCGGGGTCGAGGCCGTTGACCGGCTCGTCGAAGAGCAGCACCTGGGGGTCGCCGAGCAGCGCGGCGGCGATGCCGAGACGCTGGCCCATGCCGAGCGAGAAGCCCTTGGAGCGCTTGCGGGCGACGTCCTGGAGGCCGACGACACCGAGCACCTCGTCGACGCGGCGGGCCGGGATGCCGGACAGCTGGGCGAGGCTGAGCAGATGGCTGCGGGCCGAGCGGCCGCCGTGGACGGCCTTGGCGTCGAGCAGCGCGCCGACCTGGCGCGGCGCGTTCGGCAGCTTGCGGTACGGGTAGCCGCCGATCGTCACCTGCCCCGAGGTGGGGTTGTCCAGCCCGAGGATCATCCTCATCGTGGTCGACTTGCCCGAGCCGTTCGGCCCGAGGAAGCCGGTGACGGCCCCGGGCCGCACCTGGAAGGAAAGGTTGTACACAGCGGTCTTGTCGCCGTAGCGCTTCGTCAGGCCGACTGCCTCGATCATGCTCCGCACCCATCGAGAGGTTCAGGACAGCGGGGCACACGCCCCCGTAAGGGTTAGGAGGATATCGAGGCGCTGACGGTTCCCTCCAAGAGGAGGTAAAAACGAGCACCCTTTCGAGTGTGACTCACGCGTCCCGCCGCTTCAGCAGCACATAACCGCCGATCAGGGCCGCGGCCACCCACAGCGCCATGATCCCGAGCCCGCCCCAGGGTCCGTACGGCGTGTCGTCGTCGACCGGGCGGACCACCTGCATGATCCGGCTGCCCGCCTGGTCGGGGAGGTAGCGGCCGATCTTCTTCGTGGCGCCGACGTTGCCGAGGATGTTGGAGATCAGGAAGAAGAACGGCATCAGGATGCCGAGCGAGAGCATGGGGGAGCGCAGCATCGCGGCCACCCCCATGGAGAACATCGCGATCAGCGCCATGTAGAGGCCGCCGCCGATGACCGCCCGCAGCACGCCCGAGTCGCCGATCGACGCCTTCAGCGAACCCAGCATCGACTGGCCGAGGAAGAACGTGGCGAAGCTGGTCGCCATGCCGACCGCCAGCGCCAGCACGGCGGCCACGGCCACCTTGCTGAACAGGAAGGTCGCCCGCTGCGGCACGGCGGACAGCGAGACCCGGATCATGCCGGTGCTGTACTCGTTGGACACCACCAGCACCCCGAACACGATCATCGCGAGCTGCCCGAGGCTCATCCCGGCGAAGCTGATGAAGGTCGGGTCGAAGTCGAGCTGCTCACGGGCGTCCAGATTGTCGAACTCGCTCTTCGACAGCGCCGAGATCAGCATGCCGAGCGCGATCGTGACCACCACGGAGAGGGAGAGCGTCCACACCGTGGACGCCACCGAGCGGATCTTGGTCCACTCCGACCGGATGACCTGTGTGGCCGCCATGCTCAGCCCTCCTTCCAGCTCTCGCCCCACTGCGGCCGCCGCTCCGGCGGCGGCGCCTGCGCGGGAGGCCTGTCGGTGTGCGCGTGGTACTCGACGGACTCGGCCGTCAGCGCCATGAAGGCCTCCTCCAGGGAGGCCTGCTGAGGGCTCAGCTCGTGCAGCACGACCTGGTTCTGCGCGGCCAGCTCACCGATCCGCTCGGACTTGCCGCCGTCGACCTCCAGCACCCCGCTGCCCGTCTCCACCACCGTGATCCCGGCCCGGTGCAGCACGTCGAGCAGCCGCTCGCGCTGCGGGGAGCGCACCCGGACGAAGGTCCGTGAGTTGCGGGCGATGAAGTCGGCCATGGAGGTGTCCGCGAGCAGCCGGCCCTGTCCGATGACGACGAGGTGGTCGGCGGTCAGCGCCATCTCGCTCATCAGGTGCGAGGAGACGAAGACCGTACGGCCCTCCGCGGCCAGCGCCTTCATCAGATTGCGGATCCAGTGGATGCCCTCGGGGTCGAGCCCGTTGACCGGCTCGTCGAACATCAGGATCCGCGGGTCGCCGAGCAGCGCGGCCGCGATGCCGAGGCGCTGCCCCATGCCGAGCGAGAACCCCTTGGCCTTCTTGCGGGCGACGGCGGTCAGGCCCACCGTGTCCAGCACCTCGTGCACGCGGCCGCGATGGATGCCGTTGCTCTGCGCCAGGCACAGCAGATGGTTGAAGGCGCTGCGGCCGCCGTGCACGGCCTTGGCGTCGAGGAGGGCGCCGATGTACTTGAGCGGGTCGGTCAGCTGGTTGTAGTGCCTGCCGTCGATGCGCACGTCCCCGGCCGTCGGCCGGTCGAGCCCGAGCATCATGCGCATGGTCGTGGACTTCCCGGCGCCGTTCGGGCCGAGGAAGCCCGTGACGATGCCCGGACGGACCGTGAAGGTGAGGTTGTTGACCGCCACCTTCTCTCCGTACCGCTTGGTCAGACCCTCGAGCTCGATCATGCGGCCACGCTAGAACGGGACAAAGCCCTCTGCCACCGGAGTGACAGAGGGCTCGTCAGCTGTTCGGCGAAGGGCTGCCGGAGGGTTACCGGGACTGCTGCGCCGGGACACCGCGGGAGATCGGCTCGTCCTCGGCCGGGGAGCCGGCGGCGGCCACCGCGGCACCGGTCAGCGTGGCGAGCATCTCGCGGACGTTCGTCAGCTGCGCGTTGATCGAGTCGCGGCGGTTGGTCAGGGCGGCCAGCTCGCGCTCGGATTCCGAACGGATACGGTCGGCCTTGGCGTTGGCGTCGGCCACGATGTCCTCGGCCTGGCGCTGGGCGGTCTCCACCGTCTGGCGGGCGCGGCGCTCGGCGTCCGTGCGCAGCTTCTCCGCCTCCAGGCGCAGCTGCTCGGCACGGTGCTCGATCTCCGCGAGGCGCTTCTCGGCCTTCGCCTGACGCGAGGCCAGGTCGCGCTCCGACTGCTCGCGGCGCTTGGCCAGGTTCGTCTCGAAGTCGGCGGCGGCCTGCGCGGCCTTGGCGCGGGTCTCCTCGAAGAGCGCGTCGGCCTCCTCGCGCTTGGACTGCGCGTCCTTCTGCGCCTCGGAGCGCAGCTGGACGGCCTCGCCCTGGGCCTTCTCGACGATCCGGACGCCCTCGTCCTCGGCCTTGGACTTGCGCTCGGCCGCGAACGACTCGGCGTCGTTGCGCACCTGCTGGGCGGCCGACTCGGCAAGCTCGCGGTGCTGCTCGGCCGCGCGGCGGGCCTCCTCGCGCAGGTCCTTGGCCTCTTCCTCGGCCAGGCGCAGGATCTTCTCGACCCGCGCGCCGAGACCGGCGTACGACGGCTCGGCGTCGGTTACCTGGGCCTGGGCGTTCTGCGTCTCGAGGTGGAGCTCCTCGATGCGCTTTTCCAGAGCGGTGATGCGGGAGAGAGCGCTGTCACGGTCGGAGACGAGCTTGGAGATACGTTCGTCCACCTGAGCGCGGTCGTACCCACGCCGCACAAGCTCGAAGCCGTAGGGGGAAGTGTCGCTCATGGGATTCCTGTCGAATGAGACCGGTGAGGTGATAGGTGGAATCCTAGGGGTCGGAACGGTGTGTCATCGAGCGGATGCGTGTTTGATCTGGAGAATGACACCCCTTTTGGGTGGCTGACCCCCGGATCGCTTGCCAAGTCATGGGCAAAGCTCCGGGAACGTCTGGGGGCAAAGCCCCCAGAACACCCCGGAACGCATCCGCCTGGCTAGCCGTCCGACGGCTTTGCACCCGAACGGGGTGCCCCGACCGTCGCGCCCGCCTTGACGCCCCCGTCCTTGCCCGCGGACGGCGCCTCGAAGGACTCCAGCGCCTCCAGCACGTCCTGGACCCGGGAGATCTCGGCCTGGATGTCCTCGCGCCGGCGCACCAGGACCTCCAGCTCCCGCTTGCCCTCCTCGACCGTCGCCCGCGCCTCACGGATCGCCTCGGCCCGCAGCTCCTCGGCCTCCTTGATCAGCGAGGCCTTCTTCTGCTCGGCCTCCTTCAGCAGACCCTCGGCCTTGCGGACCGCCGCGATACGCACCTTGCTCGCCTCGGAGCTCGCCTCCGACATCAGGTCCTTGGCCTTCGCCTTGGCCTTCTCCAGCTGCTCCTCGGCGGCCGTGATCAGCGCGTCACAGCGGTCGCCGGTCGACTTCATCGTCTCCGCGGCCTCCCGGCGGGCCCGCTCGTGCAGATCCTCGATCTCGGACGTGATGCGGTCGCGCAGCTCCTCCGCGCGCTCCCTTATGGCCGTCGCGTCCCGGCGCGCGCCGACCAGCAGCTCGTCGGCGTCCGTACGGGAACGCTCCACCCGGGAGTTGCCCTCGATCGTCGCCTCGGAGACGATCCGGTCCGCCTCCTTGCGCGCCGCGCCCACCATCGTGTCGGCCTGCGACTCGGCGTCCGCGGTCGTCTTCAGCGCCTGCTGCTGCGCCTCGTTCAGCAGCTTGTCGGCCTCCGCCGCGGTCTCCGTGATCAGCGTGTCGACCTGCTCGGCCGCCTCCGAACGCCGCTTGTTGGCGTCCTGGCGCGCCTCGTCCAGGATGTGCTCGGCCTCCTGGCGCGCGGCCGTGGTGAGCCGCTCCGCCTCGCGGGCCGCGTCCTCGCGCAGCCGCTCGGCCTCCGCGCGCAGCCGGTCGGCGTGCTGCTGCGCCGAACCGACCGTCTCCGCGGCCCCGGCACGCAGCCGCTCCGCCTCACCGGTCGCCTCCGAGACCAGCTGCTCGGCGGCCGACTGCGCCTCGGCACGCACCCGGTCGGTCTCCGCGACCGTCTCGGTGGTGAGCCGCTCCGCCTCGCTGCGGGCCTCGGTGATGAGGGTGTCCGCCTGCGTCGCCGCGTCCGAGCGGATGCGGTTGGCGTCCTCGCGGGCGTCCGCCCGGGTGCGCGCCGCGTCCTGGTCGGCCTGCGCGATGGTGTCCGAGGCCTCCGTGCGCACCCGCTGGGCGTGCTCGGAGGCGTCCGAGCGCACCCGCTCGGACTCGGCCATCGCGTCCGCCATCGTCCGCTCGGCGAGCGCCTTGGCGGCCGCCGCCTCCTCGGACGCCTCGCGGCGCACCCGGCTCGCGTCCTCGCCGGCCCGCTCCCGCTCGGCGTAGGCGTCGGAACGGACCCGGTCCGCCTCCTCCTCGGCCTCCCGGCGGGTACGGTCCGCCGCGTGCTCGGCGGCCGAACGCAGCCCGGTGATCTCCTCCTGCGCCTGCTCGTGCAGGCCCGTCACCGACTCCCGCACCTGCTGGGCGTGCTGCTCGGCGGCCGACACCATCTCGGTCGAGCGCCGGTCGGCCTCCTCGACCAGACGGGTCGCCTCGGTCTGGGCCTCCTCCACGCGGTTGCGCGCGCTCGCCAGCAGCTCCTCGCTCTGCTCGCGGGCCCGCTCGCGCTCCTGGTCGGCCTCCTGCCGGGCCGAACCCAGCAGCTCCTCCGCCTCACGGCGGCGCCGGACGGCCTCCTCCTGAGCGGCGGCCAGCGTCTCCGACGCCTCGGTGCCCAGCCGCTCGGCGGCGGCCTGCGCCTCCGCGCGCATACGGTCGGCGCCGTCCCGCGCCTCCTGCCGCATCCGCTCCGCCTCGGTCGCGGCCTCCGTGCGCAGCCGTACGGCCACGGCCTCGCCCTCGGCGCGGGAGGCGGACGCGTCGGCGGCGGCCTCGTCACGCAGCCGCTCCGCCTCCGTCTCGGCCTGCTGCTGGAGCGTACGGATGCGCTCGGCGGCCTCGGCCCGCAGCCGGTCGGTCTCCTCGGCGGCCTCGCGGCGGATGCGCTCGGATTCCTCCCGGGCTTCGCCGAGGGCCTGCTCGGCGGAGACCAGACGCTGCTCGGCCTCGGTGTGCTGGCGGGTCAGGTCCTCGGCGGCCTCCGCCTGCCGGGCCGCGACCGCCCGCTCGGTCTCCTCGCGCAGCTCCTGCGCGGCCCGCTCGGCGTCCGCGCGGATGCCGTCGGCCTGCTCCACGACCTCCTCGCGGTGGCGGTCGGCCTCCCCGCGGGTGCGCTCCAGGGTCTCCTCGGCCTGCCGGCGCAGGCTCGTCGCCCGCTCGATCGCCTCGGTGCGGACCTTCTCGCTGTCCGCGGTCGCGATCCGGCGCAGCTCGTCGGCGTCGGCCTTCGCCTTCGACAGCAGCTCCTCGGCGGACCGGGCCGCCTCCTCGATCTGCGCGACCGCCTCACGGCGGGCCTCCGCGCGGATCTTCTCGCCCTCGCCGACCGCCTCCGAGCGCAGGTTCTCGGCCTCGCCGCGCAGCCGACGCGCCTCCTCCTGGAGCTCGACGGTCTTGGCGCGGTACTCCTGGGTGTCGTCCTTCGCCGCGCCCTTGAGCTGCTCGGCGATGCCGTGCGCCTCGGCGCGCAGCCGGTCCGCCTCCGCCTCGGCCTCACGGCGGATGCGCTCGGCCTCCTCGGCGGCGGCGCGGGTGGTCTGCTTGGCCTCCTCCGAGGCCTTGTTCAGCACGTCCTCGGCGGTCCTGGCCGCCTTCGACAGCTGGGTCGCGCTCTCCTCGGCGGTGAGCGTGCGGGCCTTCTCGGAGGCCTCCGCGACGATCTTCTCGGCCTCCGCGCGGGCGTCGGCGAGCTGCTGCTCGGCCTCCTCCCGGGTGGTGTCGGCCTCCTTGGTGGCCTCGCTGACCAGCCGGGCGACCTGCTCCTTCGCGGTGCGGGTGCGGGTCTCGTTGGCGGCCTCGGCGCCGGCCAGCGCCTTGGCGGCGGACTCCTTGGCCTCGGTGAGCAGCTTCTCGGCCTCGGTCTGCGCCTTGCGCAGCGCCTCCTCGGCCTCGCTCATCCGCTGCTCGGCGGCCCGGCTCAGCTCGGCGGACTGCCGACGGGCCGAGTCCGACTCCGTCGCCGTCGACGAACGCAGCTGCTCGGCGTGGTCGGTGGCCTCCTGGGCCTGGGTGGAAGCCGCGTTCAGCAGCCGCTCGGCGTCCGTACGGGCCCGGCGCAGGATCTGCTCGGCCTCCGAGCGCCCCGCCTCGGCCTCGGCCTGGAGCCGCCGGCCGGCCTCGCCGGTCAGCCGCTCGGCCTCCGTGCGGGCCGCCGCGAGGGCCTTCTCGGCCTCCGCGCGGGACTCGTCCAGCAGCCGCCGGGCCTGCCCCTCGCTGCGGGCACGCAGCTGCTCGGCCCAGGCCACGTTCTCGTTGACGTGCGCCTCGACCGTCTGGCGGCGCTCGGCCAGCTCCTGGTCGAGCTGCTGGCGCCGGGTCACCGCCTCCTGGTGCAGCTCGGCCTGGAGCCGGGCCGCCTGCTCGGCGTGCTCCTGGAGGATGCGCTGGGTCTGCGCCCGCGCCTGGCTCAGCTCGCGCTCGGCGTCCGAGCGCAGCTGGTCGGCCTGCACCTGCGCGTTGCGCAGCAGCTGCTCGGCCTGATAGCCGATGTCCGCACCGTCGTAGGCGGGCCTGGTCATCAGGGTGCGGCGCGCCTCGTGCAGCTTGGCGCGCAGCACCTCGACCTGGTAGCCGAGGTCCTCGGCGTGCTGGATCGCCTTTTCCCGCTCGGTCTTCAGCCGCTTCATCTCGGCCTCGAACCGAGAGAGGTGGTCGACGTCAGCCGCCGGCTCTCGCTCCTGGCTCTCGTAGCCCCGCACTGCGCGGTCCCATCCGTCCCCTGGTCGCAAGTCTCTCCAAACGAGCCCCGCCCATCCGCCGAACGGGGCCCCCGGGGAATGGTGTCAGATCAACGAACGGAGCATGGGCTGCTGCCCGGCGCTCGTCCCCCGAAACCCGGACCCCGGCGGTCCTGGCGCCGTCTCCGACGACAGGACGTGGACGCCCGGGAGCCGGGCGACCGCACCCAACCCTACCGGCCCATATGTACGAGGGTCAGTGCTCAGGTGACTCAACGGCCGCCGAAGTGACCAGTTCCGTGAGAACACCGCCGCAGTCCTTGGGGTGGAGAAAGGTGATCCGGGACCCCATGGAGCCGATACGGGGCTCGTCGTAGAGCACCCGCACACCCTTGCCGCGGATGTCGGCGGCGTCCCCGTCGACGTCCGCGGTGCCGAAGGCGATGTGGTGGACTCCCTCGCCGTTCTTGGCGAGCCACTTTGCGACTGTGGAGTCCTCGCGGGTGGGCTCCAGCAGCTGGAGGTACGAGGCTCCGCCGTCGGACGTATCGTTGATCTTGAGCATGGCCTCGCGCACGCCCTGCTCCTCGTTGACCTCGGAGTGGAACACCTCGAAGCCGTAGGTGGACCGGTAGAACTCGACGGTCTTGTCGAGGTCGAAACAGGCGATCCCGATGTGGTCGATTCGCGTCAGCATGGATTCAGTGGAGCGCTCCGAAGGTGGTTACGCAACGTGCGCGCGATCACACCGACGGCCCGATGACGCGCGGAGCACCGGCTCAGTACATTCGAGTAAACCCTCGTTCACTCCTCAGCTTGTGCAGCTGAAAGGGGATCGCACCTCATGTCTGGAACGAACAGCGCCACCTCGGTCATCGTCGCCGGCGCCCGTACGCCCATGGGCCGCCTGCTCGGCTCCCTGAAGACCTTCTCCGGAGCCGACCTGGGCGGCTTCGCGATCAAGGCGGCCCTGGACCGCGCGGGCATCGGCGGTGACCAGGTGCAGTACGTGATCATGGGCCAGGTGCTCCAGGCCGGGGCGGGGCAGATCCCGGCACGCCAGGCCGCCGTCAAGGCCGGCATCCCGATGAACGTCCCGGCGCTCACCATCAACAAGGTGTGCCTGTCCGGCCTCGACGCCATCGCGCTGGCCGACCAGCTCATCCGCGCGGGCGAGTTCGACATCGTGGTCGCGGGCGGCCAGGAGTCCATGACCAACGCCCCCCACCTGCTGCCGAAGTCCCGCGACGGCTTCAAGTACGGCGCCGTCGAGATGCTCGACGCCATGGCCTACGACGGCCTGACCGACCCGTGGGAGAACATCCCGATGGGCGAGTCCACCGAGAAGCACAACACCCGCCTCGGTATCGGCCGCGCCGCGCAGGACGAGATCGCCGCCCTGTCGCACCAGCGCGCCGCCGCCGCCCAGAAGAACGGCGTCTTCGAGGCGGAGATCACGCCGATCGAGATCCCGCAGCGCAGGGGCGAGCCGGTCGTCTTCAGCAAGGACGAGGGCATCCGCGCCGAGACCACCGCGGAGTCGCTCGGCAAGCTGCGCCCGGCCTTCACCAAGGACGGCACGATCACCGCCGGCACCGCCTCGCAGATCTCCGACGGCGCCGCCGCCGTGGTCGTGATGAGCAAGGCCAAGGCGCAGGAGCTGGGTCTGGACTGGATCGCCGAGATCGGCGCCCACGGCAACGTGGCCGGCCCGGACACCTCTTTGCAGTCGCAGCCGTCGAACGCGATCCTGCACGCCCTGAAGAAGGAGGGCCTGGAGACGTCCGACCTGGACCTGATCGAGATCAACGAGGCGTTCGCCGCCGTCGCCGTGCAGTCGATGAAGGACCTCGGCGTGGACACGGACAAGGTGAACGTCAACGGCGGTGCCATCGCCCTCGGCCACCCCATCGGCATGTCCGGCGCCCGGCTGGTGCTGCACCTGGCGCTGGAGCTGAAGCGGCGCGGCGGCGGTGTCGGCGCGGCGGCGCTGTGCGGCGGCGGCGGCCAGGGCGACGCGCTGATCGTGCGGGTGCCCAAGGCCTGACCGGCCGCCGTCGTACCCGACACGAGGAGAACGGGAGCTGTGATGCAGGACGTCGCCACGCTGGTTTCTCAGGCCAGGGAGGGCCGGCCACGCGCCGTGGCCCGGCTGATCTCCCTGGTCGAGGGGGCGTCCCCGCAGCTCAGGGAGGTCATGGCGGCGCTCGCTCCGCTGACCGGCAACGCCTACGTCGTGGGTCTCACCGGGTCCCCGGGCGTCGGCAAGTCGACGTCGACCTCGGCCCTGGTGACGGCGTACCGCAGGCAGGGCAGGCGGGTCGGCGTCCTGGCCGTCGACCCGTCCTCGCCGTTCTCCGGCGGGGCTCTGCTCGGTGACCGGGTGCGGATGTCCGACCACGCCTCCGACCCCGGCGTCTACATCCGCTCCATGGCGACCCGCGGGCACCTCGGCGGGCTCGCCTGGGCGGCGCCGCAGGCGATCAGGGTGCTGGACGCGGCGGGCTGCGACGTGGTGCTCGTGGAGACGGTCGGGGTGGGCCAGTCGGAGGTGGAGATCGCCTCCCAGGCCGACACCAGCATGGTCCTGCTGGCCCCGGGCATGGGCGACGGCATCCAGGCCGCCAAGGCGGGCATCCTGGAGATCGGCGACGTGTACGTGGTCAACAAGGCAGACCGGGACGGCGCCGACTCGACGGCCCGCGAGCTGAACCACATGCTCGGGCTCGGCGAGTCCCGGGCCCCGGGCGACTGGCGTCCCCCGATCGTGAAGACAGTCGCCTCGCGCGGCGAGGGGGTGGACGAGGTGGTCGAGGCCCTGGAGAAGCACCGGGCCTGGATGGAGGAGCACGGCGTGCTCACCGAGCGCCGCCTCGCCCGTGCCTCCCACGAGGTGGAGACGATCGCGGTCACCGCCCTTCGCGAACGCATCGGAGACCTGCACGGCGACCGTCGGCTGAGCAGCCTCGCCGAGCGGATCGTGGCGGGCGAGCTGGACCCGTACCGCGCGGCGGACGAACTGGTGACGGGCCTGACCCGGGGCTGAGGCTCCGGCTGTCACCGGCCGCCCCGCGCGGACGTGGGGGGGGGGGGGGGGGGGGGGGGGGGGGGGGGGGGGGGGGGGGGGGGGGGGGGGGGGGGGGGGGGGGGGGGGGGGGGGGGGGGGGGGGGGGG